>JAQBNT010000220.1 GCA_028288445.1 Hymenobacter sp. | reverse complement strand
GGCCGAGCTGCGGCCCCCGCCGCGGTCGTCGCGGCGGCCGTACTTGGCGTCGTAGGTGTAGTCGGCGTGGCGGGCGCGGTAGGCATGCGCGATGTGGGAGTAGTCGTCGGAGCGCTGGTCGGCGTTGGGGATGAACAGGCTGATGGGCGTGCCGGTGGTCACGCCTTCAAACAGGCCCGACTGAATGTGCACGGTATCAGTCTCCTTGCGCGGTGTGGTGAGGTCGCTCTGGCCGGGCCGGCGCCGGTCGAGCGCGGCCTGAATGTGGGCGGCATCGACGGCCACGCCCGCCGGGCAACCGTCGATAATCACGCCGATGCCCGCCCCGTGCGACTCGCCAAACGTGGTGATGCGAAAGAGGGAGCCGAAAGTATTGGACATTTTTTTGGTGCTTGGTTGTTGGTGCTTAGTGCTTGGCTGCTCCTGTCATCCTGAGCGGAGCGAAGGACCTTATCACGGCAGGACTATTTGCAGTGACCAGACTGGCGCAGTCGTGATAAGGTCCTTCGCTCCGCTCAGGATGACAGGTGGCTCGTCAACCACTGACAAAACTACGCCCGCCGCCCGGCCCGCCACCACCCAAATGCGGCCACGCCCGCCAGCCCCATGAGCAGCCAGTCGGCGTAGCGGCGCACGTCGCGGTACACATCCAGCGACTGCATCGTGGTATCGGCCCCGGCCAAGGCGGGGCCGTAGAACGGGTCATCCTGAGGCTTGGCCAAGGGTTCTGCGGCCGCCACCACGCCCTGCACCAGCGGCCGCAGGCCAGGGCGCAGCACGTCGTAGCGGCCCGTGGCGGGGTTGAACACCGTCAGGTGCAGCAGGCTATCGAGGGGCAGCACGCCCGGCCGCCGGGCCACCAGCCGGTACCGAAACAGCTTGCGCCCACCGCCCGGCGCAGGCTCCTCACGCACATCGGGACCGTACACGTCTAGGCCGGGCCAGGCGACCACCGCCGGGGCCAGCACTGCCGCCAGGTTGCCCTGCCCCGCCACCCCGAACGAGTACGTGAACGACTCGCCCACCCGAAACTTCGTCCGGCTGATGGCTTCCTGCATCTCGAAGCGGCCCACCGCCACCGGGCCGCCGGGTGTGGCCGGGGGCAGCGGCTGCACGGCCACCGCCAAGCCGGGGGCCGTGTAGGTTTTGTAACCGGCCAGGCGGTTATCCTGGCCGGGCTCGGGCTTTTTCAGGAGCTTGAACTTCACCATCGTCAGGGCCAGGGGTGGGAAGCGCAGGGGCTGGGCCGTGAGGGGATAATACAGGTTTTCGGCCAGCCGGAAGCGCAGGTATTTCTGGCCGAGGTGGCGCACGGTGTCGGGCGTCACGCTGGGCTCGGGGCCGGGCTCCTGCCAGGCGGTGGGCTGGTGCAACTCGTGCAGCAGCGGCGGCAGCTGGTCGGTGAAGTCGTGGAAGGCCAGCAGGGCCTGGTCTTCGGGCTTGAGGTAGAAATACAGCCCCACGCGCACGCCCTCGCCCACAAACACGCGCGGCCGGTCGGCCAGCACGGCCAGGAAGGCGTGGTCGGCGCGCTCCTCATACAGCACCGGCTTGGGCTTGCCAAACATCTTGTCAAGGTCGGCCACGGCTTGCAGCGGCGCGGTAGGGTTCACCGGC
Source organism: Hymenobacter sp. (assembly GCA_028288445.1). Taxonomy (GTDB): domain Bacteria; phylum Bacteroidota; class Bacteroidia; order Cytophagales; family Hymenobacteraceae; genus Hymenobacter. Next base: position 5,421 of record JAQBNT010000220.1, on the reverse strand, counting down.
TTGGTGATGGTGCCGGGGTTGGCAGGGGCGGCCGGGCTTACCCGCACGGTGGCGGCCTTACTACGCAGCAACACCCCGTTCACCGTGAGCTGAAAGGGCTTGATGACGATTTCGCCCTCGCCATAGGGCACGTAGCGCTGGGTGATGGTGAGGTCAGAGAAGCGCCGGCCCTGTACAATGCGCGTGGTGGTGGTGCTCGTTCTGCCGGTTTTTTTGAAGCCTTCCAGCTCCGGGAACTCCGAATACTTGTCCAGCGCGCCGCCGCGCAGCCGGAAAGCCAGCGTGAAAACGCCCGTGACGGGCAACGTGGCCGGGCCGGGCAGCAGCTCCACATCGGCCGGCAGGGTGGCCGGGGGCTTGGGCTGGGCAACTGGCGCGACCTGGCCCGGTTTGGGCGGGGCAGCCGGCGGGGCCTGGCCCGGACCGGCCTGCCACAGCCCCGGCAGCAGCCCCAATACCCAAAAAACTCCTCCCATAATCACTGGCACATTATCACGGCCTAAAAGTAGCGGAAAGCACTGGATTCACTCATTCCGGCCAAAATCATACTCCGGCATTCTGCAGCCAATTGCTAAGGCGGCAACAAATAATGAGGACTGAATAAATCCTTACCCCAAGCTAATGCCGTATCTGCTCACACACCACCTCACGGTTGCGGTTTTATTGCTTACAGACGGGCTCCTGGCACCGTCCGGGACGGTATTGCCTTCTCCGTTGGTTTCAATTTTCACCTAACCACCCCACGCTCATGTCTGACAACATCCAGTCCCGTGGCTCCGACGACGCCTCGTTCGCCCAGCCGCTGTACACCCCCATCAAGCGCCGTTCGTTCTTCATGTATGCCGGTGCTACGGCCGGGGCTTCCGCCCTTGTGCTGGCCGGTTGCTCGAAAGACTCGGACAACGCCACGCCTTCGCTGCCCGCCGGCAACAGCGTTACTTCCAGCGGTGCCATCAGCCTGGGCTCGGGCGATGTGGGCGTACTGAATTACGCCTATGCTCTGGAGCAGCTCGAAGCAGATTTTTACAGCAAAGTGGCGGCTCTGCCCCAAGGCATTCTTACCGGCACCGACTATGCTTACTTTCAGGAAGTAGCAAAGCACGAAGCCATTCACCGCGACTTTTTCAAGGCAGCTATCACCCGCGATGCCAGCAGCCAAGTGCTGCGCGGCCTCACCCCGAAGTATGATGCCGACCAGTTTCTGACCAAGGACAAGATTCTGAAGACGGCTATGGCTTTCGAAGACCTCGGCGTAGCTGCTTACAATGGAGCCGGCAAGCTCCTCAAAACCCCCGCTTACCTCGTCATTGCCGGACAGATTGTGTCGGTGGAAGCTCGTCACGCGGCTTATATCCGTGACTTGGTAGCCTACGGCTCGTTTGCCGCGGATGACCAAGTAGACCCGGCTTTGGGACTGGACAAGGCCATGACGCCGGCCCAGGTGCTTACCGTAGCCCAAGGATTCATCACCGAAAAGCTGGATGGAAGCTCCATTGGTGTGAACTAGTACCTTTCCCTTCAATTTGTAACTTCTCTCGCCATGAATTTTCTCCATATCATCGACCAGCTGTCCGCCGTCGATTCCGATGCCCTGGACCGTCTCGATACCCGTCGCTCGGTTTTTAGCTCGCTGACCACCGTGGCCAAGCGCACGGCTCTGGCCAGCGCTCCGGCTCTTATTGCCTCCTACTTCTCGAAAGCTTACGCTGGCACCAGCGCCGGCGATGCTAAAGACGTCTTTGCTTACGCACTGACCCTGGAGCTGCTTGAGGAAGATTTCTACAAGAAGATGATTGCCTCGCCTTATTTCTCCGGGGCCCCAACGGCAGCGCAGGGTGCTATCAACCAGATTAAGAAGCACGAAACGTCCCACGTCGCGTTGCTGCAAAAAGTCCTTGACGCCATCGGCGGCACGAAGCCAACGAACATCACGTTCAAATCGGCCACGTTTGCTACGTTAACTTCCTTCTCTGCGCAGCTTACCATCGCCCAGCTGCTGGAAGACACCGGTGTACGTGCCTACAAAGGCCGCGCCGGCGACCTGCTCGGCCTGGCCGATGTGACCGTACCGAACGTTGGTACTATTAACCCGCTTCAGTCGGCCCTCCAGATTCACTCGGTGGAAGCCCGCCACGCGGCCCACATCCGCACCATGCGCATGCAGTCGTCGTGGATTAACGGCAACGGCGACCTCGATGGCATGGACCACTACAAAGGTGCCATTCCGGAGAGCACCACCACGCAGTCGGGCGTAAACCTGATTGCTGCCAACTCCATCACCCCCAACACCACGTATACGGCCAAAGACGCGCAGGCTTCGTTCGACGAAATCCTGACGGCTACGGAAGTACTCGCCCTGGCTACGCCGCTCATCGGCGCATAATTCTGGCTGAAAGTATCCGCTACGGGTACTTTTGCCAAGCTTCCGCAAAGCCGGTTCCGCACACGCGGGGCCGGCTTTGCTGTTTATACTTTCCCCCGGAGCCTGTGTTTCGTTTCCGGGGTTTGCAACGAGTTAGCTTTGTATCGGCATCTTCCAGCAGAATCCGCTTCGGTAGCTGGGTGTAGTGGGCTAGTCGCAGGTTTCGCACTGGCCCCGCCCAAGCCACCGGCCGGCCTGGTTGCCACTCCTTTTGCTCATCAAACGCTAGTTATTTATGTCCGACACGCTTCGGCCCACCGATTCTCAAAGCCTGCAGCAGGGGCAGCCCCTGCTGGCGCGCATCAAGCGCCGGTCCTTCTTCATGTATGCCGGAGCTACGGCCGGGGCCACGGCGCTGGCCCTGGCCGGCTGCTCGAAGGACGAAACCACGCCCAGCAGCAGCACCTCTGGCAACGTCAGCTTCGGCACCGGCGATGCCAGCGTGCTCAACTACGCCTACGCTTTGGAGCAGCTCGAAGCCGCCTTCTACGCTAAGGTGGCGGCCCTCACCACCTCGCCCCTACAGCCGGCCGAAGTGCCGTATTTCGCCAAAATGGCCCTCCACGAAGCCATTCACCGCGACTTTCTGCGCACGGCCATCAACCGCGACTTCAGCGGCAACATTATCCCTGACCTCACGCCGAAGTTTGACAGCATCGATTTCACCAAGCGCGTGAAGGCTGCCACTGACACCAAACTGGGCATTCTCGATGCCGCCAAGGCCTTCGAGGACCTGGGCGTGGCCGCCTACAACGGCGCGGCCAAGCTCTTCAAAAGCGCCGTGTACCTGGGCATTGCGGGCCAGATTGTCTCCGTTGAGGCGCGGCACGCGGCTTACGTGCGCGACCTGATTACGCCCGGCTCCTTCGCCACCAACGAGGGCACCGACGTGCTCGGCTTCGACCGCCAAATGACGCCGGCCGCCGTGCTCACCGTGGCGCAGGCCTTCGTGGAACAGACGCTCAACGGCAGCACCATCGGCCAGTAATCTTCTTCCGACTTCTTTTTTGCCATGAATTTCTTCAACATCATCGACCTGCTGGCGGAAGCTGACCCCGACGTACTGGACCGTTTCAGCTCGCGCCGCGCCGTGTTCAGCTCGCTGGGCACCGTGGCCCAGCGCGCGGCCCTGGCCACCTCGCCCCTTTTCCTGGGCGCTCTGTTCCAGAAAGCCTATGCCGGCACGGCCTCCCTGCCCACCGACATTCTCAATTACGCCCTGACCCTGGAGCTGCTCGAAGCCGACTTCTACCGCCAGTTTCTCGCTGCCGGCCAGATTCCGGCCGGCGCAGCCACCGATGCCATCACCGTCATCAAAACCCACGAGGATGTGCACGTAGACTACCTGCACAAGGCCGTCATCGCGGCCGGGGGCACGCCGGTCACGGGCTCGGCCACGGCCGGCATCCGCTTCAATCCCAGCCTGCTGCCCGCCACCTACGCCGACCAGCTGAAATATGCCCAGGTGCTGGAAGACACCGGCGTGCGCGCCTACAAAGGCCGCGCCGCCGAGCTCATTGGCACCGATTTGCTCACGCCGGTGCTCCAGATTCACTCCATCGAAGCCCGGCACGCGGCGCACATCCGCACCATGCGCGGCCAGCAGCCGTGGGTGAGCCTCGGCGACGACCTGGCCGCCGATGCCAGCTACAAAGCAGCCTACACCAGCGGTGTGGCCAGTAGCACGAAGACCGTTATGGCCCTTGGCGGCACCACCTACGGCATTCCGAGCTACAACCCGGCCCGGCCCAGCCCGCCGGAAAGCAACCTGCAGCAAGGGGCCGCCGGCACGAAGCCCGCCGTGCTCATCACCACGGGCATCGGCAGCATCACGTATACCGCCGATGATGCCGCTGCCGCCTTCGATGAGCCCCTGCAGGCCGCCGAGGTGCTGGACTCTTCCCGCGCCGGCGGGCTGCTGGCGTAGGTGCCGTTGTCATTCCGGTACAGGAGGAATCTGATGATGATGTCTTCAAGATTTCACTCAGATTCCTCCTGTACCGGAATGACAAAACCCCCGCCTGTCCGGGAGGCCTATTACCCGAAGCGGCACGCTTTCGGCCGCGAGCCGGTTCTGCCCCCGCGCAGGACCGGCTTTGTTTTTTAGGGCTTTGCAACCAATGGATGGGTAGCGAGTACCTTTGCAATGGCTGGGGCCCGGCTTCTCGGGTTAGCGGGCTGGCTTGAATACACTACGAATGTCTGACCACTCTTTTTTGCCCGCCTGGCGGGAGCAGTCGCTCGGGCGACGCGTGTTTTTGCGGGTTTCGGCCGCTTCGGCCGCCTCAGTGGCCCTGATTGCAGCTGGCTGCACGGACACCACCACTACCCCCACCCCTGCCGACCCTTACCAGCTGGCCCTGCCGGCCGGCGACTCCGGCCTGGTGTACTACGCCTACCTGATGGCCCTGGCCCAAACTACGCTCTACCAGAAAGTAGTGGATGCCCCGCCCACGGACCTGACCACCGCCGAGCGCGCCGTTTTCGCCGACCTGCGCGACCACGAGGTAGTGCACAAGCAAACGCTCGGCTACCTCCTCGACACGACGGGTGCCACCCAGCTGGTGCCCACCGATTTCGCGTTCAACCTCACGAAGTTCACGCTCAGCACCCGCGCCGGCGTGCTGGCCGCCGCCCAGCAAATTGCTGACCTGGTGGCCGCCGCCTATCCGGTGTTGCTGCCCTTATTCACCACCAGCAGTGTGCCGCAGCGCACTATTCTACTCAAAATGTCGTCGGTGCAGGCCCGTCAGGCGGCGGCCGTGCGCGACATGCTCATGCCCGGCTCGTTTGCCAACAGCGACGTGGTGGACAGCGCCGGCCAGCTGCTCACCAAAACCCCTACCGAAGTGATGACGGCCCTGGCCCCCTACTTCGCTCCTTACGTTATTTCCGTGGCCAGCCTGGCTGTTCCTGTATGAAGCTGATTTCCATTCTTGACCAGTTGGCGGCCACGCCGGCCACTGCCGCGCCGGCCCCCCGCCGCGCCCTGCTGGCCC
>JAQBNT010000158.1 GCA_028288445.1 Hymenobacter sp. | reverse complement strand
GGGAGGGCGGCGCGCAGGGCGGGCAGGGCCACCCGCCAGCGGGCGGCGTGGGCGGCCTGGGCTTCGAGGGGGCGCAGGGCCCGGCGCAGGCGGCGGGCGTGGTGCTGGCAGTAGTCGAGCCGGGCTTCGAGGGGGGCCGGGGCGGGAGTGCCCAGGTCGGCCGCGCCCGGCGGGCCGGGGGGAGCCGCCGCTGCCGCGGGCAGGAGCTGCTCCCACACCGCTGCGTCGGCGGCCACTTCCGGCGAAAAAGCCCGCTGCCCGCCTGCCAGCCGGCTAAGCTGGGCCCCGCTCACGCCCAGGTAGCGGGCCAGCTCCTCCTGCGAAACCCCGAAATAGCGCCGCACCCGCGTCAGCAACGAATCGGAAAAAGTAGCACGCCCCATAGTTTGGTAAGAAAAATACGTGATGAAGAAATTTTCTTACCAAAGTTGGTAAGAATTTTCGCTGGCCAGCAAATTTTCTTACCAAACCTTGCATCTCGCTCCCTTGGTCGCGACTGCCGCCGGCTGCTCAGCAACGCGGAGGCGCTGATTGAGGTGAACGTGGCAGGAGGCCCGCTATAATACTGCGGCCGGAGCAGAGCGGGTGGGTTGATATGCAGATGCTTTTAATAAACCGGTGCTATACTACAACTGGTTGGAACTACTGTCAATTAGGAGTAGTTGAAAAATAGAATTGGTTAATACCATCCGTTAAATTTTTTAACAATAAATTTTAATTTCTGAAAATGACGTATCAACAGAGGTATGAAGAACTACGCAAGGATTTTGCTGAAAAAAGCGAGGAATACTTGCGAATTGACAAAGCTATTTCTGAGGTAAATGGCTTCGGTGACATTAGTTTGATTGATAAGTTTGCTAAAGCAAAAAGTGATTTTGAAATATCTGGAAATAATTACCATAGTTTCCTCTCTTTTGTGAAAAATAAAAACATTAACCCTGACGATGAAATAACTTCTTTATCTTAATGGTAATGGACCAAAAAAAACGCGGCCCAATAACAACTGTTATTGGGCCGCGTTTTTTTGGTCCATTTCCATTTTCACGCAAACATCCCCACCGCATTCTTGCTCGGCAAAGCAGTCTTGCCCGTCAGAAACACATCGACTTGCCGCGCCGCCTCGCGGCCTTCCGAGATGGCCCAGACGACCAGCGACTGGCCACGGCGCATGTCGCCGGCCACAAACACGTTGGGGCGGGAGGTGCGGTAGGCTTTTTCATCGGCCCGCACGTTGCTGCGCTCGTCGAGGGCCACGTCCAGCTCGTTCAGGAGGCCTTCCACGCGGGGGCCGGTGAAGCCCAGGGCCAGCAGCACGCGCTGGCAGGGGATTTCGCGGTCGGAATCGGGCACTTCTTCGAAGCGGATGCGGCGGCCCAGCACGTCGGTTTCCCAGGTCACGTCGCTCACGCGCAGGGCGCGGAGCCGGCCGTGCTCATCGGCCAGAAATTCCTTGGTATTGATGCCCCAGTAGCGCTGGCAGCCTTCTTCGTGCGAGGTGCTGCTGCGGAAAATGTGCGGCTCCAGCGGCCAGGGCGTGTGGGCGGGGCGCTCGGGGCCGGGCTGGTGCATGAGGGCAAACTGCGTGACGGAACGGGCCCGCTGGCGGTTGGCGGTGCCCACGCAGTCGGAGCCCGTGTCGCCGCTGCCGATGACCACCACGTCCTGGCCCTCGACCCAGATTTCGTCGTCCTCGATGCCCAGCTCGCTCACCCGGCGGTTGTGCTGGGTGAGGTAGTCCATGGCGAAGTGGATGCCCGGCAGCTCGCGGCCGGGAAGGGGCAGGTCGCGCGGCACGCTGGCCCCGCCGGCCAGCACCACGGCATCGAAGCCGGCGGTGAGCTCGGGCCCCGGGATGTCGCGCCCGATTTCGACGCCGCAGCGGAAGGTGATGCCGTCGTCCTCCAGCAGCTTGATGCGGCGGTCGATAACCCATTTATCGAGCTTGAAATCGGGGATGCCGTAACGGAGCAGGCCGCCAGGCCGGTCGTCGCGCTCGAACACGGTGACGGTGTGACCGGCCCGCGCCAGCTGCGCGCCAGCCGCCAGCCCGGCCGGCCCGGAGCCCACCACGGCCACCGTTTTGCCCGATTTTAGGACCGGAGCCGTGGGCCGCACGTAGCCCTTCGCGAAGGCGATTTCGATGATGTGCTTCTCGATTTCCTCGATGGCCACCGGGCTGCTGTGGATGCTCAGGACGCAGGCCGCCTCGCACGGCGCGGGGCAGATGCGGCCGGTGAACTCGGGGAAATTGTTGGTGGCAGTGAGAATCTGGTAGGCGTTTTCCCAGTCCTGCTCCCGCACGGCATCGTTGAACTCGGGGATGATGTTGCCCAGCGGGCAGCCCGAGTGGCAGAACGGAATGCCGCAATCCATGCAGCGCGCGGCCTGCTGGGTAAGCTGGCTTTCGGCGTAGCTGCCCACGAATTCGCGGTTGTGGGCCACGCGCTCCTGCGGCGCGGCCTTGGGCGGCAGCTCGCGGGCGTATTCTTTAAAGCCGGTGAGATTGGGCATGATGGTTGATTTTTGAAATGTTTGGAGGGCGGCGCGGACGGGTCACCCCACCGTCGCATACCGTGCCTTCGCCAGCACCTTCTTGTACTCGCTCGGAAACACCTTCACGAACTTCCCGGCCTCCTCGCCCCAGTTGCCCAGCAGAAACGCCCCGACCTGGCTGCCGGTCAGCTCCACATGCTGCCGCAGCAGCGCCTGAATCTGGTCCTCGTCGTCGGCATCGAGCGGGTCGAGCTCCACCATTTCGGGGTTGCAGTTTTGGGGGAAGGTGCCGTTGGTGTCGTAAATCCAGGCGATGCCGCCGCTCATGCCGGCGGCGAAGTTGCGGCCCGTCTGGCCCAGGATGAGGGCGCGGCCGCCCGTCATGTATTCGCAGCCGTGGTCGCCCACGCCTTCCACCACGGCCGTGGCCCCGGAGTTACGCACCGCGAACCGTTCGCCGGCCTGCCCGCGCACAAACAGCGCGCCGGAGGTGGCCCCGTACAGCGCCACGTTGCCGATGATGATGTTCTGCTCGGGCACAAACCGGGCTTCCGCAGATGGGAAAATGGCCAGCTGCGCCCCACTGAGGCCCTTTCCCACGTAGTCGTTGGCCTCGCCCTCCAGCGTGAAGGACAGGCCCGCCACGCTGAACGCGCCGAAGCTCTGCCCCGCCGAGCCCCGAAAACGGTAGTTAATCGTATTCGCGGGCAGGCCGGCGGCGTGGTAGCGCTTCGCAATCTCATTGGAAAGCAGCGTGCCGATGGTGCGGTCGGTGTTGTGTACCTCAAACTCGCCGTACACTGGCGTCTGCTCATTCAGGGCCGGCTGGGCGTGTTCGAGCAGCTGCCAATCCAGAATGTTGTCGAGCCCGTGGTCCTGCGCTTCGCTCTGATACAAGGTGCCGCCGGAGATGTTGGTGGCCGGGTGCAGCATTCCGCTCAGGTCGAGGTGGCGGGCTTTCCAGTGGGTGATGCCTTCGCGCACTTTCAGAAATTCGGGCCGGCCCACCATCTCATTTATCGTGCGGAAACCCAGCTCGGCCATGATTTCGCGCAGCTCCTCGGCCAGAAACCTGAAAAGGTTCACGATGTGCTCGGGCTGGCCGGTGAAGAGCTTGCGCAATTCCGGGTCCTGGGTGGCCACGCCCACGGGGCAGGTGTTGAGGTGGCATTTTCGCATCATCACGCAGCCGCCGGCCACGAGCGCGGCCGTGGCTACGCCCCACTCTTCGGCCCCCAGCAGGGCAGCTACGGCCAGGTCGCGGCCGGTTTTCAGCTGGCCATCGGCTTGGAGCACCACGCGGCTGCGGAGCTGGTTTTGCACCAGCGTCTGGTGCGCTTCGGCCAGGCCCAGCTCCCAGGGCAGGCCCGCGTGCTTGATGGAGCTGATGGGCGACGCGCCCGTGCCGCCATCGTAGCCGGCGATGAGAATCACATCGGCGTGGGCCTTGGCCACGCCGGCCGCGATGGTGCCCACGCCCGCCTTGCTCACCAGCTTCACGTTGATGCGGGCGGCGCGGTTGGCGTTTTTCAGGTCGAAAATCAGCTGGGCCAGGTCTTCAATCGAATAAATGTCGTGGTGGGGCGGGGGTGAAATCAGGCCTACGCCGGGCGTGGCGTGGCGCACTTTGGCAATCCACTCATCCACCTTGTGGCCGGGGAGCTGGCCGCCCTCGCCGGGCTTGGCGCCCTGAGCCATCTTGATTTGCAGCTCGTCGGCATTGGTCAGGTAATGGGCCGTGACACCGAAGCGCGCCGAGGCCACCTGCTTGATGGCCGAGCGCATGGAGTCGCCATTAGGCATCACTTCGTAGCGCATCGGGTCCTCGCCGCCCTCGCCGGTGTTGCTTTTGCCGCCGATGCGGTTCATGGCAATGGCCAGCGTGCTGTGCGCCTCGTGCGAAATCGAGCCAAACGACATCGCGCCCGTGGCAAACCGCTTCATGATGCCCTCGGCCGGCTCCACTTCCTCCAGCGCAATCGGGTCGCGGTGATGCGCGAAATCCAGCAGCCCGCGTAGCGTGAACATGCGCTCCGGCTGCTCATTAATCAGCTTTGCGTACCGCTGGTAGGTGGCGTAGTTGTTGGTGCGCGTTGCCAGTTGCAGCAGGTGCACCGTTTCGGGGTTGAACATGTGCGCCTCGCCGCGCCGCCGCCAGTGGTAAAGGCCGCCATCGGGCAGCAAAGTCTGCTCCTCCGGCGTGGTCGTTTTGAAGCCCTGAAAGTGCTTGTACAGCGTTTCGCGGGCAATTTCATCCAGCCCCAGCCCGCCGATGCGCGTAACTGCGCCGCAGAAATAAGCGTCAACTACTGCTTGATTCAAACCCAGAATCTCGAACACCTGCGCGCCGTGGTAGCTCTGCAAAGTCGAAATTCCCATCTTCGAGAAAATCTTCAGCAAGCCGTCGCACACGGCTTTGATGTAGTTGTAGGTAAGCTGCGACTGGTCCAGCGAGGTATTCAAATGCCCCGCCTCGCGCATGGTCCGCACCGTGGACAGTGCCAAATACGGGTTGATGGCCGTGGCCCCGAACGAGAGCAGACAGGCGAAATGGTGCACTTCCCACACGTCGCCGGCCTCCACCACCAGCCCCACCGAGCCCCGGAAACCAAGCTTAATAAGATGGTGATGCACGGCCGAAACGGCCAGCAGCGACGGAATCGGCGCGTGCTCCGAATCCACGGCGCGGTCCGAGAGAATCAGCACCTCAAAGCCGTCGTTCACCGCATCCTCGGCGTAGCGGCAGAGGCGAGCGAGGCCGCGCTCCAGCGCACCGGGCAGGCCATCAGCCTTGAAATAGGTTTGCAGCGTCTTAGCATTGAACATGCCCGTGTCGATGCTGCGCAGCTTTTCCAGTTCGTGGTTGCTGAGGATGGGCTGGCGCAGGGCCACGCAGTGGCAGTGGTGCTTGTCCTCGTCGAGAATATTGCCGTTGTTGCCCAGAAAAGTGGCCAGGCTCATCACCAGCCGCTCCCGGATGGGGTCGATGGGCGGGTTGGTGACCTGCGCGAAAAACTGCTTGAAGTAGCTGCTCAGGTGCTGCGGCTGGTCGGAAAGCACCGCCAGCGGCACGTCCACGCCCATCGAGCCGATGGGCTCCTTGCCCTCCACGGCCATGGGCGTGATGAGCACGTCGATGTCTTCGCGGGTGTAGCCGAACACCTGGTGGTACTTGAAAACCGCGTCGGCGGCCAAATCCGTGAACATCTGGCGCGGCTCGGGCAGCTCTTCGAGGCGAATCTGGTACTCGTTCAGCCACGCGCCGTAGGGCTGACGGCCGGCGGCCTGGGCCTTCAATTCCTCATCGGTGATGATTCGGCCGGCTACAGTGTCTACCAGCAGCATTTTGCCGGGTTGGAGGCGGCCCTTCTGGACCACGGTGGCGGGGTCGATGTCGAGCACGCCGGCCTCGGAGGCCACCAGCACGCGGCCGTCGGTGGTTTCGAGGTAGCGCAGGGGGCGCAGGCCGTTGCGGTCAAGCATGGCCCCAATCTGCTGGCCATCGGTGAAAATGAGGGCGGCCGGGCCATCCCAAGGCTCCATAAACGTGGCGTGAAACTCGTAGAAGGCCTTTTTCAGCGGGTCCATCTGGGTGTTGCCGTCCCAGGCCTCGGGCACCAGCATCATCATCACGTGCGGCAGCGGGCGGCCCGAGTGCAGCAGGATTTCCACCACGTTATCCAGACAGGCCGAATCCGACTGGCCGGCATCGACCACCGGCAGCAGCATATCCATTTCCTCCGAAGAGAAGTAGGGCGACACGTAGTTGCGCAGGCCCGCGTAAAACCAGTTCAGATTTCCGCGCAGCGTGTTGATTTCGCCGTTATGCGCCAAAAAACGGAAGGGCTGGGCCAGCTTCCAGCTTGGAAACGTGTTGGTCGAAAACCGTGAATGCACCAGCCCAAACGCCGACACCACCCGCTCGTCGCGGAGGTCGGGGAAGTAGCCGCGCACCTGGTAAGTGGTCAACTGACCCTTGTAGACGATGGTTTTGCAGGAGAGCGAGGCAAAGTAGAACACGTCCATCGCGGCCGGCACGGTTTCGCGCACGGTCTTGAAAATCAGCCGACGCAGCACGTAGAGCTTGCGCTCGAAATCCTCAGTAGTGACGATGCCAGCCGGACGGCCAAAAAACACCTGCTCCATTACCGGCTCGGCGGCCAGCGCGGTGGGGCCGATGCCGGCCGGGTTCACCGGCACCGGCCGGTAGCCCAGCAGCGGGAAGCCCAACTGCACCGCCGCGCCATTTATCACTTCGTGGCAGGCGGCGCGCAACTTGTCGTCTTTTGGCAAAAAGGCCGTGCCCACGCCGTAGCTGCCCGGCTCGGGCAGGCGAATGCTGAGGGCGGTGCATTCTTCCAGCAGAAACCAGTGCGGAATCTGAATGAGCAGGCCGGCCCCGTCGCCGGAGTCGGTATCGCAGCCGCAAGCCCCGCGGTGCTCCATGTTTTCGAGCATGGTCAGCGCGTCGGCCACGGTCTGGTGGGTTTTGCGGCCGTTGAGGTAGGTGATGAAACCGGTCCCGCAGGCATCGTGCTCAAATTCGGGGCGGTACAGGCCCTGAGGAGTGTCAGTGGGGTTCATCGGGATTCTGTAAATTCGGGGAAAAAGGGTGCCGTTGGTCGGCGGGGGCGTTAGCAGGGGCGGAGATTAAGCCAGCCAACCGCGCACGTTCGTTTACAAGGAACGGCCCGCCGGTGGCAGGCAAAATCGCGGCATCGGTTGCTTTACTATTTCCAGTTGGTTGGAATGGATGGTAAAAGATTGATGATTATTGATTTGTCTGTAGTCGTTGTACAACTTCAAAATCGGCCGCGCGAGGCTTCGGCTGCCGCTGAATGGCCGCCTTTCCGCCTCTGCCAGACTACACGCAACAGTAAGTTACGGGCGCTTTTTTCAGATTCAGCGGCTAGTTCAAGAAGTTTGAATTACTTTTTCAAAATATTGCCAACCGACCTGAAATAAAAAGGCCCCAAACGTTTTCAACACTTTATACCCTGTAATATCCTACCAGATGCAAGGTCTGTTGCCCATTTTATTCGCTTCTGTGGCCGGAATGGGTCACGCTTTCGAACCCGACCACCTGCTGGCTGTGGGCAACCTCATCTCGCGCCGCGACACCCTGGCCGAAGCCCTGCGCGACGGCATCTACTGGGGCCTGGGCCACACCACCACGCTGGTAATCGTGGGCGCTATCATCCTGCTGGGGCGCGTCACGTTCCTCACCTCTGGCTACTTCGAAGCCGCCGTGGGCCTCATGCTCGTCGTCATGGGCATCAGCCGCCTGCTCGACCAGCGCCGCGCAGCCGCCAAGGTGCGCCCCGGCGTGGCCCCCTCCCGCGCGGCCTACGCCGTGGGCCTGCTCCACGGCCTGGCCGGCAGCGGCGCGCTGGTGCTGCTGGTGATGAGCGAAATCCGCGACCCGTGGTTGAGCGTGGGCTACTTTGCAGTGTTCGGCATCGGCTCTATTCTGGGCATGTTCGTCGTGGCCGGGCTGTGTAGCGTGCCGTTCACCAGGCGCATGAAAATCAGCCGGACGCTGAAGTTTAGTACCGTTACCTTGTCGTCGCTGCTGTGCATCGGGTATGGCGGGTGGATGATTTATGGGAGTGTGCGATGGTAGACCGACAACCCAGAACATCAATAATTCAGAACGTCATGCCGAGCGCAGCGAAGCATCTTTACCTCGATAGTAACTCAATCAAATGGATTACTACTGCGGTAAAGATGCTTCGCTGCGCTCGGCATGACGTTCTTGTAAATCATTAACCTCCCAGATGCACCTCTCCCCTAAAGACCTCGACAAGCTCGTTCTCCACCAAGCCGGTTTCGTGGCGCAGAAGCGCTACGCCCGCGGCCTGCTCCTGAACTACCCCGAAGCCCTGGCCCTCATCGCTACGCAGCTGCTCGAGTTCATCCGCGACGGCGAGCGGGTGGCCGTGCTCATGGACAAGGGCAAGCAGCTGCTGGGCCTGGCCGACGTGCTGCCCGGCGTGGCCGACATGATTCACGAAGTCCAAATCGAAGGCACCTTCCCCGACGGCACCAAGCTCGTGACCGTGCACCACCCCATCTGCCGCGAAACCGGCGATGCCGCCCTGGCCCTCTACGGCTCCGGCCTCAGCAAAGCCCCGGCCCCCGGCGCCGCGCCCGCCAACGCCAGCCACCCCCAGCCCGGCGAATACCAGCTGCACCCCACCGACATCATCCTCAACGAAAGCCGCGCCACGGTGGACGTGGACGTCGTGAACATGGGCGACCGGCCCGTGCAGGTCGGCTCGCACTATCCCTTCTTCGAAACCAACGCGGCGCTGCACTTCGACCGCGCCGCCGCCTACGGTTTCCGCCTCAACATCCCGGCCGGTACGGCGGTGCGCTTCGAGCCCGGCGAGCGCAAGCGCGTGCGCCTGGTGGCCCTGGCTGGCGAGCGCATCGTGTACGGCGGCAATGGACTGATTGATGGGAAGCTGGATGATGCTGGAAAGAAGCAGCAGGCGCTGGAGAAACTAGGGTAATTAAATAATCAACACTATGGTAACTCTAGAAACGCTTGTAAGAAAATTTCTTTACGAGCCACATAAGTTTTTCAAATACAGAGACCTTAACGGAAACCCGTTGAATAAGGAATTTGCATTTGATAATTACGAAAATTATTTAGAAGAATACTTAGGGTTCTTTAGAAAAGTTAGTTCGCTGAAAGATGTAGTTTCATATGCCTGTTGTGGTGTTTTTGAAGTTGTGCGTAACAATCAAGTGTTTTTGATTCGGCATAATCATCAAGAATATTTTAGAGGTAGTAATGGAAGTTATAGAGGTTTGCCTTTGGAGGACGGGAAAAGTGTGGTGAGATTGGTTCATTCACGTCTTGGCGAAATCAAGACGGTTGAAAAATTTGATGATTTATACAATCTCATCAAAGAGTGTAGTGAAGCTAAACTTCAGTTCGGCCAATTGTCAATATACGATGCAACTGTACGCATTGGGGCTTTTCTTGGTATAAAGCCTGATTTTGTCTATATCCATACAGGAGTTAAGGCAGGTGTTACCATATTAGAAGAAAAGGGATATACCAAAGAGCAATTATCAAATAGGGATTACGCTCCACTCAAGGATTTTCCTGTTGAAATGCATAAAATGACAGAGATTAGTGCAGAAAATTTTAGCTGCAAATCAAAAGACGAATTCAAGGTATTGCCTCTTAAATCAATGATTTATAATGATAATCCTGCTGATTTATAATTCGAATCAGTCAATAAAAATAATAAGCTCATGTCCCTCCCCATCTCCCGTCGCGCGTATGCCGACATGTACGGCCCCACCACCGGCGACCGGGTGCGCCTCGGCGATACCGGCCTGCTGATTGAAGTCGAGCACGACTACTGCGTGTACGGCGAGGAATGCAAATTCGGCGGCGGCAAGGTGCTGCGCGACGGCATGGGCCAGGCCGCCGGCATCGGGCAGGCCGACGCGCTGGATTTGGTCATCACCAACGCGCTGGTGGTCGATTACACCGGCATTTTCAAGGCCGACATCGGCATCAAAGGCGGCCGCATCGTGGGCATCGGCAAGGCCGGCAACCCGCACATCATGCCCGGCGTCACGCCCGGCATGGTGGTGGGCGTCACCACCGAAGTCATTGCCGGCGAAGGCCAACTGCTGACCGCCGGCGGCATCGACTGCCACATCCATTTCATCAGCCCCCAGCAGATTCCCGAGGCGCTGGCTTCGGGCGTCACCACCATGATTGGGGGCGGCACCGGGCCGGCCGCGGGCACCAACGCCACCACCTGCACGCCCGGCGCGTTCTACCTCGAAACCATGCTGAAGGCCACCGAGGCCTACCCGCTCAACTTCGGGTTTCTGGCCAAGGGCAACTCCTCCCGGCCCGAGGGGCTGCGCGAGCAGGCCGAGGCCGGGGCGCTGGGCTTCAAGCTGCACGAGGACTGGGGCACCACCCCAGCGGCCATCGACATGTGCCTCAGCATTGCCGAGGAATACGACGTGCAGGTCTGCATCCACACCGATACGCTGAACGAGAGCGGCTTCGTGGAAACGAGCACGGCGGCGTTTAAGGGCCGCACCATTCATTCCTACCACACCGAAGGCGCGGGCGGCGGCCACGCGCCCGACATCATCAAAATCTGCGGCGAGCCGAACGTCATCCCCTCCAGCACCAACCCCACGCGGCCCTTCACGGTGAACACCATCGACGAGCACCTCGACATGCTCATGGTCTGCCACCACCTCGACCGCAACATTCCCGAAGACGTGGCCTTCGCCGAAAGCCGCATCCGGGGCGAAACCATCGCCGCCGAAGACATCCTGCACGACCTGGGCGCGCTCAGCATCATCAGCTCTGACTCGCAGGCCATGGGCCGGGTGGGCGAGGTCATCACCCGCACCTGGCAAACGGCCCACAAAATGAAGCAGCAGCGCGGCTCCCTGCCTGAAGACGCCGCCACCCAGGCCGACAACTTCCGCGTGCGCCGCTACGTGGCCAAGTACACCATCAACCCGGCCCGCGCCCACGGCATCGCGCACGAAGTCGGCTCCGTCGAAATCGGCAAGCTGGCCGACCTCGTGCTCTGGAAGC
>JAQBNT010000151.1 GCA_028288445.1 Hymenobacter sp. | reverse complement strand
TTCGACCAGCTGCTTGAATTAGCGGATGCGGGCGGCGGGGTGGGTGGGGGCGGGGGTGTTGGTGCCTTCGGGACCGGTGTAGGTCTGCGGGTCGTAGCGCGAGTGGTAGCGGGTGGCGCTGGCGGGGGCGGCTTCGTCGATGCTGGCGAAGTCGTTGGTGGGCAGCAGGTGGACGTGGGTCAGGCCGAGTTCTACCAGGTGGTCGAGGCCGGTGCTTACGCCGTCGGGGCCGCGGGTGCCGGTTTGGGCCGCGCCCAGGAACTTGCCCTTGTGCCGCACGCCCGACTGCGGGTGCATGGTGAGGTCGCGCAGGTGGACTTCGCCGATGACGATGTCGGTGGTCTGTTTCAGGGCGGGGCGCAGGTCGTCTTTCCAGCCCGGCGGCTCGGCGATGATGGGGTTGAACACGGCCCCGCGCAGGCCGTTCACGCCCACGGCGTGGGCGTAGGGGTCGGCCACTTCGGCCATTTTCTTGCCCGCAATGGTGGCCTGCACGGCGTAGAACCCGGTGGTGCCGGCGGGCAGGGTGTAGGTCCAGGTGCCGCCTTCGGCCTTGGTCATGGCGTGGTCGGCGGTGGCGGTGCCGCCGCTGCCGGCGGGGTAGAGCTTGAGGTGGAGGGCCTCGGCGGTGGGGGCCCACACGCGCAGGGTGGCCTGGCCGCCGCGCCAGGTCAGGCCCAGGTCGGGGCCGAGGTAGGTGGGGTAGGTGGCGTAGTCGGGTAGGGGCGGGGCGGCTGATGCCGGGGCAGGGGAGAGCAGCACAAGCAGCAGCAGTAGCGGGCGAATCATGGGGGCAAAGGTCGGGACTGGGGGCGGAAAAGCGTCCGGCATTTCTCCCTGATAAGATGGTATCAGGCAGGGGCGGGGGCTGGCAACAAGTCGTTACAAGGGCGCGGCAAGTGCTTACAAAAGCCTGGGAGGTCGTTACAAAGGCGCGGCAAGTGCTTACAAGGGGCCGGCAAGGCATTACAAAGGTCCGGCAAGTCGTGGATTGCCTCCGGTAAGCAGTGGATTGCCGCTGGCAAGGCACTACAAAGGTCCGGCAAGTCCTGGCAGGGCTCCGGCAAGTGGTTCAGAAGGCCTGGCAAGTGGCCCAGAGCCGGGGGCAACCGGTGCCGTACTACCCCCGAGCCGTTCAACGCCCCCCTCCGGTGGCACCACCCCCGTCCGAGCCTTCGGCTCGAACATCCCCTCCTTGGTAAGGAGGGGAGTCTTGTTCTGCCGGCATCCTTCTTCCGGCCGAACCCGGCCTTGCCCAACGGTGAAACGGTGCCCGCGGTCGATACAATTGCGGGGTGTGGTCGGTTTGGCCCGGCTTTGGGATAGGGTGTGGGCTATGTTTGTTTCGATTTCTTCTTCGTCTATGGCCGTCCTCACGCCCCGTCGCTACCTCACGCCGCTCATTCATGTGCTGGTGTGGGGGCTGTTCGGGCTCACGTTTTTGCTGTTTCAGCCGCTCACCGGGCGGCTCACCATGCCGCCGCAGTTCTGGCTGAAGCAGGGGCTGATGTTTGCCGCCTGGATTGCCACGTTCTACTTCACGTCCCGGTTCACGGTGCCGCGCCTGCTGCTGCACGGGCGCACGGGGTGGTTTATTCTGGCCCTGATAGCCACGACGGTGGTGGTGCTCAGCTTCAGCAAGTTTCTGGAAATGTCGCTCAACCTGCCCGAACTCATGGACAAAGCCTTTATGGCGGCGGCCGGCCGGCCCCGGCTCACCCCGCGGGGCAGCTTCCGCATCGACACGATGGGCCTGCTCACCACCATGTTTGTGCTGGGCATCAGCACGAGCATCACGGTGGTGCAGAAGTGGCAGAACGATGCCCAGATTCGGCAGACGCTGGAGCAGCAGCGCGTGTCGTCTGAACTGTCGGTGCTCAAGGCCCAGATTAACCCGCACTTCTTCTTCAATACGCTCAATAACATCTACGCCCTCACGCTGCTGGATGGCGAGCAGGCCCGCGTGGCCATCCATCGGCTCTCGCGCATGATGCGCTACGTACTATATGATACCGCCGGGGGCATGACGCTGCTGAGCCAGGAAATTGCCTTCGTGCAGGACTACATCACCCTCATGCAGCTGCGCCTCGACGAGCGCGTGACCGTGACCTTCGACCGCCCCGAGCCCGTGCGCGACGTGCCCGTGGCCCCCATGCTGCTGCTGCCTTTCCTCGAAAATGCCTTCAAGCACGGCGTGGCGGCCACCCAGGCCAGCAAAATCTACATTGGCCTCACCCAGCCCACCCCCGACGTGCTGGAGCTGGAAGTGCGCAACACCCTGCTCGCGCTGCCCAGCACCGACCTGGCCGGCAGCAACGGCATTGGCCTGGCCAATACCCGCCGCCGCCTCGACCTGCTGTACCCCGGCCGGTTCAGCCTGCTGGTGGACGACCACACGCCCGGTAATGAATTCCGGGTGCATCTGACGTTGCAGGTCGGGAATGAGAAAAGTTTGTCATCCTGACAAACGCCCCCGTTCTGCCGCTCCCCGCTTCCCATTTTCCGCTCCCATGACAATTGCCCTGCCGCCCCTCAAAACCATTGCCGTTGATGATGAGCCCCTGGCCCTGGGCCTGGTCGCGTCCTTCGTGCAGAAAACGCCATTTCTGGAGCTGGTGGGCAAGTTCAGCAGCGCCGTGGAGGCCCTCAAGTACCTGCACGAGCACCCCGGCACCGTCGATTTGGCCTTTCTCGACATTCAGATGCAGGAGCTCAACGGCCTGGAGCTGGCCCGCGTGCTGGGCCCCACCGGCCCGCGCGTCATCTTCACCACGGCTTTCAGCCAGTACGCGCTGGACGGCTACCGTGTCGATGCGCTGGACTACCTGGTGAAGCCCTTCAACTACGAAGAGTTTCTGCGCGCCGCCGGCAAGGCCCGCGCCTACGCCGAGCTCACCTCGCAGCACGCCACCGCCCCGGTTTCCACCGGCCCCGAGGAGGAGGAATACCTCTTCCTCAAAGCCGAGTACCAGCTGGTGCGCGTGGCCCTCAGCGACATTTTATATGTGGAGGGCCTGAAGGACTACGTGAAAGTGCACCTCAAAAGCACGCCCCGCGCCCTGCTGAGCCTCATGAGCCTGAAGGCGATGGAGGAAAAGCTGCCCACCCGGCGCTTCATGCGCATCCACCGCTCGTTCATCGTGGCGCTCGACAAGATTGAGGCCGTGCGCCGCCTCACCGTCCAGATTGGGGCCGTCACCATCCCCGTAGGCGACCAGTACAAAGAAACCTTCCTGCAATTCCTCAGCCGCTGGAGCTGAGGCGTTGGTTGAAATAGAACTGTCATCCTGAGCGCAGCGAAGGACCTTACCACGCCTGTGCCGAATACATTACTGCAAACTGTCTAACGTGATAAGGTCCTTCGCTGCGCTCAGGATGACAGATTAGCAAGCACCCTGCTCAATTCGCTTCCCCCGTTCTCTACCGCCTTCTACCACCCCCGATGCCCCACACACTCCCTGTCTTTCTGAGCTATGTTACCATTCACCTTTTCCGGGAGCCCCGCTCCCGGCCCGGCCCCCCGTGCGCGGGAGGCTGCTCCGCAGCTGGCGGTGCTCTGCCTGTCGAGTAGCCTGGGCGGGCTGGAGCTGAACAGCCTCAAGTTTGCGGGCTGGATGCAGGAGCGCGGGTGGCGCGTCACGTTTTTCGCGCCGCCCGCCACGCCGCTGGCCATGTGGGCCGAAGACTGGTTTGTGCCCCTCGAAACGCTGGCCGTGCGCCGGGGCCTGGCCATGCCCCTCATGGCCTGGGCCCTGAAGGAGCAGCTCGAACGCCTGAACATCGACGTGCTGGTGGTCACGCAAAACAAAGACCTGCCCGTGGCCACGCTGGTAAAAACCCTGCTGGGTGGCCGCCTGCGCATTATTTACCAGCAGCACATGCAGCTGGGACGGCCCAAGCGCAGCCCGGTGCACACCCTGCGCTTCGGCCTGGTTGATGCCTGGCTGACGCCGCTGCCCGGCCTGGCCCGCGAGGTGGCCCGCCTCACCCGCTTCGACGTGGCCAAGCTGCACCTCGTGCCCCTGGGCCTGCCGCTGGAGCAGTTCGCGCCGCCCACCCACACGCCCTACGAAGCCCGCCAGGAGCTGGGCCTGCCCCAGGACGTGCGCTTGCTGGGCATTCTGGGCCGGTTTGATGCCGGCAAGGGGCAGGATTTCGTCATCAATGCCTTGCACCAGCTGCGCCAGCAGTACGGCTACGATGCCCATCTCGTCATCATGGGCGAGCCTACCCGCGAGGTGGGCGACGGCTACCTGCGCCAGCTCCAGCGGCAGGTGGCCCGGCTGGGCCTGCAAAACCAAGTGCATTTCCGGGGCTTCCGCGCCAACCCGGCCGTGTTCTACCACGCCATCGATGTATTCCTGATGGCCTCCGAAAACGAAACCTACGGCATGGTGACCCTGGAAGCCCTGGCCACCGGCGTGCCCGTGGTAGGCGCAGCCACCGGCGGCACCGCCGAGCTGGTGGAGCACAACCAGACCGGCCTGCTGTACCTGCACGGCGACGTGGCCGCCTGCGCCCGGGCCATCCGCCGCACCCTGGCCGAGCCCGCCGCCACCCACGCGCGGGTGGAGCGCGCGCGCCTGGCGCGCTGGCACTACTCGCACCACCGCCAGTGCGCCCTCACCGAAGACGTGATTCGGGCGGTGGCGGCGGTGCCGGCGGTAGCCACTCCGCGGGCGGCCCGGCAGCGGCGCTTGTCCATAAATGCCGCTTTTGCCCACGCCGTGGCCCACTAGCACGGCCCCGAAAAAAGCCCGTCCGGTCGATGCAGTGCCGGGTTTGGCCGATATCTGAGCACGCCGCGTTCACCGCCCCACTAGCTTCACGGCATCAATTCAACCAGCCCCAGGCCTTCCGGGTGGTTTATTTCTTCGAACTATGAGCTCCGTCGTCAGGCTTCGTTTTTTGAGTGGGCTGTTGCTGAAGCTGGCCGTGCCGGCCGCCGTGCTGGGCCAGCACGACTGTCCTTCGTTCAGTGCCCACCAACCCGCGTTGCGTGCCTCACAGCCGGCGTCGGCGCCGGCCGGCCCCGCCGCGCTATCCCATAAGTCCTGTCATTCCTAAGCGGCCCGGCAGGCTGCGCGTGGCCACCCACCCGGCGGGTTTGCCCCCGCCGGCAGCAGCGCCCAGCAAACGCCCCCGTCCCGGAATGGCAGGCACCATTACCAACCGCCCACCGTTGCGCCGCCGTGTGCGCAACCACCGACCCCGGCCGTTGCCCGATGCCTCAAAAAGCCCTTGCGCCCGCAAGGGCTTTTTTTGTATCTGGTGGGGTGGGGAGGGCCGTGGGCTTTAGCCTCATCCGATGGCGGCGAGAGCGGGATTAGCATCAGCTGATTGCCGGTGCCTGAAATCCGGTTTTGGAAATAAAAGAGCTGATTGGACGCTGCTGAATGGGTTATGGGCGGGATATAAAGATTTGATAATGGAATCATGCCCCGAATCCAGGCCCACGCAAATATCTTTACACTCAACGTGTCCACCCCATGGTAATTCGGTAAAACCCCTAACAACCCGTTTTTTATGAGAAATCCGTTACCCTGTTTTTCTGTCGGTATTGCCCGCAGCCTCGCGCTGTTGATGATGCTTATGTTACCCCTGCTTGGGTGGGGGCAGGTAAATATTGCTGGCGGCAACACTGTTACCGAAAGCTTTGATAATGCCGTTGCTAATGCGAAGCTGTCGAGCAATTCTGTCTGGAAGATTGATGCGATAAGCGCGGCCAGGGTACTTGGTACCTACGCTGGGGCATCAACTACACCTAATAATACAGGCGGAGCTAATATTTCTTCCAGCGCTACGAGCGGCACATATACATTCACCTCTACTACGCTTACTTCAGACAGGGCAGTAGGTGGATTATCGGCCAGCAGTTCAAACAGGTCTGTTAACGTTTATACGCAGCTGAAAAACACCGGCACTACTGATATTGCCAGTTTCAGTATCAGCTACAATATTGAAAAATACCGGGCGGGTAACAATGCCAATGGCTATACCATTCAGCTTTATTATTCGGCTGATGGTAGTACGTGGACCCCTGCTCCGGCAGGATTCACGACCAGTTTTGTAGCCGATGGTACCACTGTAGGCTATGCCGCCACCCCGGCCACTACAACTGCCGTTAGTGCCACCCTGACACAAACTGTTGCGGCCGGTAGCAATTTCTACCTGGCTTGGAACTACTCTCCAACCAGTGGTACATCTGGCAGTAACGCCCAAGCTTTGGGCATTGATGACGTTTCCATTACGGCTACCTCCTCTGGCTCCGCCACGCCCACCATCACGGTTTCGCCGGCCACGGCGCTTTCTTTCTCAACCACCACGGGTACGCCTTCGGACGAGCAGACCTACAACGTGGGCGGCACCAACCTAACGGGAGCCATCACCGCCACCGCGCCGGCCGGCTACGAAATCAGCCTGACCTCGGGCACCTACACCGGCACGGCGGCCAATGCCCTGACCCTGACCCCCACCGGCGGCACGGTGAGCAGCACCCCCATTTACGTGCGTCTCACCGGGGCCACAACTGGCACCTATGGCACCAGCGGCATCCCATCCAACATCGTGCACACCAGCACCAGCGCGGCCGATGTCAACAAACCGGTATACGGCGTGGTGACGGCTCCTACGCCCACCATCACGGTTTCGCCCACCACGGCGCTTTCCTTCTCGACCACTACCGGCACTCCCTCCACCGAGCAGAGCTACACCGTGGGCGGCAGCACCCTGACGGCGGCCATCACGGCCACCGCGCCCAGCGGCTACGAGGTGGCCCTAGAAACAACTGCCGGCTCGAACACGCCCGGCATGTTTGGCGCATCCGTAGCTACCGCCGCGCCGAGCGGTGGAACGGTAACGGCCACCAAAATCTACGTGCGTCTCACCGGGGCCACAACTGGCACTTATGGCACCAGCGGCACCCCGTTCAACGTGGTGCACACCAGCAGCGGCGCTACCAACGCGAACAAGCCGGTATACGGCACGGTGACGGCTCCTACGCCCACCATCATCGTCACGCCTGCCACCGCCCTCACGTTTGCCACCTCCACCGGAACCCCCTCGGCCGAGCAAACCTACAGCGTGAGCGCCACCAGCCTGACCGCCAACCTGACGGTGACCGCGCCGGCCGGCTATGAAATCAGCCTGACCTCGGGCACCTACACCGGTACGGGAGCCAATATGCTGACCCTGACGCCCAGCGCGGGCACCGTGGGCAGTACCCCCATCTACGTGCACCTCATCGGCACGGCGGCCGGCAGCTTCAGTGGCAACATTGCCAACGCCAGCACCGGAGCCGGTACGAAGAACATTGCCGTGAGCGGCACCGTGACCACCCCGGCATTGGCCACCTACTCAATGACCACGACTACCGGCCGGGCTGCTTCGGCCCCGGCCACCGCAAAAGATGCCAACATCAGCACTGCTGACGCTATTACGCGTAGCGCGACCCTGAGCACCAGTAACGTAGCCAGCGGCAGCGGCATCTTTGGCGCCAGCGGCTGGGGAGCCCTCACCAACCTGGCCGATGCGCTGGCCGGCGATAAATTCTTCGCTTTTGCCATCACGCCAACGCTGGGCTACCTCGCCAACGTGACCACCATCACCGGCAATGCCTACCGCACTTCTACCGCCCCCACCACCGTGGAGCTGCTCTACAGCACCAACAGCGACTTCACCAATCCCGTGTCATTGGGCACCCAACCGGTATCGGCCACCGCCGCGCCCGGCACGGCTTTCTCTTTCCCGCTGGGCCAAAGCTTTGCCTACCCCATCTATTTCCGTCTCTACGGCTACGGCAGCACAAACACCAGCGGCAACTTCTACTTCGTTAACGGCACTTCGACCCCGGGCCTGGTGGTGAACGGTAACACGTCTCCTTCGCCGCAGCCGGTTATTGCTACCGGCACGGTGAGCCCCGCCGTGTGCGGCGGCAGCCCCACCACGGTGAGCTACACCACCGGCGGCCCCGCGGCCACGGGCACCTACTTCGTGCAGCTTTCGGATGCTAACGGCAGCTTCGCTGCCCCGGTCAGCCTAGCCACCGTGAGCAGCACCAGCACCAGCATTACGGCCACCATTCCGGGCACCACAGCCAGCGGCACCGGCTACCGGGTGCGCGTAGCCAATACGGACGGCACCATCGGCTCGACTTCGGTGGTGTTCACCGTCGTGAGCAGCCCCACCGCCACGGTGGCCCCCGCCGCCCCGCAGACCATCAACGCCGGCACCCCCGGCACCGCCCTCACGGTGACCGAAACGCCAGCCGCCGGTTCGCGCCAGTGGTACTACGGCACCACGGCCGGCGGCCCATACCCCACCGCCATCGGCACCGCTACCGGCCTCACCTACACGCCCAATTTCCCGACGGCCGGGATTTACTACGTAGTGGCGCAATCGACGTTTGCCGCCTGCGGCTCCGTCATCAGCAACGAAGTAATAGTGACCGTGACCGCGCCCACCCTCGCAGCCGCGCCCACCAGCCTGTCCGGCTTTATCACCAATACGGGCACCGCCTCGGGTGCCCAGTCCTACGTGCTGACGGGAACCGGCGTGCTGGCCCCCGTTACGGTAACCGCCCCAACTGGCTTCGAGGTATCGCTGGACGGCACTGCCTTCGCGGCTTCGGTATCGGTAGCTGCCGCTAGCGCCAATGCCGGGCAAACCATATACGTGCGCCTGGTGGGGGCCGCTACCGGCTCGGTAAGCGGCACGGTTACCAACGCGGTGGGCGGCACCTCGGTGAGCGTTTCCGTGAGCGGAGATGTGCTGACGCCGCCCGGCATGTTGCTGGTGGAAGACGACTTCGACTACACCGGGCAGCTGAACGCCAATGGCTGGTCTGGTACGGCTACTTCGTCAACTACTGCCAGCAATATCCTGTTCCCAACGTACCCACGGGGCGCAGTGCTGACGGCCGGGGGCAATTCCCGGCAGGCCAGCATTGACGGCAACAGCGGTAGTACGTTGTTCCGGACGACAACTATACCAACCAGCGCTACCACCTTGTATGCGGCGGCCCTGATAAATGTTTCCATCCCTCAAAACGTATCGGGCAATGATTATTTGTTCGCGTTTCAAACCACCAATGGTACCGTCAGTTACCGCGGCCGGGTGACCATTGCCAGAGTATCAGGCTCCAGTCCAACCAAGTTTACGTTTAAAATCCGTGCTTCGAGCGAAACCACCGCGACTGTTGAGGCCACACCCACACAGTTCAGCATAAACACGGATTATCTGCTGGTGATGAAGGCTGAAAATAGCCCAGCTACCAACAACGTCGACCGGTTCAGTCTGTACGTACTACCCAGCGGTACCAGCCTGAGCCAAGAGCCCGCCACACCATTGCTCACCATCGACGGTGTAAATGTCTTCAGCGACATCAATGGCTTCATCATTCGGGAGGTCGATACCAATAATCCGACATTTACCATGGACAGCTTCCGTTTTGCCACTGGCTGGGGTGCGGCCGTGGGCAACCCGGTTTACAGTGCGCCGACCGCCGACATCAACCCCGGCAGCTACTACAACGTGACCGTGAATAACAACGGTCAGGCATCGCAGACGGGGACCGTGACCATTGAAAACCAACTGGCGCTGCCCAGCGGCAAGCTCGACCTGAACGGCCGGCTTCTCACCCTGGCCGGCACTGTTTCGGGCAGCGGCGCTTTGGCGGGCTCGGCCACTAGCAGCCTCTCGGTGCTGGGCACCGGTGCCCTGGGTACCCTCAACTTTGCTCCTGGTGCCCAGACGCTGAACAACCTGACCCTGAACCGTACCAGCACTGGCACGGTCATCCTGGGCACTCCGCTCACTGTGGGCGGCACGCTGACCCTGACCAGTGGCATCATCACCACTAACGCCACCAACCTGCTGACGCTGAACACTGGAGCTACGGTCAGCGGCGGCAGCGCCAGCAGCTTTGTGCGCGGTCCGTTGGCCCGGGCCACGGGTGCGGGCGCGGCTACCACGGTATTCCCGGTTGGCAAAGGCACATTCTACCGCCCCATCACGCTCATCAGCACGGCGCAGGCCGCTGCTTCGACCTACACGGCCGAGCAGTTTGAGAGCAACCCCAGCCGCACTTTGTCGACGGACCCCGGAAAAGGTACCGCGCCGCTGGCCCGCGTTTCGTCGAAGCGTTTCTACACCGTCAATTCCTCGAACACCACGGCCGGCAACTTCACCGGCACCATCACCCTCAGCTTCGGGGCCGAAGACTACGTGAACGTGCCCAGCGACGCCGATTTGGTGATTGCCAAGCGCGACGCCACCGGCGCTTTCGCCAACCAGTGGACCAACCTGGGCCGCTCCACCAACACGGGCACCGATTCCGGGGCCGGTGGTCCTTCGGTAGTTGGCACCCTTACCTCGGCCTCGTTCTCCGATTTCTCCGACTTCGCCCTTGGCGCTCAGAACGACCTGTCCACCACCAACGTGCTGGATGCCATCAACCCGCTGCCCGTTCAGCTCACCGCCTTCAGCGCTCAGCGCCAAGCCGATAAAACGGTTGCGGTGAAATGGGCCACGGCCACCGAGAAAAACAGCGCCCGCTTCGATGTGCAGCGCAGCTTCGATGGCCGCGAATTCGCCACGATAGCCACCGTCGCCGCTCAAGGCAACAGCATGAGCCCCAAGGCCTACGCTACCCTCGACAAAGCCGCTCCGGCCGCCAAGCTCTACTACCGTCTGCTTCAAGTTGACCTGGACGGTACCACCGCCTTCTCTCCAATAGTTACAGTAGCCGGTTCGGGCGAAATCGCCAAAGTGGAGCTCTACCCCAACCCGGCCCGCACCCGCATCAGCTTCATCACCGAGGCGGCCACGCCCTACCGCGTGCTCAACCAGCTGGGCCAGCCCCTGCTGCGCGGCACCACCGAAGCCGGCACCGCCAACATCGGCCTCGAAGCCCTGCCCACCGGCCTCTACTTCCTGGAGCTGCAAACGGCCGCCGGCCGCACCGTGCAGAAGTTCGAGAAAGAATAGCCGATAGCATAGTAACAAAAAAGCCCCTGTGTATTATGCACAGGGGCTTTTTTGTTGCTATGCTACAGATGCTTAGGCCTCAATAGCCGCACATCGAGCGTTATTTAAACCGAGAAACTCTCGCCGCAGCCGCACTCGCGCGAGGCGTTGGGGTTGTTGAACTGGAATCCTTTGCCATTGAGGCCGTCAGAAAAATCCAACTCCGTGCCGGCCAGGTAGAGGAAGCTTTTCATGTCCACCACCACGCGCACGCCCTTGTCCTCAAACTCCTGGTCCATCGGCCGCACTTCGTTGTCGAAATCGAGCTTATAGCTCAGGCCCGAACACCCGCCGCCCGCCACCGAGGCGCGCAGGCGATAGGTGTCATCAAGGTGCGCATCCTGAATCAGGCGTGCTACTTTTTCTTTGGCTTTATCAGATACGGTAATCATGGCAGTAGGAGCGGGGCCATTTAGGTTTAAAAGCAAACCAAATGGAGTCGCAATTTAGACATATTATAAACAAGCCGGCGAATTTCTTTGTTCGCCCGCCCGTCAAATAATTCGTTTCAGCTCTTACGAGCTCGGATTCAACACCACGCTGAACACGGTAATCGTATTCAAATCGCGGCCAAAATAGAGCTTATCCAGCGCTTCGTATACGCTGTGTGCCCTGAAGTAGGAGGTGTGCAGCTCTTTGTCGTCGCGGGCACTCCACTGTACCGTGTAGGAGCTCTCCGTGTCGCGGAAGCGCTTCACATAGTCCAGCATTTTCTCCAAGCACTCTACTTGGTCACGGCCGGTTTCGTAGCGAAACAGGAAGCTCTGCTGGTGGCGCGGGTTCACCGTTATCAGGTCGAGCCGAGTCTGGCCTTCCATTTCCCGAAACTCGAATTGCAGCTGCGCGGGCTCAAGGCCCAGGTACTGCCGGATGTCGCGCTCCAGGCGGGCAATGTCAAATTCGTCCATTACTAGAAAAATGGGTAGGAAAAGCGCAAAAAAATGTCATCCTGAGCAGAGCGAAGGACCTTATCACCGGCGAACAATTTGTTCAGACGTGGTAAGGTCCTTCGCTCTGCTCAGGATGACAGAAGTTGTCTGATTAGTGGTGCGACAGCTCCAGCGCGGGCAGGCCGTTTTTCACGCGGTAGTCCGAGATGGCCGACTTGATGGCATCTTCAGCCAGCACCGAGCAGTGGATTTTCACGGGCGGCAGGGCCAGCTCTTCCACAATCTCCATGTTGTCGATGGCCAGGGCCTCATCGATGGATTTGCCTTTCAGCCACTCAGTTGCGAGCGACGAGGAGGCGATGGCCGAGCCGCAGCCAAACGTCTTGAACTTGGCGTCGGTGATGGTGTTTGTGGCTTCGTCCACCTCAATTTGCAGGCGCATTACGTCGCCGCACTCGGGAGCACCCACGAGGCCGGTGCCTACGTTTTTCTTGCTTTTATCCAGCGTGCCCACATTGCGGGGGTTGCTGTAGTGGTCAATTACCTTATCGGAGTAAGCCATTTTCGCTTCGCTTTAATTTTGAATTAAGAATGAGGAATGAGGAATTTTTAAAATGAGCGTCCGAAGTCAATTCTTCATTCCTCATTCTTCATTCCTCATTTTATTAATGTTCTGCCCACTCGATTTTGCTCAAATCGACGCCTTCCTTGAACATCTCCCACAGGGGCGACATTTCGCGGAGCTTGGTCACAGCCTCTTTTACGTGGCCGATGGCGTAGTCGATTTGCTCGTCGGTGGTGAAGCGGCTCAGGCCGAAGCGCAGGCTGCTGTGGGCCAGGTCGTCGCTCAGACCCAGGGCCTTGAGCACGTAGCTGGGTTCCAGCGAGGCCGAGGTACAGGCCGAACCGGAAGATACGGCCAAATCCTTCACGCCCATCATCAGGCCTTCGCCTTCCACGTACTTGAAGCTGATGTTCGTAACGTGCGGCAAGCGGTGTTCCACCGAGCCGTTGATGTAGCTTTCTTCCAGCGTGGTGAGCTCCTTTTCGAGGCGGTCGCGCATGGCGCTCAGGCGCGCGGTGTCGGCGTCCATTTCGAGGCGGGCCAGCTCGCAGGCCTTGCCCAGGCCCACAATGCCGGGCACGTTGAGGGTGCCCGAGCGCATGCCACGCTCGTGGCCGCCACCGTCCATCTGGGCGGTCACTTTCACCCGGGGGTTCTTGCGGCGCACGTAGAGGGCACCCACGCCTTTCGGGCCGTACATTTTGTGGGCCGTGAAGGCCATGATATCAATGCCATCAGCCAGCACGTCAACCGGGATTTTACCGACGGCCTGAGTGCCGTCCGTCATGAACAGGGCACCGTGGGCATGGGCAATTTTGGCGATTTCGCGGATGGGCTGGATGGTGCCCGTCTCGTTGTTGCCGTACATGATGGTCACCAAGATGGTCTGAGGCGTCATGGCGGCTTCAAGGTCGGCGAGGCTGATGAGGCCTTTTTCGTCGACGGGCAGGTAGGTTACCCGGCCGCCCAGTTTCTCGATGTGCTTGCAGGTATCGAGCACCGCTTTGTGCTCGGTGGTGGCGGTGATGACGTGGTTGCCCTTTTGGCTATACATCTCGAACACGCCCTTGATGCCCAGGTTATCCGATTCGGTAGCGCCCGAGGTGAAGATGATTTCCTTGGCGTCGCAGTTGATGAGCTTCGAAATCTGCTCGCGGGCGTAGTCAACGCCTTCCTCGGCGGCCCAGCCGAAGGGGTGGTTGCGGGAGGCCGCGTTGCCGAATACATCGGTCAGATAAGGCATCATGGCCTCCAGCACACGTGGGTCGAGCGGCGTGGTGGCGTTGTTGTCGAGGTAAATGGGGAGCTTCAGCATTGCGCGCAGCGGTATAGCAAAAAGATAAACCAATGAAAGCCTGGTTGGCCTTTAGAACACGGTTCGGGGGCAATCAGTTTTCTTTGGTCCTACAAAAGTAGACACAATCTAAATAAGGAAATGCGCCGACTTCCGGCAACGGCACGAAATGCGCGGTAAATCCCGCTTTTTTGCCCGGCTAGCGTCATTCTCCCTTAAAATCATCACCCATGATTACCAACCTCGAACACCTCGGCCTGGCCGTGTACGACCTCGAAGCCGCCACCGCGCTTTACACCACGCTGCTCGGCGCGGCTCCCTATAAGAAGGAGCACGTGGCCAGTGAGGCCGTGGATACCGTTTTCTTTCAGGTCGGCGGCTCGAAGATTGAGCTGCTGGCTGGCACTTCACCGGATAGCGCCATCACGAAATTCCTGGCCAAAAAGCCGGAGGGCATTCACCATGTAGCGTTTGAAGTGGATGATATTCGGGCGGAGATGGCGCGGCTGAAAGGGGAGGGCTTCGTGCTTCTGAACGAGGAGCCCAAGCGCGGGGCCGATAATAAGCTGGTGTGCTTCGTGCACCCGAAAAGCGCTGCCGGCGTACTAGTGGAGCTGTGCCAGACAATTAAGTAGCGCGGACTTTGGTCCGCCAGCAACCCATGGAGGCTGCATGAGCATTACTTTCTGATTTATTACCGCTTACTCGCTGACTGAAAGTCCGCGCTACCACTATGAACCGTTTCCAACAAGAAGTAGAAGCTGCCGTTGATGCGCTGCTGTTGCAGCAAGTTGTTCTGTACCCGACCGATACGGTGTGGGGCCTGGGCTGCGATGCCGAAGCGCCGCCCGCCGTGAAGGAGCTCTACAAGCTGAAGGGCCGCGAGGCCGGCAAGCCCAGCATCGTGCTGGTGGCCGATTTGGCCATGATGAAGCGCTACGCCGCCGAAGTGCCCGCTGAGCTGGAGGCGATGCTGGCCGCCGATACGCGGCCGACCACCTACATCCTGCCCGCCGGCCGGGCCGTGGCAAAGGAACTGGTGGGGCCGGATGGCACCGTGGGCCTGCGCGTGGTGGAGGACGAGTTTTGCTTTAAAGTGGTGCGGCGACTCGGGCACGGGCTGGTGTCGACTTCGGCCAACAAAGCCGGCGAACCGACTCCGGCGGTCTATGCAGAGGTGGACCCGGCTATCGTGCGCGGGGCCGACCACGTGGTGAACTGGCGGCAGGACGATGCCACGCGCACCGCGCCTTCGCGGGTGGTGCGGCTGGGTGAGGGCGGCAAGCTGGAGGTGGTGCGGGAGTAAAGGCGGGTAGGTACGTTTGTCATTGCGAGTGGAGCGCAGCGGAAGGCGGCACCCGAAGGACAGCGTAGCTAATCCGTCCTCCCAACGCGACCAACCCTGAGACGTGACAAGGCTCTTTTTCAACTCAAAAGCCCCGATGCTCTTTAGCGCCGGGGCTTTCTGATGGAAGAAAGCGTCTGGTTTTGACAGGACGGATTAGCTACGCTGTTCTTCGGATTGCCGCCTTCCGCTGCGCTCCACTCACAATGACAGGCGGCATTGTGCATCCATCGCCGAACTTTGCACCCATGAACACGCCTAAACTGCCCGAATTGCCCATTTTCCATACCATCGCCGAGGCGGCGGCTGAACTGAAACAGCCGGCTTACGTCATCGGCGGCTACGTGCGGGATTTGGCGCTGGGGCGCGAGAGCAAGGACATTGACGTGGTGACGGTGGGCGATGGCATTGCGCTGGCGCAGGCCGTGGGCAACAAGCTGAAAGGCCGGGGCCGCGTGCAGGTTTTCAAGAACTTCGGCACCGCCATGCTGCCGACCAAGGAGGCCGGCGACATTGAATTCGTGGGAGCCCGCAAGGAGAGCTACCGCACCGAAAGCCGCAAGCCGGAGGTGCAGGCCGGTACGCTGGAAGAGGATTTGGCCCGCCGCGACTTCACCATCAACGCTCTCGGCCTGAGCCTGAACCCGGAAAATTTTGGGGAACTGGTGGACCGCTACGAGGGCATGAAGGACCTGGCCAGCAAAACCATCCGCACGCCGCTGGGGCCGGACGTGACCTTCTCCGACGACCCGCTACGCATGATGCGCGCCGTGCGCTTCGCCTCGCAGCTCAACTTTGATATTGAACCCGATACGTTCGACGCCATTATTCGGAATAAGGACCGGATAAAGATTGTGTCGCAGGAGCGGATTACCGTCGAGCTAAACAAGATTATCGAGTCGCCGACGCCGAGCTACGGGTTCAAGCTGCTGTTTCAGACGGGGCTTTTGCAGCTCATCTTCCCGAAAATGGCGCTGTTGCACGGGGTGGAAAAAGTGGGCACCCACGCGCACAAGGACAATTTCTACCATACCCTGCAAGTGCTGGATAACGTGGCCGCCGCCGGGGGCGACCTGTGGCTGCGCTGGGCCGCCGTGCTGCACGACATCGCTAAGCCCGCCACCAAGCGCTACGACCAGCGCGTGGGCTGGACCTTCCACGGCCACGAGGACAAGGGAGCCCGCTGGGTGCCCGGCATTTTCACCGATTTGAAATTGCCGCTGGGCGAGGAGATGCGCATGGTGCAGAAGCTGGTGAAGCTGCACCTACGCCCCATCGCGCTGGTGAAGGAAACGGTGACCGACTCGGCCGTGCGCCGCCTGCTGTTTGAGGCCGGCGAAGATATTGACCGGTTGATGCTGCTGTGCCGGGCCGACATCACGAGCAAGGACCACACCCGCAAGGAGCGGTATTTGCGCAACTTCGGGCAGGTGGAGGAGAAGCTGAAGGAAGTGGAGGAAAAGGACCACCTGCGCAGCTTCCGGCCCGTTATCACCGGCGAAATCATCATGGAAACCTTCGGGCTGAAACCTTCACGCCAAGTGGGGGAGCTGAAGGAAGCCGTGATGGAAGCCATTCTCGACGGCATCATTAAAAACGAAATGGAGCCAGCCCTGGCCTTCCTGTTGCAGCAGGGGGCGGCCAAAGGACTGGCTCCGGAAGGAGGCCTCGTTCACTCACCAAACTAAGCCTGGCTTCTTTTTTTTGGTTTCGGGGGATAGATGCTGCTATACGGAAGAAGGTTGCCTATAGCACTATTTGGTAACAAAGAAATTCTGGCAATTACAGGTGCTTGATGCTGGAAGGGCCGGTGGCGTCCATTTTCACCCGGGAGGGCTTGCCACTGTAGGCTACTTCGCTGGCCCCCACGGCGTCGCCTTCCAGGCTGCCGGTCACGTTGAGGCGGGCCTTGCACACGCCGGCAATGGAAACCTTGGTGTCGATGGTTTTGAGGTTGGCCCCGGCCAGCTCGCAGGCCCCGGCGGCGTCGAGGTCGAGGTTATCGGCCTGGCCGGTGGCGGTGGTGCGGCAGGCGCCGGCCTGGTCTAGTTTCAGGGTGCCGAAGCTGCCGTTGAGGCGCAGGTGGCTGGCGCCGGCCTGCTCCACGTGCAGCTCTTCCTGGCGCTCAAAGCCGCCGAAATCGGCGTGCACGGCCCCGGCCAACTCCAGGTGGTCGATGTTGGGCAGCTCGATGCGGATGAGCACCTTGCTCTGGTTGTTGCCCCAGTGGCCGCCGAAAAAGCCGCTGCTGTTGCGAGGACCGATTTGCAACTCGTTGCCGTGGAGTTCCACGCGCATCTCGCTCAGGGCCTTGTCGTTGCCGCCGGCTTCCACTTTGAAGCTGTCGCCGTGGCGCACCACCAAGCGGTAGCCGCCGGCCACGCTCACCCGGCTAAAACCGGATTCCTGGAAGGTGCGGCGGGCGCTGCCGTAGCTGTTCAGGTCGGTGTCGAAGGAGGGGGCGCCGCCGTAGTTGATGGTGGTGCCGCTGTTGGAGGCCTCGTCGTCGCCGCTGTCGTCGTCATCGTTGCTGTCGGCGCCATCATTGTTGTCGTCGCTGTCGATGTTGATATGCGTTTGGCCATCGTTGTCGTTATCCTCTTCATCGCGGCCAAGCTGCTCGTCGGTGCAGCCGATGCACTCTAACTTGTTGCCACGCAGGCGGTACTGGTGCTGCTCGGGGTCTTCAGGGCGGCGGTTGCCCACGAAGTCGTCGTCGTCGAGGATGTTGAAGGCGAAGTCGCGGCTCATGCGGAAGGTGCGGTCGCGGGGCAAGCGGATGGTGAGGCTCAGCTCCTGCTTGCGGTAAGCCGAGTTGGGCAGGAAGGAGAAATGGTCGTCGAACACCAGCGACGAGTCGCCGCTGGGGCGCACCGTGTAGTCGATGGTGGTGAGGGCCGTGCGACGGGCTTCGGCTTCGTTCACGCCTTTGGCGCTCAGGGTGCGCAGCACTTCCACCACTTTGCCGCTGTCGGCCGCGGCGAGGTTCACATCGACGTGCTGTTCCCAGTCGCGGTCCACACGGCGCGAGTCGAACATGAGTACCGGCGTGGTCAGCTTGGAGAACTGCTCCAGCTGCTCAACCTCGGCATCGTACTGGAAGTTACGGTTTTGGCGCACGGCGGCTACCGTCACGCCCACAATGCTCAGCAACCAAATTCCCAGCAGCGACAACGCCACGGTGCGCGTCATCAGCGAACGGCGGAATAGCAGGTTCAAACCGCTCAGCAGCAAAGCCAGTGCCGGAATACCCAGGGCCAGAAAGCCGGCCAGCAGGCCCCAGGTGGGCACACCATTGAGCAGCACGTGGGTGAAAATCATGTTTTCGGCATTGGGAAACAGGCCAATGCTCGCGCCCAAGCCAATGGCCAGCGCCAGGAGCAAGCCAAAGCCAGTCATCGTCAGCAGGATGCCTGCCACTACCCGAATGGCCGAGCCCACAAAATCAACGGCCGGGCGCAGCGTGCGGGCGGCATCCTCCACAAATTCACCCACGGGGCGGTTGGTGGTCACCGGGCCATCGGCGAAGGCGTTGCTGCGGGCGCTGCTGTCGAAGCTTTCCAGCGTGATGGCGTCGCCGCGCATACGGAGCTTGTCCGAGACCGTTTTGGCCTCGGGCAATACTATCCATAGTATGATGTAGAGCAGGAAGGTGAAGCCTCCGGCAAACAGGCCGGCCAGCATTATCACCCGCACCAGCGTCACGTCAATGTTGAAGTAGGCGGCCAGGCCGGCCGATACCCCGGCTACTTTGCCGGTGCCCGTGTCGCGGAACAAGCGGCGGCCGGCCAGCGGGCCCGAGTTCAGCAGGGCCTCGGGGTGCGCGGGGGCGTCGTAGCGCTTGGGCAGCAAAATCCAGAGGATGATGTAGGCCAGCACCAGCCAGCCACCGAAATCCACCCGCATGTCGTGGCGCGACCATACGTTAACGGCCGGCGAAAAAACGGTGCCGAATATCAGGGCCAGACGAATCCAAAGCGGATTCACGGCGAAGTATTGGGCGATGCCGGCGGCCACGCCCGCCACTTTGCGGTTGGCCATGTCGCGGTACAGGCGCTTGGGCTCGTCGGTGGCGGTGGCAGCAGCGGCGGCTGCGGCGGTATAGGGGTCGGCAGCGCGGCCAAAGCCAGCCGAAGCGGCGGTGGCCTCGTCGGCAGCTACCTCGTCGTCCTCGTCGGCCTCGGGGGCGAAGTCGCTCACGCGGCCCATTTTGGCCGTCATGGCGTTCACGTCGCCTAGGCTGATGACCTGCTGCATGGGCGAGAGGCGGGCCGAGAACAGCTCGGCGATGCGGCCCTCGATGTCGGCCACAATGTCCTCGTGGCCGCGGTAGTTGGCAAAGTGGGCTTTCACCTCGGCCAGGTAGCGGCTAAGGACTTCAAAACCGTCTTCCTCGATGTGGAAGATGATGCCTTGCAGGTTGATACTGATGTTCTTTTTCATGTGAAAGAAGGCCGAACGGGCCAATTGAATGCTGGTGAGTGAAGCAGAAAAAGAAGGGGAGTTAGCGAATATCGCCGGGCGGCCGGCTGTGGCGGATGATGCCCACTGAGGTGGCCATTTCCTCCCAGGTATCGCGCAGCTCCTCCAGAAATTTCCGGCCGTCTTCGGTAAGGGTGTAGTATTTGCGGGGCGGGCCGCTGGTGCTTTCCTTCCACACATAGTCCAGGAGGGCGGCGTTTTTGAGGCGGGTCAGCAGCGGGTAGAGCGTGCCCTCCACCACTATCATGCGGGCCGAAGTCAGCTCCTCCAGCATGTCGGAGGCGTAGGCTTCGCCGCGGGCGATGATTTCCAGGATGCAGAACTCAAGGATTCCCTTGCGCATCTGAACCTGGGTGTTCTCGAGTTTCATGGGCGAGTAGGTTGACTAGTGGGTGACGAACAGTACAAATGTATGGTAGGTACTTTGTAACGCAAGGTACTGGATAAATAATTCAACCGAATGGATTAAAATACTTTGTTACCCATTGATTATCAGAGATAAAATTTTTGTTAAATCTGATAGGGTTTCGCCAATAGCTTCGCTTTTAGCCATGATATTCGTGGACGGTCTGGTAGGGCAGGGGCTCACTCCAGGCTTGGGCAGTAGCACTACAGGCTATAAAAAGATGGACACTGCCAAGCGGTATTCGGCAGAAGCAGCCCGCATCCGGTATTCTGGCTTGAAATTCGCGGGGCCGGACGCACTATAATGGAGTAACTTGCGTTCCGTCCGCGCAAACTTTACTAGTTCCCTTTCTATGCCTCAATTTTCCTCAGTTGCCCGTGGGCTAGCCCTCGTGGGGACCACCGCCGTGCTGGCCCTGCCCGCCGCCGCGCAGTCTACCAAAACGCCCAAGTACAGCAACGAATTTCTGAACATCGGCGTGGGGGCCCGTGCCCTGGGCATGGGCAAGGTGCAGGTAAGCCTGGCCAACGATGCCACCGCCGGCTACTGGAACCCCGCCGGCCTCACCAACCAAACCCACAAGTACGACGGCGTGCTGATGCACTCCGAGCTGTTTTCGGGCGTAGTGAAAAACGACTACGCCGCCTTCTCCATGCCCCTCGATGATAAGAGCGCGCTGGGTGTGAGCGTGTTGCGCCTCGGGGTCGACAATATTGCCGATACCCGCGCCCTGGTGAACGAGTACGGCTACGTCGACTACAGCAAGATTGAATACTTCTCGGTGGCCGACTACGCGCTGCTGCTCTCCTACGCCCGCAAGCTGGGTACGGAAGGCCTGAGCGTGGGCGGCAGCGGCAAAATCATCTACCGCAACATCGGCAAGTTTGCCCACGGCTACGGCTTTGGCATCGATGCCGGGGTGCAGTACAACCGCAAGGGCTGGAACCTGGCCCTGATGGCCCGCGACATCACCACTACGTTCAATTCCTGGAACATCAACTCGGCCGAGTACGTGAAGGGGCTGAACAGCAACGTGGCCATCAAGTCGGACTCCATTCCGAAAAACAGCACCGAAATCACGCTGCCGCGCTTCGTGCTGGGCGTGGGCCGCCGCTTCGATTTGCCCAAGCAATTCTCCGCCCTCGTGGCCGTGGACCTGGAAGCTACCACCGATGGCCAGCGCAACACACTGGTTTCCAGCAAAACCGTGAGCGTGGACCCGCGCCTGGGCGTGGAGCTGGGCTATAAGAACCTGGTGTTCCTGCGCGGCGGGGCCGGCAACTTTCAGAAAATCAGCAGCGTGGTGGACCAATCCATGCAGTGGAAGGGCCAGTACAGCCTCGGGGCCGGCGTGGCCGTGAGCGGCCTGCGCATCGACCTGGCGCTCTCGCGCCTGGCGGTGGAGAAGCTGGGTGCCGCGTCCCAGACCAACTCGCTGATTGTATCGCTGGGCTACGGCTTCAAATAAATAGTCTGAGGAGTTTTTGTTGGAGTTAGCAGGCTGACTGGCAGCCGCCTGCGTAGATGCACAATAGTAGTAAATAAATGAATTTTCGAAATAGAATGAATAAAAATTACACGCAGTCAAAGCAGCGATGGATAGTGCTGCTGATGTGGCTGGGGCTCTGGCTGACCAGTGCCGCCGCCCAAGCCCAATCCGGCCCGGTGGGCAACGAATGGATTGTGCCCGGCCAGACGTACTATAAAATGAAAATAGTACGGGACGGACTATATAAAATTGATTATCAGTATCTGACCCAGGCTGGCATAACCGGCGTGGTGCCCAACGAGCTCCAAATCTGGCGGCGCGGCCGGGAAATTGCTACCTACGTAGGCGGCAGCCGCACCACGCTGGATGCCACGTCGTTCATCGAGTTCTACGCCCTGCACAACGATGGCCGGCTCGATGCCGAGCTGTATAAAAACCCCGCCGACCAGCCGCATCAATACTTCAGTCTTTATACCGATACGGCCAGCTATTTCCTGACTTGGCGCAGCGGCACTGCTGGCCGCCACATGCAGGAACCGGTAGCAGCCGGGGGCACGGTGCATCCGCACACCCTGCGCAACAAACTGGACCTGCGCATACAGGGATTTAGCGACTACCCACAGGAATTGAATACCTACTTGCCCTGGATTGAAGCAGGCGAAGGGTTCTTCATGAACATTAGTAATAGTGAGCTTACTTATACGATTGATTCTGTATCGGTGAGTCCGTCGAGTACCGGCCCGGCCCCTCGCGTTGAGGTGCTCTTATTTGGTGCACAGGATAATTCCCTGCGGTCTGGTGGAGTGGGGACGCCCCACCACACACAAGTAATCGTAGTGCCGCCCAGTGGCCCCGAACGGTTATTAGGGGTAATGAATTATGTTGGGTTGGTGCGTGCCCGACAAACGTTTACGCTTCAGGCATCTGATATAAGCAGTACCGGTACTGTAGCTATCAAGCTTAAAAGTCAGCCGCCGGTAGCAGTTGGTGATTATTTCTACACGCACTACCTACGCACCATAGCCCCACAGACCCCAACGTGGCTGGCTAACCGCAACCGGCTTCTTTTTCAAAACGACTCCCTGCTGAGCGGCCCTGCCACTTACGAGCTGGCGGGG
The DNA here is from genome assembly GCA_028288445.1 of Hymenobacter sp. Lineage (GTDB taxonomy): Bacteria > Bacteroidota > Bacteroidia > Cytophagales > Hymenobacteraceae > Hymenobacter. The sequence goes on along the minus strand of JAQBNT010000151.1, from coordinate 26,863 downwards.
GTGCCCGCTACGGTAGCCGGCTTCGATATCAACGACCTGTACAACGTGCAGCGGGTGGTAGGAACGCAGGGCGCTACCGCTACGCTGAAGCGCTTCGTGTTTCCAGGCGCTACGGCGGCGGCCACGCACCGCCTCATGCTGGCCGATGAAGCCACGCTGCCGAAGCCACTGCCGGCCCGCCGGGTACGGTTCCGGACCATCAACCCGGCGGTGCCCACATTCGCCATCATCACGCACCCACAACTGATGGGTGCCGTGGGCACGGTGCCCAACGCGGCCCGCGCATACGCCAACTACCGGGCCTCGACGGCCGGCGGGCGCTACGACACGCTCATGGTGACCTCGCAGCAACTCTACGACCAATTTTTCTACGGTGAAAAGTCGTGGCTGGCGCTACGTCATTTTTCGCGCTGGCTGGCGGCGGCCACGCCCACTGCCACCAACCGCTATCTGCTATTGCTGGGCAAGGGCATTGTGCCCAGTGAGCCAACCGGTGGTGGCTATTTCGCCCGGAATGGGGAAAGAGGCCTCGACCTAGTGCCCACGAGCTCCCGTGCGGTATCGGACAACCTGCTGACGGCCGACTACGCCAACAATGACTTTGTAGCCAAGCTGCACACGGGCCGCCTCACGGCTACTACGCCCCAGCAGGTGATGAACTACCTGAACAAAGCAATAGAGCATGATGCGCTGAACCGGGAGCCCGTGGGCACAACCCCGTGGCGCAAGAACATCTTGCATCTGGTGGGCGGGTACGAAGAAGTGGAAATCGCCGATTTCCGGGCAGGCCTCGATTCGGCCAAGGTGAAGGCCGAACGGCCGTTGTTTGGGGGGCACGTCACCACCGAAACCCGGGTATCGTCGGCCGTGCGCCTGCCGGTTAGCATCGATATTTCGGCGCAGCTGAATGCCGGACTTTCGCTCATTACTTACATCGGCCACGGCTCCAATACGGCCTTCGCGCTAAACTTTGGCATGCCTTCCACGTCGCCATCCTTCAGCAACAAGGGCCGCTATCCTTTCCTGTTCCTGGGGGCCTGCGCCGGCAACCACACCTTCACCAGCGGGGCTACCGTGGTGGAAGACTGGTTGTTTGCGGACCAGAAAGGCGCTTTGGGCTCGTTGGCGGAGTACGGATTCAGCTACCCTACGCCGCTGAACATTGCGCAGAACCTGATGTACAAGCTCATGTTCAATGACCCGGCGTGGTATGGCAAGCCGATATCGGCAATCCATGACGAAACCGTGCGCCGCCTGCAAGGGACTTTCACACAGGACTATGAGATAGAGCAGCTGTTGGCTACGGGCTGGCAGGGCGACCCTACGCTGTCGGTATTCGCACCGTCCCAGCCGGATTTCATTGCCAACTCAGCCAAGCTTTCCATTACGCCGGCGGCCGGCCAGTCGGCCGTGCGGGCCGATTCGCGCAACTTCGTGCTGAACGTGGGCGTTTCCAACCCCGGCAAAATCACTTACGAGCCCCTCGAAATTCAGGTAACCCGGCGTTTCAGTTCCGGGCGTGCCGATACGGTGTACCTCTTCAGCCGGCGGCAGGCTTGGGCCCCTGATACGACTTACGCCTTGCCCATGCGCAACAGTGTGGGAGAGGGGGGCACCAGTACCTTCCGGGTGGTGCTGGACCCCAGCAACCGCATTGCTGAAACGAACGAAACCAACAACACCGCGCAGTTCGACTTTACCTTCCTGAAAGGCGGGGTTACCGTTCTCAATCCTCCGGAGTTTGCCATTTCGGCCACCAACCAGCCCCGGCTGGTGGTGCAGTCGAACGACCCGCTGGGGCCGCAGCGCGATTACGATTTTGAAATAGACACGGTCGCCACGTTCAACGGCGCGGTGCAGCGGGCTACGGTCAACCAAGGCCTCGTGGCCCAGTGGACGCCCACCTTGCCGGCCCGGCTGGGGCAGCGCGATAGCCTGGTGTGGTACTGGCGGGCGCGCTTTCACACGCCGGCGGGTGGGGAGAACAACGAATGGGCCACTTCGTCGCTGCGCGTGATTCCGGGCAGTCCGGGGGGCTGGTCTCAGAGCCATTACACGCAGCTTAAACAGACCACCCGCACCGGCGTGGAGGTGAATGCGCCCACCGGGCAATGGGTGTTTGCCGCTACGCGGGTGCCCATCGCGCTCCGAACCCGCGGCGGTGGCGTGCCGCGCAGTGCGCCCAATTTCAGCACGCTGGCCGGGGCGGGCATCTACATCCGCACGGCCCCAGGGCAGCCTTCGGTGAGCGGCTGTGGCGTGCGCTCGCCCAACCTGCTCATTGCGGTGTACAACGGCGCTTCGCTGCAGCCGGTAGCCATGGACACTACCTTCAAAAGCTGTGGGCTGGCTCCGAATAATTTTTATTACTTCTCGGCGCCTGACCCGGCCAGAAGCACTACAGCGGTTGATACCCTCGACAACCTGAATTATAGTGCAGTTCAACAGCAGAAGCTCAATAATTTCCTGACGGCGATTCCGGCGGGTTCGTACGTAGCCATAGTGTCGGCCAACCGCTTGCGCTACTCGCTGCTGCCCGCAGCGCTCAAAACCCGCTTGCAAACCCTGCTGGGCTCTCGCCTCATCACCCAGTTAGCCGATGGCGAGCCGCTGGCGCTGATAGGTCAGAAGCTGACGGCCACCACCGGCCGCCTCGTGCACGAGCGCGGCCCCGACGCCACCAGCACCGTGCCCCGGTACAGCCAAACGGTGGCCTTGCTCGATACCTTGCAGCTGCCCAACACGGCGGGCCGCATCGTGTCGCCGCGCATTGGCCCCGTTAAGCAGTGGACCAATCTGTACAGCACCATTCGCACCCTCACGCCCAACGGCCAGCACACGCTGAGCGTGGTGGGCATCGACTCGCTGGGCCGCGAAACCGTGGTGCTCCCCAACGTGACGGCCCCGGTGCAGGCCCTGGCCACGCTGGTGCCGGCCAAAACCTATCCCTACCTGCGCCTGGAGCTGGCCGTGTCCGATAACATCACCCGCATTCCGCCGCAGCTGGCGCAGTGGCTGGTGACCTCGCAGGGCGTGCCCGAAGGCGTGGTGCGCCGCGACCTGGCCACTACGGCTAATTACGACCCGGCCAAATTTGCGCGGCAGGCGGCCGATTCGGCCTACATCACTTTCCCGGTGATTTTCGAGAATATTTCGGATGCCCCCTTTGCTGCGCCGCTAATCACCCGCGTCAACCTGCGGTCGACCGGGGTGGGGCAGCCGGTGGTGGCCACGGCCGATGTAAGCATCGCCAAGGTGCTGCTGCCGGGCGAAAAGGTGTCCATTCCGGTTAAGTTTAGCATGATAGGCCAGTTCGGTACTTTTGTGGTGGAGGTAGTGGTGAACCCGCGCATCCAGCGCGAGCAGAGCTATGCCAACAACGAGCTGTCGCTGCCCGCTTTCACGGTGGTAGACCGCAACGTGCCCCCGACGCTTGACGTGGCCTTCGATGGCCGCCACATCCTCAACGGCGAGCTGGTGTCGTCGATGCCCGTCATCAATATCCAGCTCAACGACGAAGACAAGTTCCGCCACATCACCGATGCCTCGTTCTTCACGGTGCTGCTGCAACGCCCCGGCCAAACGGTGCCTACTGTGATGGACGTGAACAGCAACAGCTTCCATTTCAGCGTGGACCAAACCAATGGCAGCGTGGCCCGGCTCACCTACGAGCCCGGCAAAACCGGCCCCCTGCCCGATGGCATGTACACCCTGGAGGTGCAGGGCCGCGACCCCAGCAACTCCAGCACCGGCGCGCAAAACTTCCAGGTGAAGTTTGAAGTGGTGAACGCCTCGCAAATCTCCAACGTGTACCCGTACCCCAACCCGGTGGTGAGCAAGGCCCGCTTCGTGTTCACCCTCACCGGCCAGGAGCTGCCCCGCAACATGAAAATCCAGATTGTGACCCTCACGGGCAAAGTGGTGCGCGAGATTTTCATGAACGAGCTCGGCCCGCTGCACATCGGCAACAACATCACCGACTTTGCCTGGGACGGCACCGATACCTACGGCGACCGCCTCGCCAACGGCACCTACCTCTACCGCGTGGCCCTCGATGACCCCGGCGCTCAGTTCGGCCACCGCGCCACCGGCGGCGACAAGGCCTTCAAAAATGACTGGGGCAAGCTGGTGCTCATGCGCTAATGGACTTCAGTGAAGAGCAAAAAAAGGCAGCCAATCGGCTGCCTTTTTTGTTGGGCTACAGTTCCGAAACCTACCGCCGCCGCAGCGTCACGAAGCTGAAGGCGTAGGCGTGGCGCTCGTCGGCCTCGTGGCGCTCACGGGCTTCCTCGCGCCACTCGGCGGGGCTGAGGGCGGGGAAAAAGGCGTCGCCCTCGAAGCTGTGGTGCACTTCGGTGAGGTAGATGACGTCGGCGGCGGGCAGGGCTTCGCGGTAGATTTCGCCGCCGCCTATCACGCACACCTCCTCGTCCAGCTCGCGGGCGCGGGCCAGGGCGGCGGGCACCGAGCCGGCCGTTTCGCAGCCGGGGGCGGCCCAGCCGGGCTGGCGCGTGACCACGATGTTGGGGCGCTTGGGCAGGGCCCGGCCGAGGCTGTCGTAGGTGCGGCGGCCCATTACCACGGGGTGGCCCAGGGTGAGGCGCTTGAAGTGCTGCAAATCATCGGGCAGGTGGCCCCAGGGCAGCTCGCCATCTTTCCCGATGGCATTGTTTTCGGCTACGGCCACGACGAAGGAAACCATGGGTTTTGGGGGAGGTTCTTGATGGAAAGGGTGTAGCAATTCAGTTGTTTTAAGCGTTGGGCATCCGGAGCGTAGCGAAGGACCTTATCACGTTTGCACGGATTGAATTACGGCAAGCTGTTCAGGCGCGATAAGGTCCTTCGCTGCGCTCAGGATGACAGGCGACGCTCGGCATGACGTTTTGCTACGCCGGCAGCTTGAAGCCGCGCAGCAGCTCCTGCACCGGCATGCGCTTCTTGCCTTCCAGCTGCACATCCAGCAAATCGAGCCAGGCATCGGCGGCGGCTACGCGCAGGTACTTCTTGCCATCCGAGGCCCAGGTGCCGGCCGGGGCGGCGGGGTTTTCATCGCTGAAGGGCAAAGCGGCGGCGCGGAAAATCTTGATGATGCGCCCATCCGCTAGGGCGGCGAAGGCGGTGGGGGTGGGGGAGAGGCCGCGCACCCAGTTCACCAATTCGGCGGCGGGACGGGCGAAATCGAGGCGGCCGGTTTCCTTCTGGAGCTTGGGGGCGGGGCGCAGGTCGGTGCCGTGCGCCTGCGGGGTGCTGGGGGCGGTGCCGGCCGCGATGGCCTCCACCGAGCGGCGGGCCAGGGCCGCGCCCACCAGCTTCAGCCGGTCGTAGACGCTGCCGAAATCGTCCTCCGGCGCGATGGCGATTTTATCCTGAAAAATGAGGTCGCCGGTGTCGATTTCGTGGCGAAGGAAGAAGGAGGTGACGCCCGTTTCGGTGTCGCCGTGCATCAGGGCCCAGTTGATGGGGGCCGCGCCCCGGTACTGCGGCAGCAGCGAGCCGTGGATGTTGATGGAGCCCAGCCGGGGCATGTTCCACACGGCTTCGGGCAGCATGCGGAAGGCCACCACCACCTGCAAATCGGCGGCGTAGGATTTGAGCTCGGCCTGAAACTCGGGCGATTTCAGGTTGGTGGGCTGAAGCACGGGCAGGCCGTGGGCTTCGGCGGCCACTTTCACGGCCGAAGCCTGGAGCTGCCGCCCGCGCCCCGCCGGCCGGTCCGGGGCCGTGACGACGGCCACCACCTGCCCGCCGGGCCAGGCCAGCAGGCTCTCCAGGGTGGGCACGGCAAAATCGGGGGTGCCCATGAAAACCAGGCGCAGGGGAGTATTCATGGGGCAAAGAAAACGCCGGACCCGCCAACCCGCCTCCAAAACGCCAAAAAACTCCCCGGGGCCTGATTTTCGAAAATCAGGCCCCGGGGAGTCTCCCCCGACCTCGAAAAGTGAAAATCAAGCCCCGGGGAGACTCCCCGAGCCCCGGAATTCGGATTCCGAGCCCCAAGGAGTCTCCCCGAGGCCCGGAATCCCAAAACCGAGGCTCGGGGAGTTTCCCTGAGGCCCGGAATCCGAATTCCAAGCCCTAGGGAGTTTTCCTGGGCCCCGGAATCCGGATTCCGAGCCTCGGGGAGTTTCTACCGCTCCGGGTAGAGCAGGTATTTCTTGCGCAGGGTTTTGAATTTATTCAGGCCTGGCGCCCAGGAGGCGCGGATTTCGGCCTCCGTCTTGCCGGCGATAATCTGCTCGCGCAGGCTGTTCGTGCCGGACAGCTCCTCAAAATACTTCCCGAAAAAATGGGCTTTATCGGTACTCTGCTGATAAAAATCGAGCAGGTAGCTCAGTACCAGGCCACCCGAGGCGGCGCGGGTGGGCGCGGCCGCCAGGTTGAGGCCGTGGCAGGCTTGGCCTTTCAGGGGCGGGGTGGGCGAGCCGGCGTTGGGGGCGGGGGTGAAGGTATAGGGCCGCGTGGCCGGCTGCGCGGGGCTGCCGATGACCTCAAACGGCGTGGGGGTGCCGCGCCCCACGCTCACGTTGGTGCCCTCAAACAGGCAGATGCTGGGGTAGAGGGCCACGGCGTGGGCCGTGGGCAGGTTGGGCGAGGGCGCGATGGGCAGCGCGTAGGCCGTGGCGTGGGTGTAGCCGGCCGCTAGCGGCACCACCGTGAGGGCGCATTTCTTGCCGCCAGCCAGCCATTTTTCGCCGTTAATCATGGTGGCCAGCTCGCCCACCGTTAGGCCGTGGGCAATGGGCAGCGGGTCGAGGCCGACGAAGGACTTGTGGGCGGGCTCCAGGATGGGGCCGTCCACAAGGTCGCCGTTGGGGTTGGGGCGGTCGAGAACGATGACGGTTTTGCCCTGCTCGGCCGCCGCCTCCATCACGTAGTGCAGCGTGCTGATGAAGGTGTAAAAGCGCGCCCCCACGTCCTGAATGTCGAAGATGAGCACGTCCACGTCGGCCAGCATTTCGGGGGTGGGCTTCTTGGTTTTGCCGTACACCGAGCGCACGGACACGCCGCTGCGGGCATCGCGCCCGTCGGTGATGGTGGCCCCGTCGGCCTCCTCGCCCCGGAAGCCGTGCTCGGGGGCGAAGATGGCCGTCACGGTCACGCCCCGCGCCCGCAGCGTGTCCACGAGGTAGGCGCGGCCCACGCGCGAAGTCTGATTGATGACCAGGCCCACGCGCTTGCCCTTGAGTTGGGGCAGGTATTTATCGAGCCGCTCGGCCCCCACGGTGAGGGCGGCAACGCGGGGCGGGGTGGCCAACGTATGCGGCGCGGCCGGGGCCGCCGGGCGGGTGCTGCCGCAGGCCGGCAGGGCCAGCAGCAGCGAGAAGGTGGTTTTAGCGAATAACCCAACCATAGACAGTGAGAAAAAAGGCGAAAAAAAGAACCCGGTTTACGCTTCGGCCGAACCGAAAGGGCGGGAGCGTGGCCGGTAGCGGTTCAAAACGTAGCTTTACGGCTGAACAATGAATGTCTCCCGCTACATTTCGCAGAAGATTGACGGGGGAGCCGATTCCGGCTCCTTCACCGCGTCGGTCACAAAAATAGCCATCATCAGCATTGCCATGGGCTTGGCGGTGATGGTGGTGTCGTTTGCCATCCTGCAAGGGTTTCGCAACGAGATTCAGAATAAAATATTCTCCTTCGGCGCGCACCTCCAGATTTCGCGCTACGATACCAACAACTCGCTCGAAGTAGCCCCCATCGCCGGCCCCAAGCTGGTGAAGCAGCTCCACGCCTTCCCCGAGGTGAAGTCCACGCAGCCCTACGCCGTGAAAACGGCCATCATCAAAACCAAGGACGAAGTGCTGGGCGTGGTGCTCAAAGGCATCGCCGAAACCGACAGCCCCTCGCCCATGCGCGAGAACCTGGTGGCCGGCAAGTTCATCAGCTTCGCCGACTCCTCGGCCAGCGACGACGTACTGATTTCGCGCAAAGTGGCCGACAAGCTGCGCCTGAGTGTGGGCGAAAAGGCGCTGTTCTACTTCATCCAAAACCCGCCGCGCATCCGGCAGTTTCGGGTGGCCGGCATCTACTCCACGGGCCTCGATGAGTTCGATGAGGTCTACGTCATCGGCGACATTCGCCAGATTCGGGAGCTGAACTCCCCGGCCTGGCCCGACTCGCTGGTGGGCGGCATGGAAGTCGTCCTTAAAGACTTCAAAACCCTGGACAAAACCGCCGACAACTTCCTCGAACGCCTGCCCTACGACCTCAAAATCGACAAAATCACGGAGCAGTACGCCCAGCTTTTCGATTGGCTCCAGCTGCTCAACCGCAACGTCATCATCTTCCTGCTTTTGATAATTTTCGTGGCCACATTCAACATGGTGGCCACCATCTTTATCATGATTCTGGAGCGCACCAACATGATTGGTATCCTCAAAGCGTTGGGCGCGACGGACAACCAGATTCGGCGGATGTTCTTCTTCCGGGGCCTCTCGCTCACCATCCGCGGCATGCTCATCGGCAACCTCGTGGCCGTGGGCTTTTGCGCCATCCAGTATTATTTCCACGTCATCCCCCTCGACCCCGAGAACTACTACATGGACCGCGTCCCCATTTCCTGGGACCCCCAAATGCTGCTCCTGCTGAACGTGGCCACGTTCATCGCCTCGTTGCTGGCGGTGCTCATTCCCACGTATCTGATTGCGCGGATTAAGCCGGTGGTGGCTATCAAATTCGACTGACCACGGATTCGAGCGAATCCGTAGTTAGACGTACCGGCTCTGCAACACCAGATTCGGGTTGGGGCACAGCGCTGCCCACGCTTCCCGCTCGCTTGGCCGCGCCACGCCGGGAAAGTCGCCGGAGTGGTGGCCCATATCGGCAATTAGCTGAAAATGCAGGTGCGCCGGCCAGTCGCCATTTTCGGGAAAAGGGCCAACGGTGGCAAACGCCTCGCCTTTTTGCAGCGCCTGGCCCACGCGCAGCGCCCGCCACTCCTGGCGGCTGAGGTGGCCATAGAGGCTGTAGAAAACCGTCCCTTCCAGCTCGTGTTGCAGGATGACGGTGGGGCCGTAATCGCCGAAATTGTCGTTATCGGCCAGGCTGTGGACTGTGGCGGGCAGCGGGGCCAGCACGGGCGTGCCAGCGGGCAGCCACACATCCACGCCCAGGTGCAGGGAGCGGGGCTCCTCGGCCGCGCCGGGGCCGAAGTGGGCGCTACGGCGGTAGATGACCCGGTTTTCGAGGTAGCCGCCAATGCCGATGGTGGCGTTTTTTTCGGCCAGCATCTTATTAACTAAATCATCAAATCCGGAGGTGTCGCGCAGGTCGGCACTGGTGATTTGGGGGTTGGCGGCCGTGAAATCGAGGCGGGTGACGGCGGGGCCGTTGAGGTCGACGGGGAGCACGGGGCCGAAGCTGGCCTGGTGGCGTTGGAGCAGGGTGGAGAGCAAGCGCGAAAGAAGTGAAAGCGTGAGGCCACAAAGGAAAACGGCCCGGCCGCAAACCCGTAATGTGGCTGGCAAGTTACCTTTGCCGGCGGGCCGGTGGGAATGTTTTCATCATCCGACCCACTTTTTTGTTACCGACTTTACCGCGAACGCGCGTGCCGGCTTGGCCCCTCGTTCCCCCATTTGCTCATCCCGCTCAATGTACCACACGCTCACCGTCGTTGCCATCACCCAGGAAACCGCCGATTCTATCACCATTCACCTGGAGCGGCCCGACCGGGCCCCCATCGCCGCCCGCCCCGGCCAGTTCCTGACGCTCATCGTGCCCTGTGGGCCGGGCGGCAAAAAGGAGCGCCGTGCCTACTCGCTCAGCAGCACGCCGGCCGAGGCCCCGCGCTTGTCCGTGACGGTGAAGCGCGTGCCGGGCGGCTTGGTGAGCAATTATTTGCTCGATACGGTGCAGGTAGGCCAGCAAATAGAGGTGATGGAGCCGCTGGGCAACTTCACCCTCAGCCCCAGCCCCAAGGCGGCCCGCTCACTGGTACTCATCGGGGCCGGCTCGGGCATCACGCCGCTCATGGCCATGCTCAAAGCCGTGGTGGCCGCTGAGCCGCAGAGCTACGTGCTGCTGATTTATGGCAACCGCAACGAGGAATCCGTCATTTTCCAGCAGCAGCTCGCCGACCTCGAAGCCCGCTCCAACGGCCACCTGCAGGTGGAGCACGTGTACAGCCAGCCCTTGCAGCCGATGGCTCCGCACCGCCACACCGGCCGCCTGAACCGCACCATGCTGCTGCGCATTCTGGAGCAGCGCCACCAGTTTCCGGCCGAGCAGGCCGAGTATTTCATGTGCGGCCCCGAGGGTCTGATGGCCGAAGCCCAGGCCGCCCTCAGCCTGCTGAACGTGCCCGAGGCCCGCATCCGCCGCGAGAGCTTCGTGGCCAGCGCCGACAACGCCGAGCTGGCCGCCGCCCAGCCCAGCGGCCACGGCGACGTATCGGCCAGCCCGGACGACAATGTGAAGAACACCCGCACCGTCACCATTCAGTACGAAGGCAGCGAGTACCTCATCGAAGTGCCCGCCGGCAAAACCATCCTCGACACCGCCCTCGACCAGGACATTGACCTGCCGTATTCCTGCCAGGCCGGCCTTTGCACCGCCTGCCGTGGCAAGTGCCTGAGCGGCAAAGTGCACCTCGACGAGCGCGAAGGACTGTCCGATTCGGAGCTGAAGCAAGGCTACGTGCTGACCTGCGTGGGCCACCCGATGACGGACGACGTGGTAATTGAAATAGGCTAGGAGTTCCGCTCGCGGTTGGCAGAATTATTTAAGTCCGGCCCGGCTTTTGTTGCCGTAATGAGAGCAATGGCCGCTGGGCTCGCTGCTCCCGAATTCTGTTCGATTATAGATTCCGTTCGATTATACTTGTACTATGATGCTTCTAGCTGAACCTACCGCCGAGTCGGCCACCGATACGAGCCGACCGCCGCGCCAGTATTTGCCCGAGGACTTTCTGGTGACCGACTGGGCCGCGATTGAGCCCTTCTTCCAGGAATTACAGGCCCGGCCCATAAACACACCCGCCGAGCTGGAGCGCTGGCTGCTCGACCGCTCCGAGCTGGAGTCGGTGCTGAGCGAAGACCTCGCCTGGCGCTACATCCACATGACCTGCGACACGCAGGACCCGGCGCGTTCCGAGGCCTTCCAGTATTTCGTGAACGAAGTGGAGCCCGAAGTGGCTCCCCACGACCACGCCCTCAACGAAAAGATGCTGGCCTCGCCGCAACTAGCCGGGCTGGATGAGCGCCGCTACGGCGTGTTCCTGCGCTCGGTGCGCCGCGCTTCGGAAATCTACCGGGCCGAGAACATTCCGCTGAAAACCGACATCAGCACCAAGCAGCAGCAGTACGCCGCCACGGTGGGGGCCATGAACGTGACCCTCGACGGCCAGGACCTGACCTTGCCCCAGGCCGCCGACCGCCTCAAGAACCCCGACCGGGCCGTGCGCGAAACTGCCTGGCGCGCCATCCAGGCCCGTCGCCTGCAGGATGCCAAGCCGCTCGACCAACTCTTCACCGAGTTGGTGGCCCTGCGCCACCAGGTAGCGCTGAACGCGGGCTTCACCAATTTCCGCGACTATATGTTTGCCGCCCTGGGCCGGTTCGACTACACGCCGCAGGACTGCTTCAACTTCCACGCGGCCATCCGCGAAACGGTGGTGCCGCTGATTGACGACTTCGACCTGGAGCGCCGCCAGGACCTGAATCTGCCCGCACTGCGCCCCTGGGACCTCGACGTGGACCCCAGCGGCCAGCCGCCGCTGCGGCCCTTCGGCACCGGCGAGGAGCTGCTGGAAAAGACCATCACCGTTTTCGAAACCCTCGACAGCTACCTCGGCAACTGCCTGCGCACCATGCGCCAGATGGGCCATATCGACTTGGAAAGCCGGAAAGGCAAAGCCCCCGGCGGCTACAACTACCCGCTGGATGAAACGGGGGTGCCCTTCATTTTTATGAACGCCACCAGCTCGCTGCGCGACGTGGTGACCATGCTGCACGAAGGCGGCCACGCCGTGCACAGCTTCCTCACGCGCGGCCTGCCGCTGGGAGCCGACAAGCACCCGCCGTCCGAAGTAGCCGAGCTGGCCTCGATGAGCATGGAACTGATGAGCATGGACCAGTGGCACATCTTCTTCCCCAACCCGGAGGACCTGCGTCGCGCCAAGAAAACCCACCTCGAAAGCGTGCTCGAAACCTTTCCGTGGGTGGCCACCATCGACAAGTTTCAGCACTGGGTGTATGAGCACCCTACGCATACCGAAACCGAGCGTCACAGCCGCTGGGTCGAGATTTTCGACGAATTCAACCAGCGCACGGTGGATTGGAAAGGCCTCGAAACCTTCAAGCCCTATAACTGGCAGAAGCAGCTGCATCTCTACGAAGTGCCGTTCTACTACATCGAGTACGCCATGGCCCAGCTCGGGGCCATTGCCGTGTGGCGCAACTTCCGCCAGAACCCCACCGAGGGGCTGGCCGCCTACAAGCGTGCCCTGGCGCTGGGCTACACCGCGCCCATTGGCCAGATTTACGCCGCCGCTGGTATCCGCTTCGATTTCAGCACCGAGTACCTGCGCACCCTGGCCGACTTCGTGCGCGAGGAAATGGCCGCGCTGTAGTCAAATCAGCGTCCCGTTTAAAACAGAAAAGGCCGGCAAATTTGCCGGCCTTTTCTGTTTTAAACGGGGTTTACGAATGACCGCCGGGAGGAGTGGTCGTAGTGGTGGTGGGAGCCGCCGAGCCGCACTTGCCTTTATTATTGGGGCGCGGGTCGTGGTCTTTGCAGCGCTCGCACGAGGCCAGCGCGAGGCTGGTGAGGAGCAGGGCCGGCAGCAGCCGACGAAAAAAAGTAGCGGTGTGCATATGCGGGGGCGTTTGGTGAATGGCATTGAGTAGCTGAGGCTTAAAGATAAGCAATTGCTGCTTTAATACCGAAACTGCCCCGCGCAAACCATCGAGCCCGGTTTACTTGTCTCCAATCGTGAAAAACGACAGTGGCTGGAGCGTGGCATACTTGCCGCCGAGCGATTCCAGTTCGGCGCGGTGCAGCTTGAGGTAGTCGTTGTACTGGTGCACGGCGCGGTCGTACTGCACCCGGAAGGCCACTACGCCGGCATCGAGCTGCTGAATGCCTTCCACGAAATTGCGGGCGTTTTCGGTGGGCGCGTTGCCGTTGGGAGCCGCCACGGGGTACACGGCTTTCAGCAGCGAATCCTGGGCGGTGTCGTACTGGTCAATCAGGGCCGAGCTGGCCATGGTTTGCTGGGTGTAGCGGCGGGCTTTAAGGTGGGTATTGGCGCGGTCCAGGTCCTGCAGCTGAGTGGGGTTGATGCCGGGCTGGCCTTTCAGCTCGCGGAGCAGCAGGCGGGTGATGCCGATTTTCTGGTCGTCGCTTTCCGTCATGTTGCGCCATTTGAGGTCGACGGAATCGCGCAGGATGTCAAACTGCAGTTTCGTCGCCGCTGCCGAAGCCGGGTTGAAAGCAGCCGTTTTGGAGCCGTCGCGCTTGCAGGAAGCCGCGCAGCCCGAGAAAATCAGCAGCGAGAGCACAACGGTTTTGACCGGAGAAGAAAAAATAGGGCGCATAAAGGAAGTGACCGGAAGGAAAAAGCTCCGGCATAGCAAAGCTAAGGGGGTAAATAAAAAAAGCGCGGGCTGGCCGGACAGAGGCCGCCCGGCCTCAGACCGAGCAATATGGACTGCAACGCCCAAATAAGCCGATTCGGTATATCCGCCGCGCCCGCCGACCCGGCCCGGAGGATTATCTAGAGAAAAAGGGATTTTTGGGTACTTGAAAACGTAATGAACCTAGCCACGAAAAGCGCGTATCTTTGCCGTTGCACTGACATTACACATTCCAAAAATTATGAAAAAGAACTACTTGATGCTCTCGGCAGCCCTGCTGCTGGCCGGAGCCGCCCATGCTCAAGGTACGGAACTGTTTTTCTCGGAATACAACGAGGGAGCTCACCAGATGGGGCAGCCCTACGGTGGCGCGACTAACTCGACAGGCAACGAGCGTGCCCTGGAGATTTTTAACCCGACCAACAACATCGTTAACTTGAACCCGTACTCGGTGCGGCGCTATTCCAACGGCGATACCTTCATCTTTCAGGAGGAGAAGGTGTTCCGCAGCGACGCTTCGCACGTAGCCGTAGGCGCGAACACGCTGAGCCCCCGCTCCACCTTCGTGATTGCCTGTGGCGAGGCCACCCTGCCCGATATCGTGAGCGCGGCCAACCAGTTCTGCTCCCCGTATGCTACGCCGCCGGCTGCCTCCAACCCCGTTATCATCGGCGGTGGCCCCATCTACTTCAGCGGCGACGATGCCATGGCCCTGGTGCGCTACCCCAGCGGCACGGCCGGCGTGGGCAACGGCGTAATCGTGGACCTGATTGGCGTGATTGGCGAACGGCCCCTGTTGCAATCCTGCGCCACGGGCGGCAACTGGAGCGGTACCAACCCCCTCGACGGCACCGGTACCAGCGCGGTCTTCGTGGCTTCGGCCAACCAGTCAATTACTCGTCGGGCCACGGTGTCGCGCGGCATTACGGTGAACCCGGCGGCGCAGAACGTGCCCGCCTCGTGCCCGCCCACCCGCGCAGCCGGCGGCTACAACATTTCCGACGAGTGGGTGATGTACTCCACGGCGTTTAACGGTCCGGGTGGGGTATCAAACCCCGGTGGTCAGCTCTACAACCAATTGGGCAACCACAACGACTACACCGGCCCTTTCGGCACCTACCAGGCCGTGCTGAGCACGATGAGCAAGTTCGATAGCAACATCAGCGTGTACCCGAACCCGGCTCACGGCACGGCTACGGTGGAAATCAAAGATGCTAAAGTGGGCAGCGTTACCATCCTGAACAACCTCGGTCAGCGCATCAGCGCCGAAGCCAAAGGCCAGGGCCAGGAAAAGCTCCAGCTCAACATCTCGGCCCTGAAGCCCGGCCTGTACTTCGTACAGATTCTGAGCGCCGACGGCCAGACCAAAATCTACAAAGAGCTGGTTGTTGAATAAGCAGCCGGTTATCTGAAATCGAAAAAGGAGGGAAGCAATTCCCTCCTTTTTTTGTGGGCGTACTTTTGCCGGCCCGCCTGGACCTGCTACCGCCCATTTGCGGTTGTTGGTTTCTCAATTCTGAATACTTCCTCCCTGACTCACTCATGTCCGAACTCACGCCCCTCTCCGCCATTGGCGAATTTGCCCTTATCCGCCGCTTGCAGGCCAACATCACGGCGCGCCAGCCCGGCACCGTGCTTGGCATCGGCGACGACGCGGCCATCATCCGGCCCACGGCCGGTACTGATACCGTAATGACCACCGATTTGCTGGTCGAAGGCATTCACTTTGACCTCTCGTTTTGCCCGCTGCGGCACCTGGGCTACAAGGCCGTGGCCGTGAACGTATCGGACGTGGCTGCCATGAATGCCCTGCCCACGCAGCTGGTGGTGGCTCTCTCGGTCGGCCCGCGCTTCACGGTGGAGGCCATTGAGGAGCTGTATGCCGGGATGCGCCTGGCCTGCGAGGCCTACAACGTGGACTTGGTGGGCGGCGACACCACTGCCAGCCGGGGCGGCCTCACGCTAGCCATTACGGTGCTGGGCGAGGTGCCCACCGGCGAGGCCGTGCGCCGTAGCGGCGGCCAGCCCACCGACCTGCTGTGCGTGACGGGCGACCTCGGCGGCGCTTTCCTGGGCCTGCAGGTGCTGGAGCGCGAAAAGCAAGCCTACCTGGCCGACCCCGAAACCCAGCCCGAGCTGGCCAACTACGAGTACATCGTGCAGCGCCAGCTGCGCCCCGAAGCCCGGCTCGACATTGTGCACGAGCTACGCGAGCGCGGCATCCGGCCCACCAGCATGATTGACGTGTCGGACGGACTGGCCTCGGAGGTGCTGCACCTGTGCACGGCCAGCGGCACGGGCGCACGGGTTTTTACCGAGTTCATTCCCTTGGCTAACCCCACGCTGGAGGCGGCAGCCGAGTTCAACCTCGACCCGCTCACCTGCGCCCTAAACGGCGGCGAAGACTACGAGCTGCTGTTCACGGTGCCGGTGACGGACCACGAAAAAATCAAGAACCACCCCGATATCACCATCATCGGCCACCTCACGGCCAAGGCCGACGGTGCCAACCTGGTGACCAAAGCGGGCCAGGCCGTGCCGCTCCAAGCGCAGGGCTGGACCAGCTTTTAGCCCGGTTTCTATATAGGATTCCAACCTTATGTAAGCGCTGCCGTTAGGGAGGGGGAAATCGGCCGCAGGCGGGAATGGCACGCTAATTGTCTCCCTATCCATTATCCGGGCGGATTTCTTCTCTTTTTTAATTTTTAAGCCATGAAAAAGCTTCCTTATATCTTCGGTCTGATTGTGCTGTTGAGCACGTCTTTCGGCACGCGTTCGGCCCAGGCCCAAATCCTGAAAAGCTGGAGCCCGCAGGCTAAGGGTGCCGCAATCGGTGGCCTGGGCGGGGCCGCTGCCGGTGCCATTATCAACAAGCGCAACCGGGCCGTGGGTGGCGTGGTAGGCGGCGTGGCCGGTGGGGCCATCGGCTACGGCGTGGGCAAGCACATCGATAACAAGAACAAGCAGCGCGCCGCCGCTGCCGCCGAGCGCCGCGCCGTAGCCGCCCGCGAAGCTGCGTACCGCCGCGAGTTGGCCCTGGCCCGCAACCGCCAGACTACGACCACCCAAAGCGCGCTGGTGCCGGCCAACAGCCTGACGGCTTCCAATGCCACGGTCGGTAACGCGATGGTACCCGCTGCCTCGAATGCCGCCTACATGCCCAACACGGCATACGGCGATGCTTCGCACCCCTACGGCACTTCCGAGTACCGTCGTAAGAGCTGGTAATGTCCGTTTTTGCTTAACCTTGCAACCCCTGGGCGCCCGCGCCCGGGGGTTGATTTTTTTAGAGTAATTGCCACGGCGGGCAATGCGGCCCGTCCCTATTTCTTTCACCAACCCCCCGGATGTATGAAATCCCTTGTTTGTAGCCTGTTCGTAGCCGCTGCCCTCACTTCCTCATGCTCGAAAGCGCCGGCTGATACGGCCAACGTGCAGAACCTGAACCGCGACTTTATCAACGCCTGGAACAGCCGCGATTCCGGCAAAATCACCGGTATGATGGCCGACGACATCACCTTCGTGCAGGGCAACGCCCACTGGAAGGGCAAGGACGAAGTGGGCCAGAAATGGGTGAGCGCCACCATTCCGACCATTGCCAACCTGAAAACCAGCGTGAGCAGCAGCAACACCGACGACAACAGCGCCTACGAGGCCGGCACGTTCTCGGTGGATGTGCAGCCGGCCGGGCCCGGCCAGCCCGCCGGCTTCGGCGAGGGCAACTACATTTTCTACTGGAAAAAAGCCGCTAACAATACCTGGAAGCTGAGCTACGCGCAATTGGAGGATTTGCCGGTGCAGCGCCGGAATTAGGACGCGATGCGGCCGCAATACGCTGCCGCTACCCATAAGTTAAAGCCACGGCGGGGTGCCCCGGAACGTTTGCAAACGTCCGGGGTGCCCGCTGGGGCTTTTTTTGTATTGACGGGGGCGGCCGAAAAATCAATTGGCCACCGGAGAAGTTATGCATACCAGCCACGGTGGTGCCCACCCAGTTGCTTCCCGCAGCGCACCGACCGAATAGGTGGCTTTTCCCTCTTATTCTCCCTTCATGACAACCAATTCTTTTGCTCCATTGGCCTTCTCCGTGCTGGATTTGGCCCCCATTAATGCCGGCAGTACGCCGGCCGATACCTTCCGCCACAGCCTGAACCTGGCGCAGCAGGTCGAGAAACTGGGCTACACCCGTTTCTGGCTTTCCGAGCACCACAACATGGTGAGTGTTGCCAGCTCGGCCCCGGTGGTGCTCATTGGCTACATCGCGGGCGGCACCAGCACGTTGCGGGTAGGCTCGGGCGGTATTATGCTGCCCAATCATGCCCCGTTGGTGGTGGCCGAGCAGCTGGGCACGCTGGCTACGCTCTATCCCGGCCGGATTGATTTGGGGCTGGGCCGTGCGCCCGGCTCCGACCAGGTGACGGCCCAGGCCATTCGGGGCAGCCGTTTTGGCGGGGCGCAGGATTTCCCCCGCGATATTCAGCAGCTTCAGGCGTATTTCTCGTCTGCCAACAGCACGGCCACGGTGCGGGCCATTCCGGGCGAGGGGCTGGAGGTGCCGATTTACGTGCTGGGTTCCAGCACCGATAGCGCGTACCTGGCCGCCGCTATGGGGCTGCCATATGCGTTTGCCAGCCACTTCGCGCCGGGACAGCTGTTTCCGGCGCTGGAGATTTACCGGCAGAACTTCCGGCCGTCGGCGGTGCTGGCTGCGCCCTACGTTATTGCCTGCGTGAATGTGGTGGCGGCCGATACCGATGCCCAGGCGCAGCACCTGGCCACTTCGCTCAAGCAGTTCATGCTGGGCGTTATCAAGGGCCGACCGGCCCCGCTGCAACCGCCCGTTGAGTCTATGGCGGGGCTGTGGGAGCCGGCGCAGCAATATGCCGTGGAGCAGATGCTGGCTTGTGCCTTCATCGGCAGCAAGGCGACGATTCAGCAGGATTTGCAGGCGTTTGTGGACAAGACGCAGGTGAATGAAATCATGGCCGTTACCAATGTTTTCAGCCACGAGGCCCGGGTGTATTCCTATCAGCTGCTGGCGGAGGTGCTACGGGGGATTCCGCAGCCTCGGGTGGAGCAGCAGTTGGTGAATTAGAACGTCGGAACCAGAACGTCATGCTGAGCGAAGTCGAAGCATCTCGCGTCCAATGGTAAACCCAATCGATTGGATTGCTACCACACGCGAGATGCTTCGACTTCGCTCAGCATGACGTTCTTCTTGTTAGGCTTTCCCCCTTTGCGGTTTAATCCTCCGGGTAGGGCACGAATACGAAATTCGTGAACGTTTCATCGAGCACGAAGAGGCAGCAGAATTCGTCGGCATCCTTGTAGGTGGCCTGGAAGGCTTCGATGCCGCCTTCGTCGATGATGCCTTGCTGCACGAAGAGTTCGAGGTAGCTGGCGAAGACGTGCCACTCCAGGTTCAGCTCGTCGGCGTTGACGAGGAGGCCGCCGAGGGGCACTTCCTGCTTGGCAAAGACGAAAATGGGGTATTGGCTGAAGTCGCCCTTGCGAATCTGGGAAGAGGCTTCGGCAAGCGTGTCGCACACCTTCACGAAATCTTTGGTAATGGTGCCGAGGTATTTGCCGTTGAGTTCGGGGTCGTTGAAGTAGTCCATTTTAATCTAACTCTATTAAATGACAGCTGTTTTTATTGCTTCCATTACTTGGCGTAACGCAAAGGAATTACCGCCAAACGTTAGCGGATACCTTCGGATGTTACCTAAGTCATGGATTACGTTTAGATAAATCTCATTCTCTACTGGTAATGCGGTAATTGTTTTGTTGCCAAGGGTGGCTGTAATTATAGGCTTTCTGGATTTAGCAGTTCTTGGATTTGAGTCGACGGCCCAGCCCAAATTCTTCAAGGCTATCAAAATGACTTGTTCATTTTCTATTGCAGAAAATCCTGTGTCAAATTTGGTTAACTTATTCTCGTAATAGACGCAATAAATTGTATAGCCAATCCAAGCAATAGAGCTTGATAAAACAAGAGAATTCATCAAGTTCAAACGAGGGATAAATTCAAAGCACATAGCATTGAACATGCCGAACAAAGCAGTCGGCATGACTATGCTCATAATTGAATTAAACCAGTGTCGCCTGCCTAATAATGCGCCTGCCCTAATCGAGGCTTCAGCCAGTTCCCGATTAGCCTGAAGCTGTGTCATTAGAAATTACTTCAACTCCAGCGCCACCACATTCTCCACGTGGTGCGTGTGGGGGAACATATCCACCGGCTGCACGCGCGTCACGCGATACGCGGCGTCTAGTAGTTCCAGGTCGCGGGCCTGGGTGGCGGGGTTGCAGCTGATGTAGACGATGCGGGGGGCGCGCAGCTCCAGCAGGCGGGCCACCACGTCGGGGTGCATGCCGGCGCGGGGCGGGTCGGTGATGAGGACGTCGGGGCGGCCGTGGTGGGCGGTGAAGTCGGCGGTGAGGATGTCCTTCATGTCGCCGGCGTAGAACTCGGTGTTGGTGATGTTGTTGATTTCGGCGTTGACGTGGGCGTCGGCCACGGCCTGCTCCACGTACTCGACGCCGATGACTTTGCGGGCCTGGTGGGCCACGAAGCTGGCGATGGTGCCGGCACCGGTGTAGAGGTCGTACACGAGCTCATCGCCTTTGAGGTCGGCGAAGTCGCGGGCTACTTTGTAGAGCTGGTGGGCGCCTTCGGAGTTGGTTTGGTAGAAGGACTTGGGGCCGATGCGGAAGCGCAGACCTTCCATTTCTTCCTCGATGTAGGGCTTGCCTTTGTAGGTGACGACTTCGAGGTCGTGGAAGGTTTCGTTGCCCTTGCTGTTGAGCACGTAGTTGAGGGACGTGATGCCGGGGAACTTGGCGTAGAGGGCGTCGAGCAGGGGCTCGATGCTGTCGTGGGGGCGGTAGCACTGGAGTATCACCATGATTTCGCCGGTGCTCTGGGCGGTGCGGATGATGAGGTTGCGCAGGTTGCCGGTCTGGCGCACCATGTTGCCGAATTCGAGGCCGTGCTGGCGGCCGTAGTCGCGCACGAAGAGGCGGATTTCGTTGCTGGGCTCGGCCTGGAGGTGGCAGTGCTGCACGTCGATAATCTTGTCGAAGCGGGCGGGGGTGTGGAAGCCCAGCACGTTGCGGTCGAAGGTCTGGGTGTCGTCGTTGATTTGCTCGGTGGTGAGCCAGCCGTTGTCCGAGAAGGTGTATTCGAGCTTGTTGCGGTAGTAGGTGCGCTGGGGCGAGGGGAGGATAAAGGGAATCTCGGGCAGGGCCACTTTGCCGATGCGCGTGAGCTGGTCGACGACCTGCTGCTGCTTGAAGTGCAGCTGGGTATCATAGCCGATGTGCTGCCACTTGCAGCCGCCGCAGGTGCCGAAGTGCTGACAGAAGGGCGTGACGCGCAGGTCGGAATACTGGTGAAATTTCACCGGCACGGCTTCGAGGAAGCTCTTCTTGGCTTTGGTGATGTACAAATCCACGACATCGCCGGGGGCGACCTGGGACACGAAAATGACGAGGTTCTCGACGCGGACGAGGCATTTGCCTTCGGCGACCATGTCCTGGATGGTGACGTTGCGGAGTAACTCGGGGGCTATTTTTTTGGCTCGGCTCATAAGGGTACAAAGGTAGACCACGGATTGACTCGGATTCTTTGGATTTAGCTTCGCTGTCCTTCGGTTCACGGATTTTGTGGACGGATGCCGGGGCCGGGGACCAAGTGCAGAGGATGAAAAAGGCCGTTTCCAGCGACATGTGGTGACTCCGTGGGCGTGGCGAGCATCTCCGTGGGCGTGGCGAGCATCTCCGGGGGCGTGGCGGGTATCTCCGTGGGCGTGGCGGGTATCTCCTCGGGCGTGGCGAGCATCTCCGTGGACGCGGCGAGCATCTCCGTGGTTGCGGGAGCCATCTCCGTGGTTGCGGGGGAGCGTCTCCATGTTGCGGGGAGCAAGCCGGCAGCGCAAAAAAAAGGCCTTTCGATTTCGAAAGGCCTTTTTTGAAGCAGAAGCAAGCGGGCTACTTGATTATCTCAAACCAGTTCTTCATGCTCGTGCCGTTGGGCAGGGTGAGGATGTAGAAGTAGTTGCCGGCGGGCGTGCTGTCGTCGCCGCCCCAGTTGTTCTGGTAGTTGGTGGTTTTGTACACCTCGCGGCCCCAGCGGTTGAAGATGGTGAAGGTGTTGCCGGGGTAGAGCGAAACGTTGTCGATGACGAGGACATCGTTCTGGCCGTCGCGGTTCGGGGTGATGACGTTGTAGGTCTTCACGGCGTTGGCGAAGCTCACGCTGGTTTCGTTCGAGTTCGAGAGCAGCGGGGTGGCATCGGTGCTGGCGGCTACTACCCGGAAGTTTTGGCTAAAGCCCAGGCCGGTGGCGGTGGCGTTCGGGTCGTTGTTGGTGGCCGAGTATTGCAGCGTGCCCGCGCCCACGGTGGCGATGAGCACCGGCGTACCGGCATCGGAGCGGCGGTAGATGCGGTACTCCTTCACCGGGAAGCCCACGAAGGCGTTCCAGGTGAGGGCGGTGCTGCCCTGGTCGCGGCCACCGGCCGTGGCGGTAGCGGTGGCTTGCAGGCGGATGGTCTGGGCCACGCCCGTGGTATTCGCCGTGCCGCAGCCGTTGGTGAGGCTGAGCTGGTACTCGTAGGAATTGGCGTTGGCATCCACCGCGCTGTTGTCGGTGAAGGTAGTGGCCGAGGCTGCTACCGTGCCCACTGAAGTGAAGCTGCCCGAGCCGGCTACGCGGCGCAGCACCTGCACCGGGTTGGGGGTGTTGCCGCTGTTGGGCACGCTCAGGCTGAGGATAACGCGGGTGTTGCTGGCGGCATCCACCGAGGCGTTGGTCAGCAGCACCGTGGGGCTATCGAAGAGGATGATGCGCGTGGTGGCCGGGCCGGTGCAGGAGGCGGGCGCGGCGCTGATTTCGGCGGCGCTCACCGTGTAGGGGCCGGTGGCGTTGAAGCGCACCGTAACCTGGCTGCCGGTGCCGCCCGTGGTGATGGTGCCGCCCACGACGGTCCACTGGTAGCTGGCCCCGGGGGTGGGGTTGGCCACGGCATATTGCTGCGGCGTGGCCACGTTGCACACGAAGCCCGAGCCCGAAATGGTGGGCGCGGCCGGGGTAGGTGCTACCGTGAAGGGCGTGGTGTAGAGCGGGCCGACGCAGCCGGCCACCGTGGTTTCCTGCACCGTGAGGGTGTAGGTGCCGGGGACGGGCAGGGGGCTCAGCACGCGGGTGTTGCCGGTGCCGGCCAGGGTGGTGGCACCCAGGCGGAACACGTAGCTGGAGCCGGTGAAGCCGCCGGGCAGGCCGAAGGTGACGGGGCCGTTGGTCTGGCACACCCGCACCGGGGCGGTGATGGCCAGGTTGGTGCGCGGGGAGGGGTTGATGAGCACCTTGAGGGTATCGGAGGTGCCCAGGCAGCGCACGCCGCTGGCGGGGGTGCTGGTTTCGGTGACCACGATGCGGCCGATGGTGGGCACCGTCACGGGGGCCCAGCTCACGGTCACCGTGTTCTGGAAGGTGCTGGTCTGCGTGCCGCCCACGATGTCCCAGGAATAGCTGGAGCCGTTGGCGTACGCGCCGCTCACGTAGCGGTAGGGGCCATCGGCCTGGCACACCGAGCGCGGCAGCGGGGCCACGGCCACGATGTCGCCGGGGCCGGTGGGCCGCACCGTTTGCAGGCGCTGGTTGATGGTGATGGGCAGGGTAGTGGTATCGGAGGAGCAACCCTGGGCATTCAGGCTGAATACCTTGAGGTAGCCGCCGCTGCTGGCCACGCCCCAGTCCACGGTGATGGCCGGGGTGCCGTTGCCGCTGACAATGGTGCCGCCGCGAATCAGCCAGGTAAAGGCCGTGCCGGGCGGAAAAGTAGTGCCCGCGGGGATGGGCACCGAGTAGGCAATGCCCGTGACGGTGGGGCACACCGAGGCCGGCCCTTCAATGGCCGAAGCCGCCGGGCGCGGGTAGATGGTGACGGCCACGGCATCGGTGCTCACGCAGCCGTTGGCGGTGGTGGCCGTGAGGGTGTAGGTGCGGTTGATGGCCGCGGTGGTGGTGTTGGAGGCCGTGAAGACGGGCTGGGCGGCGGTGGCACTGCTCAGGCCGGTGGCCGGAGCCCAGCTATAGGTATAGCCGGGGCGGGCCGGGGTGCCCAGGGTGAGGGTTTTGAGGTCGCAGATGGCGGCGTCGGGGCCGGCATCGGCCACGGCGGCGGGGTTCACGGTCACGGTCACGGTGCTGGTGGCGGTGCAGCCGTTGGCGGTGGTGGCGGTCAGGGTGAAGGTGATGGGGTTCGGGGTGGTCGTGGTGTTGGTCAGCGTGAAGGTGGGGTTGGCCACGGTGGCGCTGCTCAGGCCGGTGGTGGGCGTCCAGCTATAGGTGGTGCCCGTAACCGGGGCCGCGCCGAGCGTGATGGTCGCGCCCGAGCAAATGGCCTGGCTGGTGCCCGCCACGGCCACGGCGGCCGGGTTGATGGTCACGACTACCGTATTGGTGGCGGTGCAGCCGTTGGCGGTGGTGGCGGTCAGGGTGTAGGTCTGGGTGATGGGTGCGCCGGTCAGGTTGGGCAGGGTCACGGTCGGGTTCAATACCGACGTGCTGCTCAGGCCCGTGGCGGGGCTCCAGGCGTAAGTGGTACCGGCCACAGCCGGGCCGTTGCCAATGGCCACGGGCACGTTGGAGCAGGTAGCGCGGGCGGGGCCGGCATCGGCCACGGCGGCGGGGTTCACGGTCACGGCCACGGTGCTGGTGGCGGTGCAACCGTTGGCCGTGGTAGCGGTCAGGGTGTAGGTGACCACGATGGGCGCGGCCGTCAGGTTGGGCAGCGTCAGGGTGGGGGTGAGGGCGGTGGCGCTGCTCAGGCCCGTGGCGGGCGTCCAAGCGTAGGTGGTGCCGGTCACGGCCGTGCCGGTGCCGATGGTGACGGGCACGTTCGAGCAGGTGGCCTTAGCCGCACCGGCCTGGGCCACGGCGGCCTGGTTCACGGTCACGGCCACGGTGGCCGTGGCGGCGCAGCCGTTGGCGGTGGTGGCCGTCAGGGTGTAGGTCGTGGTGATGGGCGCACTGGTCGTGTTGGTCAGCGTCACGGTCGGGCTCAGCGCGGTGGGGTCGCTCAGGCCGGTGGTGGGGCTCCACGCGTAGGTGGTGCCCGTTACGGCGGTGCCGGTGCCCAGTGTGCGGGTTTCACCCGAGCAGAAGGCCACGGCCGGACCAGCCTGGGCCACGGCGGCGGGGTTCACGGTCACGGCCACGGTGGCCGTAGCCGAGCAGCCCTGGGCCGTGGTGGCGGTGAGCGTGTAGGTGGTGGTGATGGGCGCGCCGGTCAGATTGGGCAGGGTCACGGTCGGGTTCAATACCGAGGCGCTGCTTAGGCCCGTGGCGGGCGTCCAGGCGTAGGTGGTGCCGGTTGCGGCGGTGCCCGCGCCGAGGGTGCGGGTTTCACCTGAGCAGAAGGTTACGGCCGGCCCGGCCTGGGCCACGGCGGACTGGTTCACGGTCACGGCCACGGTGCTGGTGGCGGTGCAGCCATTGGCGGTAGTAGCCGTCAGCGTGTAGGTCGTGGTGATGGGGGCGCCGGTGTTGTTGGTCAGTATCACGGTCGGGTTCAGCGCCGTAGGGCTGCTGAGGCCGGTAGTGGGGCTCCAGGCATAAGTAGTACCCGTTATAGCGGTGCCGGTGCCCAGCGTGCGGCTTTCGCCCGAGCAGAAGGCCACGGCCGGGCCAGCCTGCGCCACGGCGGCCGGGTTGATGGTCACGACTACCGTATTGGTGGCGGTGCAGCCGTTGGCGGTGGTGGCGGTCAGGGTATAAGTCTGCGTGATGTTAGCCGTGCCGAGGTTGGGCAGGGTCACGGTGGTGTTCAGGTTCGAAGCACTGCTCAGGCCGGTGGCTGGGCTCCAGGCGTAGGTGGTACCGGCTACGGCCGTGCCGTTGCCAATGGCCACGGGCACGTTGGAACAGGTGCTACGGGTCGGGCCGGCATCGGCCACGGCAGCGGGGTTGATGGTCACATTGACTGAAGCACTGGCCACGCAGCCACTGGGTGAAGTAACCGTCAAGGTATAGGTCCGGATAATGGGCACTCCTGTGGTGTTGGTACCCGTTACCGTGGGGTTGGAAATAGTTGGGTCACTCAGGCCAGTGGCTGGGCTCCAGAGATAAGTGGTAAGTCCGGGTGAATTTGTAATACCCAGCGGGGCCGAAACTGTGCCCGAACAGAAGCTGATGGGCGGACCGGCCGTAGCCTCGGCAGCGGTGTTGATGGTGACGATGACCGTTGAAGTCGCGGTGCAGCCTGTGCTGCTGGTAGCCGTCACGGTGTAGGTTTGGGTGATGGGCGTGCCCGTGGTGTTGGTTAGCGTCACCGTCGGCTGGGCGGCCGTGGCGCTGCTCAGGCCGGTGGCCGGGCTCCAACTATAGGTGTAGCCCGCCAGCGCCGGGGTGCCAATGGCCGCCGAAGTCACGCCCGAGCAAGTGTTGCGGGCCGGGCCAGCATCGGCCACGGCGGCGGGGCTCACCGTCACTACCACGGCATCGGTGCTCAGGCAGTTCGGGCCGGAGGATACGGTGAGGGTGTAGGTCTGGGTGATGGGGCTGCCAGTCGTGTTGGGCAGGGTCACGGTGGGCTGGGCCACGGTGGCGCTGCTCAGGCCGGTGGCCGGGCTCCAGCTATAGGTGAAGCCGGTGATGGCGGCCACTCCCAGTGGCGTGGAGGCCACGTTGGGGCATACGGTAAGGTCGGGGCCGGCATTGGCAGTGGGCGGGGCCGTCACGGTCACGGTCACGGTGGCCGTGATGGAGCAGGTGCCGTCGGTGCCGGTCACGGTGTAGGTAGTGGTGGCAGTGGGCGTTACCGTAACGGTGGTGCCGGTCGAGTTGATGCCGCCGCCGGTCCAGGCGTACGTCAGGCCCGCCACGCCGGAAACGGTCAGGGTAGTCGACGTACCCTGGCAGATGCTAGGCGCGGCGGCCACGGCGGTAAGCGCCGGCAGGGGCCGGATGTCCACGGTTTTAACCACCGAGTCGGACAAGCAGCCGTAAGTCGAAATGCCCTTGAGCGACAGCGTGCCGGTGGTGCTGGCGCTGGCCCAGGTCACCTGCACCGTATTGGTGCCCTGGCCGCTGGCGATGGTGCCGCCCGTGATGCGCCAGCGGTAGGAAGCCGGCACCGGGCCGGCGGCCGTGTAGGTGCGCACCGTGGCCGGGTCGCACACCGTAGCCGGGCCCGTAATGGCGTTGGGGCCGGCGGCGCGGGTCACCGTCACCCGGAAAATATCTGACGCCAGCTTGCCGCCGCAGCCGTTGTCCTTCACGGTCA
>JAQBNT010000135.1 GCA_028288445.1 Hymenobacter sp. | reverse complement strand
GCCTGGGCCCGCGCCGCCGGCCCCGCCAGCCACAAGAGAATCAAGAGCGCCGCCGAGAGGCCGCCGCGCAACATAGAGGAAAGGTATTTCATCAAAAAGAAGAAAACGGCCGCCCATTGGTAGAAGGCCGGGGGTAAAGATAACCCCACCAAAAAGCCCCGATGCGCGGGCACCGGGGCTTCTTTACGAATAATAATCAGGCAGCGCGGACTAAAAGTCTGCGCTACTGGGGCTACCAGATTACGGCCCTATCCACCGAGCTGCGGGTCATCCGGCTGCCCTCGGGGCAGCCGAAGGCCTGCTGAAACTGCGGCATGTTCATGAGGGGCCCGATGGTGCGGTACTGGCCGGGCGAGTGCGGGTCGGTGGCAATTTGCTGGCGCAGGGCCTCTGGGCGGATGTTGGTGCGGCGCAGTTGGGCCCAGCTCAGGAAGTAGCGCTGCTCGGGCGTGAAACCGTCGTAGCTGGGGCGCGGGCCGTTGCCGTAGCGCTGCTGCAATTGCTTCTCCAAGGCCCCGTACACCACCGTCAGGCCGGCGAAATCGGCCAGGTTTTCGCCCATCGTGAGCTGGCCGTTCACGTGCACCGAGTCGAGGGGCGAGAAGGCGCTATACTGCTTGCCCACCACGGCGGCGCGCTTCGTGAACTCGGCCGCGTCGGCCGGGGTCCACCAGTCGCGCAGGTTGCCTTCGGAGTCGTACTGCCGGCCCTGGTCGTCGAAGCCGTGGGTCATTTCGTGGCCCATCACCCCGCCAATGGCCCCGTAGTTGATGGCGTCGTCGGCTTTGGGGTCGAAGAACGGCGGTTGGAGGTAGCCGGCCGGAAACACGATTTCGTTCATCGGCGGGTTGTAGTAGGCATTGATGGTGGGCGGCGTCATGCCCCACTCGTTGCGGTCGATGGGCTGGCCGAAATGGGCCGCCTCGCGCCAGCTCTCCCACAGGCGCGCCGCCAGCAAGTTCTTCAGGTACGAATCGCGCGAGATGGGCAGGGCCGAGTAGTCCTTCCACACGTCGGGGTAGCCGATTTTCACGCGCAGCGCGTTCAGTTTTTTCAGGGCCTCGGTCTTGGTGGGCGCGCTCATCCAGGTGTTGGTCTTGATGTGCTCGGCCATGCTGGCCTTGATGTTGGCCACCATTTCCAGCGCCCGCGCCTTGGCCTCGGGGCTGAACGCCTGGTCCACGTACAGCTGCCCGAACGCCTCGCCCAGGTAGGCATCCGTGGCCGCCTGAATGCGTTTCCAGCGCGGGGCCTGCTGCTTGGCCCCGGTCTGGGCCTGGCTGTAGCGGAAGGCCGCCTCGGCATACGGCGTGGGCAGGGCCGATGCCACCGAGCGCACCAGGTGCCAGCGCAGGTAGGTCTTGAGGTCGGGCAGGCTTTCGGTTTTCAGCACCGCGTTCACCTCATCAAAGAACGCCGGCTGGCCGATGATGATTTCCGGGGCTTTGCTCAGCTGCATGCCGGCCAGCAGGCTTTTGGGGTCGAGCGCGGGGTAGCGCTGCTGGGCGGCGGCCACGGTCAGCTTGTTGTAGTTGGCCTGCGGGTCGCGCAGCTCCACCGGCGTGCGCGAGGCCTTGGCCAGCCGCGTCTCGATGCGCTCCACGGTGGCCGCATCGAGCTTGGCCACGGCGGGGGCCGCGCCCAGCAGCTCAAAGACCTGCGTCATGTAGGCGCGGTAGGCGGCCTTCACCTTCTCAGTGCGGGCATCGGTTTTGAAGTAGAAGTCGCGGTTGGGCAGCGTGAGGCCGCCCTGGCTCATCTGCACGGCGTACTGGGTGGTTTTTTTCTCGTCCACGTCCACCCCGGCCCGGAAAAACGGACTGGCCCCCAGCTCCTGCAAACGCACGATTTCGGCGCGCAGCCCGGCCGCGTCGCGCACGGCCGCCACGCGGTCCAGCTCCGGTTTCAGCGGCGCGAGGCCGGCCCGGTCGATGGCCACCGTGTCCATGGCGCTGGCGTAGAAGTCGCCCACCTTCTGGGCGTTCGAGCCCGGCGTAGCGCTGCGGTTGGCCGCCGCGTCTTCCAGAATCTTGCGCAGCAGGTCCTGGGTGCGGTTGCCCAGCAGGTTGCGCGGCCCCCAGCTGCTGGCGTAGCTCGGCACGGGGTTGTTCCGCAGCCAGTTGCCGCCCGAAAACTGAAAGAAGTCGTCGCAGGGGCTCACCGCCCGGTCAATGTCGGCCATGTCGAGGCCCACGCCTTTGGGGGCCGGGGCCACCGCGACTACCGGGGTGGTGGGGGCCGTGGTCACGGCAGTGGCGGGCTTGGTGCTGGTGCAGCCGGCCAGGGCCAGCGCAGCAGCCAGGCCAAGATAAGTAGGGTTTTGTTTCATGGGTAGGCGAGCAAGGTTTTCAAACGCAAAGTAGCGCCAAAGACCCAGGCCGCTGCCCAATGATTGCACGGCCGATTGGGGGCTCCCCCCAAAGCAGGATTTTCTACCCACCGGCTTCATCGCACCGACGCAACCCGCGCATCAGCCCGACGCTCAACGCACCTTGTCGGTTTGCTGGATTTGCAGCCACCGGATGGCCGCGCCCTCATCGCCAAAAAATGAGATGGCGAAGGGCTTGTCGTCATAGGCCTCGGCCGAGACGTAATTCGGGCGCTGCACGATGGTTTCGTGCAGGGCCGGCCCCACCAGGTAGGCTACAAACAGCCGGCCGCCCAGCCGCCGGGCCATGCGCGGAAAAAAGTCGTTCAGCAGCCACTCCGTCGTGTGCGGGTCGTTGAGGGTGCGCCGACGAATGTCCTGGAGCCAGAAGCGGCAGTTATCCTGCACCGCTGCGGCTTCAACGTGCTGGTACACCGCCGGGAGCTCCTGCGGCACGGGCTGGTACGCCCAGCGGCCCACCAGAATATCCAAATCGGGCCGGTGAGCAAGCTGAAGCAGGGACTGCGGGGTATCGGTCGTCATACGGAAAAGGATAGAACGGCAAAGTACGGCCCGGGCGGCCGTTGGGGTTTTGCTGCTGCGTCGCTAGTGCGTCGGCACCGCCTCGGCCGGCACCGCGCTGGTGGCTACCGGCGGGTGCTTGCGGAGCGAGTACACGGCCAGCACCACGCTGCCCAGCGCCAGCACCGCCCCCAGAATGAAGGGCGCGCCCGGAAAATAAACCGGCGCGCCTTTGCGGGTGAATTCGCCAAACAGGTAGCTCATCATCAGCGGCCCCACCACGCCCGTCACGCTGATGAGGCTGGTGAGCGCGCCCTGCAGCTCGCCCTGCTCGGTGGCCGGCACCTGGCCCGAAATAGTGCTTTGCAGCGCCGGCCCCGAGATGCCGCCCAGGCAGTAGGGGGCCAGGAAGGCCAGCATCAGCCAGCCATTGGGGGCGAAGGCAAACAGCACGAAGCCCACCGTGTAGCACAGCAGCCCGACGACGATGGCGCGGGCCGCGCCCAGCTTCGGAATAGCCACCCGCACCAGTCCGCCCTGCACCAGCCCGGTAAACAGCCCGATGACGGCCAGTGAATTGCCGACCATCTTTTCCGTCCAGCTGAATTTAAGCATGGTGTAAAACGTCCAGACCGATTGCGTGGCCGAGCCCGCCAGATACAGCAGTACCAGTGCCGCCACCAGGCCTAAAATAGTCGGGTACTTCCCTAAGCGCAACAGCGAAGCTACCGGGTTGGCCCGCCGCCACTCAAACGGCCGG
The DNA here is from genome assembly GCA_028288445.1 of Hymenobacter sp. Taxonomy (GTDB): domain Bacteria; phylum Bacteroidota; class Bacteroidia; order Cytophagales; family Hymenobacteraceae; genus Hymenobacter. Next base: position 19,549 of record JAQBNT010000135.1, on the reverse strand, counting down.
CGCTTGTCGGGAGTCAGTGATTCAGGCAGCACGAAGTAGCCGTAAAGTAAATTACACAAGCTCAACGCCGCTGCCGCCATAAATGGCACCCGGGCTCCAAATACGCCTAGCTGCCCGCCCAGCCATGGCCCCAATACGAACCCTATGCCGAACGCCGCCCCCACCAGCCCAAAGTTCTGGGCCCGCTTCTCGGGGGTGCTGATGTCGGCAATGTAGGCCGTGGCCGTGGTGAAGCTGGCCCCCGCCATTCCCGCAATCACGCGCCCGACAAACAGCCAGGCCAGCGTAGGCGCAAAGCTCACGAACACATAATCGAGCCCCAGGCCCAGCAGCGAAGTGAGCAGTACCGGCCGCCGTCCCAGCTTGTCACTGAGGCCACCCATCACCGGCGCAAAGCAAAACTGCGCGCTAGCGTAGGCAAACGTGAGCCACCCCGAATAGATGGCGGCCCGGCTCAGCCCCTCGCCCGTGAGCTGCTCGATGAGCTTGGGCACCACCGGGATGATGATGCCCAGCCCGATAACATCAATCAGAATGGTAATAAAGATGAAGCCAAGGGCAGGAGAGCGTTTGTCGGACATAGCAAGCAGGACGAATAAGCCGCCGGGCGGCCGGGTGGGAGGGTAAAGGTCCGCATAAAGCCGGCTCCCCGATTCCGGCCGGCCCGCTGCCGCGTAATTTCGCGGGCCTTTTATTCGATATGCCCACCACGCCACTGTCCACTCCCCTTGCTTTTCGCCCCGAACTAAATGGCCTGCGCGCCGTGGCCGTGGGCGTGGTGGTGCTGCAACACTGGGTGCACCCGCCTTTTCCGTTTGGCGAAATGGGCCGGGCGCTGTTTTTCGTGCTCAGCGGCTACCTCGTATCGGGCATTATCTGGAAGTACGGGGCCTACGTGGGCGCACCCAGCGGCTGGGGGCCGCAGCTGCGCACGTTTTTCATCCGGCGGGTGCTGCGCATCATTCCGCCCTACTACCTGGCCCTGGCCGGCTGCTACCTGCTGCCCCTCGAAACCGTGCAGCAGCACCTGGGCTGGTTTCTGCTGCCGGGGGCCAACCTGTTGTTTTACAAAATGCGCGGCTGGGGCGACGGCTGCGGCCACTACTGGACCCAGGCCGTGGATGAGCAGTTCTACCTGCTCTGGCCGCTGGTGCTGGGGCTGGTGGGCCGGCGGGTGTGGCCGCTACTGGGGCTGGCGGCCGTGGCCTGGGCGTTCCGGCTGTTCTGGCTGGCGCAGGTGGGCTCCGGCATGATGCACCTGTTGCTGCCCTCCAGCCTCGACCTGTTTGCGCTGGGCACGCTGCTGCGGCTGGGCCAGCGCCAGGCCTGGCTGGCGCGGTGGCGCAGCGGCTGGATGGTGCTGCTGGCCTGGGGCGGCTGGGCCGTAGGCGTGCGGGTGTTCGATGGCGGACCGTGGGCGCTGGCCTGGCACGGCAGCTTCGGGACGTGCATTGCCGGGGCGGCCTTCCTCACCATCAACTGGCTGCTGGGCAGCCCGGACGCCGCCCGCCGGCTCGGCCTGCTGCAGCCCGTGGCGCAGTGGATGGGCCGGCGCAGCTACGGCTTCTACCTCTATCACCTGCCTTTGTTCGTGTTCTGGCAGCGGCTGGTATATCATTTCGTGCCCGATGCCGCCGGGCGCGCCGCCTGGATGGGGCCGCTGCCCACGCTATTGGTGCTGGGCCCGGTGCTGGCCGGGCTGGCCGCTGCGTCCTGGCATTTCGTGGAAGAACCGCTCGACCGGTTCAAGAACCGTTTCCAGTACCAGAAACCGGCTGTTGTGCCTGCTGGAATAGCTTAGCCAACCAAAGTGCCGATAACCTGTGCGTTATCCCCCAAAATGCTGGCACGTTGCCGGTGGTGGTGGAAAATAAAAGAGTCAAAAGGGCTAAATGATTACGAAGGACTTGTTTTACAAGAGTTTTTTTCTACCTTTGCAGAACCAAACAGTGCGGGGTGGAGCAGTTGGTAGCTCGTTGGGCTCATAACCCAAAGGTCACTGGTTCGAGTCCAGTCCCCGCTACCTAAGAGACCCGGAAGTTGCTCATTATGAGTGATTTCCGGGTTTTCTCTTTTATGCTCAGAACGTAATCAGAACGTAAAGCCCTTTTTGGTGCGAAATATTCGCTTCCGTTCGCTCGGTACCTATGGCTGAACTGAAAACAGGCAATCGGGTACGCTCGGGTGCTTTGCTAGGGTAAGAAATGCCTGTCTAGGATAGTATACACGGAAATTCAACCTCTGACTTTCCCCGTTATGACTGGTACCTTCTCCTTCACCACTTCCCCCGACTTCATTAATGCCGTTGCTGATGCTGTTGCAGCACGTTTGGCGCTTCTGATGACTACACCGGCATCTTCTTCTAGCATTGAGGCTGTGGGGGCGCAAGACACTGACCTTACCGTAGCTGATGCAGCAAAAATCCTGCGGTACTCACAAAAACACGTGCGAGACCTAATCAAGGCGAAAGTCCTACCGGGTCGGGACCGCAACAAAGGCACCGGGCTCAGGGCTGTATGGAGACTGAGCCGAAAAGATGTAGAAGCATACCGCAAGAATAAGCGTTAGGCAAACAGCGCCCATATTGACGCTGTTTGCCGGGCTCATCAACCCTACGATATATTGATTTTAACCTTCCAAAACTTGTGAATCCTTCTCACAAGCGTTGGCATGATGCTACTTTCCAGTTCAGCAATGGCCGCCTTTGGAGCTTCGCCGATTGCATAGTGCGCCAGGTCGGTGGCGCTACACCGAATCCGCTTCTTGATTAGCAAGGTGCTTGGCGTTACCCCGGATTCAAAGTCAGCGTTGACGACATATATCCAGGAATTGCTCAACACCTCGGCTTCTATATCAGCGCCAGGAAGTACGTACTCGTCTGCACCGACATGGATTAGCGTTGGGGAGCCTAGAAATGCCTGCCAGCTATCCCAAACCGATTCTGGAATGGTAATCACGCACCCGGCACATATCGCGCTTGATGCTATCTGAAACTTGAACATCAACTGATAGAAAGTGCGCTTGAACACGTTCGCAATGTTGGGCCCCTCAATCTTTTCAGCTAGCCACCACTGATTTCTGTTGAGTTCTTCGTAAAAGTTGTTAGGGTGCAACTCCAAAGCGTTATTGATGCGCAGCACGGCGTTTCGGTAGCTGCCGTGAAAATCCATCGTTTGGATTTCCATGATAGCAAATTTTCCCAAGCCCAGCTCATACGTGTTCACGGCGAAAATCTCAACCAGGGTCACATCAAACAGCATCTGCGGGGAGTTTGCAGTTGCTGAAATCTGAATTTCGCCGCCTAGCTTTTGGTCGAAGTACAAGAATACTCTGTGGCCCTCGTGGAGCAAGCGGAAGATTTCGGTCCGCTTGTTGGGCTTTTCAAGCAACGGGGCAGCATATAGGTGGTATTGCTCACCTTCCGGTATGGAATACAGGTTCTTTACAAGCCCCTTGAGTAGATTATTATCGAATATTCGATACGGGCAAACTACCCAATCCTGCGGGGCTCCGTTGCTGGGCGCGTTGATTGTGCATACACCTTTTGATGCAGGCGCTTTTACGCATTCAGTTGCGGCCCCTTTGGCAATCGTTAAGAAAGGGCACAAGCAATTGCTTTGGTCTTCTTTGCTTTTCTGGGTGCCAATAGCTTCGGGGTACACCCGGTGCCCAAACCATTCACTTATAAAATTACCGGTACCTGACATTGCTATATGAACTGCGCTTGAACAGAGGATTTCTTTGAACTATTGGCAAACTTTTCGGACAGCTCGAACCCGATTGCCTGACGGTTAAGCTTCGCCGCTACTCTTACCGTAGTCCCTGAGCCCGAAAAAGGGTCCAGCACAGTTCCGCCCTCTGGGCAGCTTGAAAGAATCCGCGGGGTTATCAAATCTTCGGGAAAGGTAGCACTATGGCCGTCTTTGCCTGAGCGGACGTTGCACGTAACTACATCATTCATTTGCGCCTCAGCTTTGGAAAGGTCGTAGTAATACTTGGCCCTGCCCTCGACTGGCTTTTTCACAAAATGGAAAAAGTGTTCATGCGCCAAGCGAAGCCGGTCCTTTTCAGGGCGGGGCGGTACGTTGGGCTTATGCCAAATCAAATCGTTGCGCAGAATCCATTTTTTGCTCTGCATTTCGATTGCAAAGCGGGCCGGGATTAGTAGCAACTGCTTTTCCTGCCTGTAGTCGCCCATTGGGGTTTTGCGGCGGTGACGTGCCGTTTCTCCGAGTCCTTGCCTACCCTCGTCGCGAATGCTTGACCAACGGGCAAAGTAAGTATCGCCGATGTTGACCCAGATGCTTCCACCGGCTTTCAGTTTTGCTTTGGATAGCTCGAATAGTTCAACCAAATGATGTGTAAACCATTCGGGGAGCGGTTCCATGCCCAGAAGCCCACCGTTCTCGCGGTACCATTGGTAAGAGGGCACTGAATCCGTATTGCCTGACTGTTTCCAGACATCGTAGATGTCCCAATTATGGGCTAAGCCATACGTTCTCAGTCCCCAGTACGGCGGGCTCGTAATAATCAGGTCTATGCTCTCGTCAGCAAGGTCTTGCATCAAATCGAAAGCATCCCCTTGCAGAATTTTGAATCCGCCCCCTTGAGCAGTCTTCTTCTCCTTCACAACTGTAGTCTCCAAATCGTTATATCTTACTAGAAAAGCTCCTAATAGCCCAAACGGGCCATATTATAGGCTAGCTTCTTATAGGAGCAAGTTACGGGGTAAATCATGCGCTTGGCTCAGTCAGAAACCGAGTGGATGCACACGTACTTATGCTACAATGGCCTAACGTCCGTAGCTTGGGACAATAATCTTCTTAGAAAGCATGAGGCAATATCATCGGACTGTCTTTTTTACAAAATCGCCTCTGAGCGGATACTATAAGTATCAGGATGTCTTTCAGATATTTCCAGCAGAATTGGAAAACATGCCTGCTTTCTCGTCTGAAAGGCAGTTCCACTTTCCCAACATTTTAGAGTATTGGACTTCAGACGAAGAACTCGTAACTCTGCCCCCTGGCTTAGAGGGGCTTGAAGAACTGCATACTATAGCAGCAAGAAGGGAAAGGAAGGAAGAGCAAATACTAGGGTTGCTCACTTCATTCAGCAACAACCTGTTCTTCAAGTATGCTGCTGCTGATGCTAGTTGGGGGTTCCCAATGCCACCGGATAGTCTAGGTGAAGAAATTAATGCTCGGGCCTCGGTGTGGTGCTGGCGTATGTACACTTTTCCAGATTTATCACGTCAGCTCACAATCGAAGGATTTACCGAGTGCTCCGGGCATGGCATAAGCACATTGCCATATAACAGGTTCTATACTCATTACCCGAATCTCGATACTGATAGGGATGAGCCCCTGATTCTTCCATCGGCAATGGATAGGCTACTTAGGGCCTACTATACACTTGACTCAGCAACACGTGATATTATAGATTATGCCATATCCTTCACTGTATCAGCGGTGAAGCTACACTACACCGATAAAACAGTATCATTGCTAGCATCATTCACATCCTTGGAAACACTAGTTGATTTGGAATATCGAGGCCAAACTGTAGAGAACTGCCCTACATGTGGACAACCGCGCCACAAGGTTTCTGCCAAATTCAGGGGATTTCTGATGAAGTATATTGGTGAGAGCCCAGCTAATAAAAAGAAGTTCAACGCTTACTACAGTCTTCGCTCATCAGTAGTACATACTGGGCGACAACTAGCAACCGAGAAACTGTTTGCTGAAGTGTCGGAAGATGATGCCCAAAGAGAATTGGTTGACAGAACTGAGATACTTCAGCTTGGCAAACTGGCAATAACGCGTTGGCTATTAGCTACGTTGAACGTCACTGAGAATCATTAAGCCAGGATTTCCGTCTAGGTTCCTGCTTAGGTCATGAGCTACCAAGGCTTCTAGCTCTTGCGTATCACCTCGCAGATTTCCTTTGCGATTTCTTCAACAGTATGAGTTGAAGTACTCCGGGCCACTTTATCAGCCAAGGAAGGGCTATTATCCATAACTTCCTTCTTGGTGATGTTGTGCCAAATCGGAAGAAGTATTTGCTCACCAGAAACGGCGCGGGTCACTAAGCCATCCAATTCATAGTTAGTCCATCCTTTGCTGAAGAAGGAGCGCGATAACACTATCACGCCAAACTTGCTGTTCGCTAGCCCTCTATCAATTTTCCTTCTTAGGCTATCCCCAATTTTAAGCTCAAAGTCATCATACCAAACCCTTAGGCCAGAGGCCCGCAATGCAATAGCCAGGTCGGTAACTACCTCAGCTTTGTCTTCCGAGGCGTGAGATATAAAAACATCGTATTCCCGGATGTCTTCTTCAAGTCCAGGTCCTGGGCCAAAGCCTTGAGACGCTTGTTGGGGACGCTGTACGAGTGATGGAACAGATGCGAGCGGTGCCTCTTGAGCTACCGGTAATGCGCGTGGTAATTGGCGGATTGATGATTGAGTTGAGCCCCGCAAACCGGCCATATCAACAGTTACATGCCAATGACCTGAACTGGGGACTTGTAATCTATAAGGGGAGCGAGTGACCAGGCCACCTTGGTAGCGGTGGCTCTTCCCATTGCGGTAGCTTTGGAAGTTAGAACTATCCATCAGACGAACGTTTGCCGCACTACCTTTTAGCGTTACCTCAATGATATCGCCACTTTGTTTTTGCCCTAGGTCGTAATGAGTGAAATTCATGAGTGCTAATTGGGTTGTAGTTGTCTGCTACCAAAATTAGCAATAAAAATATTTAGTAAGAGAAATTTTTATCAGTAAAAGTCAAAATCTATTTAGTGAAAGTATATAAAATAAAATATACTTTTTATATGAAAAATTATATGCTTGCCCGCCCGCGGGCGAAAGGGGGGGTAGGTGGCTCCCCCGGGGGAGCCGGAAACGGGGTAAGGGCGGGGCCAGTACCTGACAGGATTACGCCCTCAACAATTCAGCCAGGGGTACATCTAAGGCTTTTGCAATCGATGCTATTATATCGAGCTTTGCCGAGACCTTGCCAAGCTCAATCCGCTGAAGTGTTAGCTTGGTTACGTCTGCGAAATCAGCCAACGCCTGCTGTGATAACCCTTTCCCTTCACGCAACCGTCTGACGCGCAAGCCTACAGCTATTATAATTTCCGGGTTTCTCACTTTGAGAAAGGTCCGGTCTCCTGCGCTTCATTCTGGTATACTTTGGTTATCCAAAGTCGAGATTTTGCGTACATTTGGGCTCACCCTTACAGAGCCTAATGAGACTTTCCAATACCCTGATTTGCCACTCCCTTGCCTCGTTTATGCTGCTCACGGTGGTGGGCTGTTCAAAGAAAACAGACGACCCAGCCGTTAGCGCGGTAGGACAAAAACGCTCACGTGAGTACGATATTCGGCTGCGCTATACCGGGGTTGGCCTGGGCCTACAGGAAGATGCAGGCGGGGCCTCAGGCTTCAACCTCGACACTCGAATCTATGCAGAGGGCCAACCCATCGGCTACCCTACGCCTGCGGCACCTACGGGAGAAATCAAATACCAAACCAACGGCAACACCACGGGCTATGTGTTTCCCGTCCGAGTGCAGTTTACTTCCATTTCTGCGCTACGGCAACCGGTCAACTTCAACCCAACCGTTGATATACACGTCAACGTTGATGTAGTCATCGACGGGAGGGTTGTCGATACCATTGTGCTCAACCGCAACACTAGCGGGTTTGCTACTCCTTATCAGTTCGGTGGTACACCGGTGCCAGTTCAGGCAGTGACCAAGGATATAGACTTGGGCAAGTATTAATGCTTGTCTTTCTACCGTTCTGCGTAGGGTAAACCGATATAGTTATTGACGGTTTATCCTACGCGCAACGGGCTCAATACTTCAATTGTTGGGCTATAGATTCCAGCCTCTGCATTTCTTCGGGGTTGGGAGCGTCACGGTATTGGTGGGCATACCTCTCAATTCTCAAGCGCCAATTTGTGCGTTCTGGGACCGTGTTCACCAGGATAAAGCGTTGCAGTTCCGCAAGGGTTTCAGGGGCGTTGTGCTTTATATATTCGTTCACTAAACCTCTCACTGTAGAAGCATTGGCTCTGTCATTGCTTCGCTGTTGGTCGAAGCACTGCGCACGTTCCATCGGGAGTTGCCGCAGAAAATCAAAGTCCATAAGTGTTATAACAGGGTACTTGAGATTCCGGTGTGCATCCCGCCTAGGTCGGGTAAGGTCTCGAAATTGAAAGCTGCATCCTACACCTTCCTTGAACAAGGATTCCAAGTGTTCCGGACTAAACCAGTTGGGGTCAAACGAGCCCGTTGCGTCGAAGTATGGCAAGTGTAGGAGTTTGATGTTATACCTGACTTCCACGCGCACAATCGGCCGTTCCGTGTCTAGGCCGTTGTGCCGGTGGTACGCACTGATGTACTCCTTGCCACTTCTTACGATTTCGTCGCTTTTGCAGTAAACAGCAATTTGTTTACCGCTGCTGTTGTGCAGGGTTACGCGCTGGCCAAAGTAGTAAGTGCCTTTGTCTTCCGTTACGTCCAGTTTACCTTGCATTGGCCGATACCGGACATCGTTGCTATGCTTGCGGGGCAAATACTGGTAGATGCCATCTATACAGTATAGCAGGGCCCGCGCATCTGAAGCCGGGTCTCTGGGCTGAAAATCTAAGGCTATATCTAGGTAGCTAACGGCTTGGCACCGTAAACCCGTGGCAGTGGTGAAAATTTCCAGATAGTAAGCCCACCCTGGGGCAGTATATAGGACGGAATTTTCAAACGAAAAATGCTGCGTTACACTATCTTGGTAACTTGTACAATCAGTTGAGAGGCTTCCGGCTTTGTCGCCGCATACCCATACTTCCCACACAAAGCGGAAGCTTCTGACTTTCTGAGTCAGAATTGGGTCCAGCCGCAAACTGATGTCTTCGTTATAGTAGTGAGCATTGCCCCGAACGGGCAACGTAGTGATATACGCGTGATTGAAAGGTTGTTCGGATTTAAGGTTGAGGACTAGCTTATCAAGGCATAGGGTGTATGCGGGTAACAAATTCAAGGTATTCTGGCAATTAGAACCGGGGGCGCTATGGGCTGCCCGGTTTAGCAGTTATTCAGCCTGTGGTAGGCTGTGAAGCTGGGGCGGCTTCTAGGTGGCAGGGGCTGCGGTAGGCCCTTGCACGGCATCAATGAGCGCACGTAGCGCCTTAGATGTAGTCAGGCCGGTAGCTTGGAGCTTGGCGGCCTGGGTCGGGGTTATGCGGGCCTTCACGGTGGTGGTTTTGGGTTCATTCATGCAGGTAAATAGTGTTTGTGTCACAAGCATACCAGCGTTTTTTATCCCCCGAAAACTAATCTTCAGCTATCGGCCTTCCTGACTGTGCTATTTCGACCTGTAGTGTATTGAATGCCAGTATGGAGCGTGTTAAGGTGAAAGTTTTTGTCACCTTGCATCTGCTGCGTCTGCGGGCCCCCGTTTAGAGCTTATAAGCCCTTTTTGGGAACCTCAGATACCCATTTGCTGCCCTGTTTACCGTTTGATGCTTCTTGGGCGTAATACGAGCCCTTTTTATATAGCGTGTTCGGCCCCGTTTCGCCTGCATAACTGCGGCTCGAAGTGCAAAATGGTACCGTAAAACCGCGTTACGGAACCGAAATAAAAAGCCCCGGCCGTTGGGCCAGGGCTCAATAAGTCTGTTCGACTTCTGGACTAGCTCATAGCCTCTATGAACTTTTGCGCGGCTACATCCTCGCCGTGAAACTTGTTCTGGTATTTCCTAAAGCTTCTGACATCCACGTGGTTAGACCACTTCATGACGAAATGTTGCTGTATACCACTTTCGATTGCCAGGGAGATAAACGTGCGGCGGGCGGTATGGCTTGTTATCCAGTTGAATTTGGGTTTTGTCACCGTCTTCTTATCCGCTTTGCTAACATAGAACTTGGTAATTGTTGTCTGCATGGAAGGCAGCATAGCGCAGAGGTCCTTTACAGAGCGGTTGTATACCTGATTGGTCAGTGCTAGGTCAACTCCTGAGTCGGTTGCCAGTATCTTCCGGGCCGCTGGAAACAAGGGGATTGAAGAGTAGTCCTGAGTCTTGTCGATGTCAATTTGAACGGTGTCGCCGTGCACGTGATTTTGGGTAAGACGGATAACATCGCCGAAACGGAGCCCTGTCCAGCATTGGAGAATGAAGAGCTTGCGCACTCGGTCAAGGTGCCCATTTTCAGGAAGAGGAAGAGCTTCTAGCTGGGTCAGTTCATCTTTGGTCAAAGTGACAATGATTTCATTGCGAGCCTCTTTTACCTTGTATTTTGGTCGAAGTGCTTTGTAGTCAACACTGGTATCCTTGGCACGAAATTCCAAGAACTTCTTTAGTGAGATAATACGCCGTTCTACAGTGGTGTTGTGGAATCCTTTCGCAGTAAGCAGCCAGTCTTGGAAGTTCTCAATCTGGGTAGTAGTGAGCGTTTCCAATGCCCATTCAATGCGCTTTTTGGTCTTATAGTCGCGCAGGTTCTGCCTGAGAGCGGTATATGCCTTAATGCTGTTGGGGCTCAGTTCAGGTCTCCGCACCTCGATGTATGCGGCCAGGGCCTCAATTACAGGGGTCGTAACAATTGCTGCTACTTCTTCTTCGGGCGCTTGAAGTAAATTATACTCGGCTTCAAGCTGTGTCAGCGAAGGCTTGTGCCCGTGCTGCTGAATGTACCGGTTGATGATACCGTCAAGGTTGCTCTTTACTTCCCTCAAGTGAGCGTTTGCCTTCTTCACGTCATCAACACCGCCCGCTAGGATTTCGCCCTTCGCCTTGTTCCAGTCCGCTTGGCGAACGTTGTAGCCAGTTAGGAACTTCTTCACCTTTTCCTCGAAACTATACAAGCATACGACCTGCCAAAGGCCCGTAGCTGCCGACTGGTTGCGAAGTGTCAACTTGGTTGCGGCGGTGTTTCTTTCGGTGCTGATGCGGCGGGCCATTGCTTGCAGAGGGTTGTAAAGTTAGAACGTTATTAGAACGTAAAACGAACAAACAAGGCTGAACAATTAGAACCTATTTTGAAAATAAATGCCCTTTACAGATAGTATGAGCGGATTTTTGAAACATGAGTAGAATGGAGAAAACCTATTGGGGAGTCCAGTCCCCGCTACCTAAGAAAAGGCCGTTTCCAATGTGGAAACGGCCTTTTTGTTTTTCCGGCCAGTCTCTTCACTCAGGCAAAGGCGACTGAAAGCGGAATACGAGCCGGAACTTCGGCGGCTTGCAGATACAGCCGGAACGTGGTGCCGTGGCCTTCCTGGCTGGTTACTTCGATGCGGCCGCCCTGGGACTGCACCAGGCGGTTGACGAGGAACAGGCCTACGCCGGTGCCAGCCGCCGCCTCGGGATGGAAGCGGCGGAAAAGCTGAAACAGCTCCAGGCCGTGGCGGGCCAGGTCGATGCCCAGGCCGTTGTCCTGTACTTCAAGCACGGGCTGGCCGGCATCCCAGAAGGCGCGTAGTTGCACCTGGGCGGGGCGATTAGGAGCGTGGTATTTGAGGGTGTTGGCGAGCAGGTTGAATACGATGGTGCGCAGGTTGGAGCGCACGTAGGGCAGCGCGGGCAGGGCCTCAAAGTTGTGGTCGATGCGCGCCTGGGCCGTCAGGATTTGGGGGCGCAGGGCCAGCATCACGTCGGCCAGCAGCTCGGCCAGTACTACGGTTTCGGTGGCCTGGCCGGTATTGGGGCGCTCCTCCTGCACCACGGCGGCCAGGTCGAAAATGGTGGTGGTGAGGTCGAGCAGCGAGGCATCAACCAGGCGTAAGACGTGGGCCTCTTCGGGGTCGTGGAAGGTGGCGGTGCGGCGCAGCTCGTCGAACAGCCCGCGCAGGTTGTTGACGGGCTGCTTCAGGTCGTGGCTGGCGGCGTACACGAAGTTGTCGAGGTCCTGGTTGGTGCGGGCCAGCTCGGCGTTGGCGGCCATCAGCTGGTCGTTTTTGCGGGTGGTTTCCTGGCGGCTGGCCGTGAGGGCGGTCAGGGATTCGAGGCGCTGCTCGTTCACGGTGCGCAGCTCGGCGTAGTAGCGGGCCACATACTGCCGCCACTCGTTCTTTTCGATGGCGTGCCACATGGTTTTGAACAGCATTTCGTGGTCGAACTGCTGCTTCACGAGGTAGTCGAGCGCCCCTTCGTTGAGGGCGCGCACGGCCACCCACTCGCTGCCAGCCCCGGTCACCATCACCACGCACACGCTTTCGGGCGGGGCCAGGCCCAGCAGTTCGGCCAGCAGTTCCAGGCCGTTGGTATCGGGCAGGGCGTAGTCGAGGAGCACGCAGTCGGGCCGGTGTAGCAGGAACTGCGCCCGCGCTTCTTCGCCCGTGTTGGCTTCGCTGAAGGTCAGCCGCTCGGCGTCCAGGTGCTTCCGCAAAAACCGTTTGTACAAGGTCCGGTCGTGCTCACTGTCGTCTATTAGTAAAATATTTTTCACGGGCTGGGGCATTAGGTCACGGTGCGCTGGCGCGTCGCAATACAGCCGCGGTTTATCGCGCAGGCGCAGCAATGGAAACGGGTTCCGGGGGAACTCGACACGGCGGAGCGGGGAAGAAAAAGCGGCTGGGGAAAGGGAGAAGCAGTGCGCCTGGAAACCGCGCAAGCGGACGGGTTCCGGGCCTTCGTAGCGGTGGCAGCCATGGCTGCCAAAGGGCATTAGCCGTTGCTTCGCGGCCAGGCAACCAGGTGTCACCTTATCTAAAAGTACACACAATCAATTTGGTATCTGCAGTAAGCGGCACTGCGGGTGGGATGGAGCGGCCCCTGTCAACACAGTAACGCCTAAATAAACCAGATGGATTTGTAAAGCAGCGCTCCGTGAGCACTGGTGAGGTAGGTTTAAAGATAAAATAAGAAAGCAGTCAGAATAAAAAACGTAAGCAATTCTCTGCCTGAAAAAAAGGCCGCTTCCGATAAGGAAACGGCCTTTTGGTTTGTGCCGGATTTTGGAGATTGGGAAGCATTAACTCTTTCGCTTCCGGCGGGAAAGCCATGCTGATTTTTGGCGGCCGTATTTATTCCACAGCCACTTTGCCGGCCAGTAGTTGGCCGCGGGCATCGGCCGCGCGCAGGGTATAGAGGCCCGGTGCCAGGCCCAGCACCGGGATGCTGGCATCGGCGGCCACCGGGGTTTCGCGGGCCACGCGGCCCAGGGCATCAAGCAGCTGCACGCGGGTGCCCACGGCCAGGGTGGGCAGCTGCACCCGCGTGGTGGCGGGGTTGGGGTAGGCGGCCAACTGTATGGCGGCGGCCGGCCGGGTAGCCAGCCCCACGCTGCCCAGCCGGGCCACGTAGGCTTCGGTGGGAGCGGTGGTGCTGAGCACCTGCGCGCCAAAGGAGCAGGTGCCGCTGAAACGGCCCCGCACCGAAAGGTTCTCATAGGGGTCGAGAGCAAGGTAAGAGCCGGTTTCGTTGGCCGGGCCACCGGCCTGCTGCTGCCAGCGGAACTGGCCCTGTGTGTTATAGGACGCCACCACCACGTCGCCCAGGCCGGCGCTGGTCAGGGCCGCACCACCAAACTGGGCCGTGCCGTTGAAGCTGCCCACTACGTAGACACTGCCGGCGGCATCCAGCACCACGTCGTACAGGCCGTCAGAGTCGCTGCCGCCCACGGCCTGCACCCACAGCTGGGTGCCCTGGGGCGAGTATTTCACCAAGCAGCCATCGAAGCTGCCAAAGCCGGCCTGGGTGCTGGTGCCGAACGTGGCCGGCCCGCTGAAATAGCCCGCTACGTAGAGGTTGCCGGCCGCATCCAAAGTGCCGTTTACGGCGCGCTCGGTGCCACTGCCGCCAAACTGCTGTGCCCATTCAGGGGTGCCCGTGGCGCTGAAGCGGGTCACCAGCGCGTCGGTGAGTCCCCGGCTGCTGAAGCTGCCCACGCCCGCCACATTGATGGGCTGCGAAAACTGGGTCAGCAGGTAGAGCTGGCCGGCAGGGGCCACCACCAGCTGCGGGCCATAGTAAGTGGAAGTGCCGCCCATAGTGGGCGCGTACTCAAAACCCTGCGTGAGCTGTTGCAGGGCTCCACTGCCCGCCGCGAAGCGGCCGAGAAAGGTGCCGAATGCATTGCTGACGGTAGTAGAAACGGTGGTGTTGCCAATGGTGAGTACGCGGCTCATCAGGCCCGCTACGCAAACGTTGCCAACGGCATCGAGCCCCACTCCGCTCATCGTGGCAGTGCCGGTAGAAGCAGAACTGCTTTGCTGGGCCCACACGGGGGTACCCTGGGGTGAAAAGCGCACCAGAAACCCCTTGCTGGAAGTGCCGCCATCCAGCTGGAGCGTGCTGCCGTTGCCCAAGGCAATGGTGCCCGTAAACGAGCCCACCACGTAGGCGTTACCGCTGGCATCGACGGCCACATCGGAGGCATAATCGTAGCCAGTGGAGCCCAATTGGCGCACCCACAGCAGGGAGCCGCTGGGCGCGAATTTGGCCAGGTAGGCGTCGGTGCTGCCCTGGCTGGTGAGCGTGACCCCATCAATAGTGGTGCTGGTGACGAAGCTGCCGGCTTCGTAGGTATTGCCGGCAGCATCGATGGCTGTCCCGCCCGCGGATTGCGAGCCCGGACCCAGGCTGCGGGCGCTGGTCCAGGCCGGGGCTGGCATCGTCTGGGCCGAAGCCGTCAGCACGGTGCCGGCGGCCAGCCCGGCCAGCGCGGCGCGCAAGCGTAGCATAAATTTCATGGAAATCAGGGAAAGGAATTGAAAAATGAAGCGCAAGATAGCGCAATTTTCAGCTTCATTTCCAAGATTGTAATTGGTTTTAGCCAGCCAGAAATGCCCTTAAATACGGCGCGGTGCGGCTGGCTTGGGCCTGGGCCACCTCGGCCGGTGGGCCGGCGGCCACCACGCGCCCGCCGTCTTCGCCCGCGCCGGGGCCGATGTCGATAACCCAATCCGAGCCGGCTACTACGCGCATGTCGTGCTCCACCACGATGACGGTATTGCCGGCAGCTACCAGGCCTTCGAGTTGCAGCATCAGCTTCTCAATATCGGAGGGGTGCAGGCCGGTGGTGGGCTCATCCAATACGTAAAGCGTGTTGCCGCGCCCGATGCGCTGAAGCTCGGTGGCGAGCTTGATGCGCTGGGCCTCGCCGCCGCTCAGCTCGGTGGCGGGCTGGCCGAGGCGCAGGTAGCCCAGGCCCACCTCGCGCAACACCGTGAGGGCGCGGTGGATGGCGGGCTCGTCGGCGAAGAACTCCCAGGCATCGTCCACGGTCAGGCCCAGCACTTCGGCGATGTTGCGGCCGTGGTACTGCACTTCGAGGGTTTTGGCGTTGTAGCGCGCGCCGTGGCACACCGGGCAGGGGGCGTACACGCTGGGCAGAAACAGCAACTCCACCATCACGAAGCCTTCGCCGGAGCAGTTTTCACAACGGCCCTTGGCCACGTTGAAGGAAAAGCGGCCAGCGTCGTAGCGGCGTTTTTTGGCCTCGGGCGTGGCGGCGAATAGCTTGCGCACATGGTCGAACAGGCCGGTGTAAGTGGCCATGTTGGAGCGCGGCGTGCGGCCGATGGGCTTCTGGTCGACGCGCACCAGGCGCTTGATTTTATCCAGGCCGGCGGTGATGTGGCCGCCGAGCGTGGCCGGTGCGGGGGCGGCCAGCGGGTCGGTTTCCTCTTCTTCGAGGGCGATTTCCTGGCCCAGACTTTCGGCCACCAGCTCCACCAGCACCTGGCTCACGAGGCTGGATTTGCCCGAGCCCGACACGCCCGTGACAGTAGTGAACACGCCCAGCGGGAATTCCACCGCAAGGTTTTCGAGGTTGTTGCGCGTCACACCGGCCAGCTTCAGCCAGCCGGTGGGGGTGCGGGGCGGCGCTTCGGGCAGGGCGGGGGCATCGAAGAGAAACTCGCGCGTCTGCGATTCCAGCACGAGGCGCAACCCTTCGGGCGGGCCGCTGTAGAGAATTTCGCCGCCCTTCTCGCCGGCCGCCGGGCCCACGTCCACCAGCCAGTCGGCCTGGCGAATCACGTCCAAATCGTGCTCCACCACAAACAGGGAATTGCCCGCGATTTTCAGGCCGGCCAGCGCGTCGAGCAGTGCCTCGGTATCGGCCGGGTGCAGGCCGGCGCTGGGCTCATCGAGCACGTACACCACGCCAAACAGGTTGGAATAAAGCTGCGTGGCCAGTCGCAACCGCTGCAACTCGCCGGGCGAAAGCGTGGGCGTGCCCCGCTCCAGCGACAAATAGCCCAACCCTAAATCGAGCAGCACCACCAGCCGCGCCGCCAAATCCTCGGCAATGCGCCGGGCCACGATGGCCTGCTCCGGGTGCTCCGCATCGTGCTTTTGTTTCCCGGCTTTGCCCTCGGCAAACGGGGCCAGCAGCGCCGCCAGCCGCTTCAGGGGCAGGCGCGACATCTCGGCGATGTCCAGCCCGGCGAAGCGTACCGACAGCGACTCCCGCCGCAGGCGCTTGCCGTGGCAGGTGGGACAGTCGCTGCCCAGCATGTACTGCGCCACGCGCTTTTTCATCAGGGCGCTTTGGGTGGTGGCGAAGGTGTGGAGCACGTACTTTTTCACCCCCGTGAAGGTGCCCATGTAGTTCGGCGGCTCGCGGCGCTTGATGGCCCGCTGGGTTTGCTCGGGCGAGTAGCCGGGGTACACCGGCAGCACAGGCTGCTCCTCGGTGAAGAGAATCCAGTCGCGGTCCTTTTGCGGCAAATCTTTCCACGGAGTATCTACATCGAAGCCCATGCTCACCAGAATGTCGCGCTGGTTCTGGCCGCCCCAGGCCTGCGGCCAGGCCGCAATGGCCCGCTCCCGGATGGTGAGCGTGGGGTCGGGTACCATGCTTTGTTCGGTCACCTCATACACCCGGCCCAGGCCGTGGCAGGTGGGGCAGGCCCCCTCGGCGGTGTTGGGCGAAAAGGCTTCGGCGTAGATGATGCCCTGCCCGGCCGGGTAGTCGCCGGCCCGCGAGTACAGCATCCGCAGCAGGTTGGACAGCGTGGTGACCGAGCCCACCGACGAGCGGGTGCTCGGCGCGCCGCGCTGCTGCTGCAAGGCCACGGCCGGCGGCAGCCCATCAATCGAAGTGACTTCGGGCACCGCCATCTGGTGAAACAGCCGCCGCGCATACGGCGACACCGATTCCAGATAGCGCCGCTGGGCCTCGGCGTAGAGCGTGCCAAACGCCAGGCTCGACTTGCCCGAGCCCGACACGCCGGTAAACACCACCAGCGCATCGCGCGGAATGTCCACGTCCACGTTTTTGAGGTTGTGCTCACGAGCGCCGCGCACGCGCACAAAGCCGGAGAAATCAGGGGAGGAAGGAGTTTTCATAGAACGCAGTAAGGGGACGTTTCCTAACGGCGCGAACCAGCAAACGGTTAGGGCCGCCCCTACATCCCTCCCCCTCACCCCAGCCGCACGGCCTCCCCAAACGGGAAGCTCTCCAGCGCCAGCCCGCCCGCCGTGACCACCCAGAGCGTGGGCAGGCCCGGTGCCTCCACCGGAAACGGCCCGTAGCCGTCCGTGAGGTAAATGGCCACGCCGGGCGGGCCGTGCGGGTCCGTCTGCCGGGTGGCCAGGTGCTCGAAAAAGGGCCGGAAATCGGTGCCGCCGCCGCCCACGGCCGCCGGCAGCGCCTCGTGAGGCCGCAGGGCGTAAGGCCCGTGCAAGGCCGCATCGGCAAAGAACAATTCGGCCTGAATGTGCGGGTACGACGCCAGGATGGCCTGCACCTCGGCCGCGAATTCCTGCATTTGCCGGCCCGTCACCGAGCCGCTCGTGTCCAGGCACACGCTCACGCGCACGGTTTCGCCCTCCAGCGTTTCCAGGTACAGCCCCCGCCCCACAAAGCGCCGGTCGAAGCCCGCAAAGTCGGTGGGCGTACGCACCAGGTAGCGCCACAGGGCCGTGCGCCAGTCGAGGCGGGCGGGGTCCAGGGCCTCCAGCTCGCGGCGCAGGTGGGCGGGCACGTCGCCGCCCAGGCTGCGGGCCACGGCGGCGGCCTTCTGCAAGGCCCCGCGCCAGTGCCCGGCCTGCTGCTGCCGCCGCGCCCGCGCCCCCAACGAGTCGTCGGCCTCCGCGCCCGGCGCAGCATCCAGCAAATCCGACATCAGCAACGGCGGGGCCGCCGCAATATCCCGTTCCAGCAGCTCAAACACTTCCTCAGTCCCGAAGTGCTGAAGCCGCGCGTCAAACAGCCCCCCCGCCGGCAGGGCGGCCCCCGGCTCGGCCAGTATCATGCCGTTGATGACGATGTCGGCCGCGATGTTCCACAGGTGCGGGTCGCGCTCGGCCCGCCGCCAGCAGTGGCCCAGGGCGCAGTGCAGCACCTCGTGCAGCAGCAGCCCGTCCTGCTCACCGGCCGGCAGCGGGTTCCAGAAATCAGGGTTCACGTACACCGTTTCGCCATCAGTGGCCGCCGTCGGCACCCGGTCCGTCACCTCATAGCGCGCAAACAACGCCAGCGCCGCCAGAAACGGCGAGCGCAGCCGCAGCCGTAGCAGCGCCGCGCTCAGCGTCCGGTCCAGGGGGGCCGCTTCGGCGGCGGCAATGGGAGCAGCAGCGACTTCAGGGGTTGGTTTAGGCGCTTTCGGCATCAGCAAACAAGGTAAAAGTGGGCGGAAAATAGCCCTGAGCTTAGTTTTGGGCGAGGCAATTAGGATTTAGTCAGGTGATAGTAGGATTTAGTCCAGGGTGAGCATCTATTAATACGACCCGAGTAGGATTTATTCCGGGGAAAGTATAAATAAATACGACCCAAATATAAATAAATACGCACCGAGTAGGAATAAATTCAGACCGAGCACCGATTAAGACGACCCGAGCATAAATAAATACGAACCGAGTATAAATAAATTTAGACCAAGCCCCGGTTAATGCCCGCCTACGTCGCGTTCACCATCGTCTGGTAGTCGGCCAGGAAGCCGCGCAGCTTCTCATCCTTCGCCACGAAGCCCGCCAGCGCCCCCATCTGCCCCACCGCCCGCATTTGCTTGAAAAGGTCCACGGCGTAGAGTTGCAGCCACTCGGCCGGGGCCTTCTGGCTCAGCCACTCGAAGCCCCGGTAGCCGCGCTCGGCCGTGCGCGCCCGCACCGTGAGGCCGATGGTGGTGGCGTAGCGCGCCGAGGGTTCCGAGGGGAAGCCCACGTCCTTGCCCTTGCCCTCCAGCACCGGCTCTAGGGCCGGCAGCGAGGCGTAGAGCTGCAGAAAGGTGGTGAATTCGGTGGCCGTGGCCTCGCCCACTACGGGCTCCACGGCCAGGCCGGCGGTGTGCAGGCGGCTGGCCATCACCCAGGAGCGGGGCGAGGGCCAGGCCGGCCGCTGGGCATCGAGCTGGTGCAGCAGCGCCGGCCGAAACGCCAGAAACGCCAGCACCTGCTCGTGCACCCCCGCCCCCAGCGCGTAGTCCTTAAACGAATCCCAATCCGAAGCCACCTCCAGGTGCAGGAAGCGGTTGGCCAGCGGCGCGGGCATATCAAACACCGCCGCCCGGTCTTCCTTCCGGTTGCCGGCCGCCCAGATATACCAGCCTTCGGGCACCTCATACGAGCCCACCTTGCGGTCCAGAATCAGCTGCTGGGCC
>JAQBNT010000096.1 GCA_028288445.1 Hymenobacter sp. | reverse complement strand
AGTCGGCGATGACCCGAAAAATCTCCTTCAACGTCACCTGTTCCACTTTGGTCAGGCTCTTGGGGTCGAGGTAGTTGTCGGGCTCCACGTTGTCGCTGATAATCTGGACGGCCTGCTTTTTCAGGCGCACGCCCATGAGGTAGTAGTAGGACTGCAGCAGCTCGTGGGCCTCGCGCTCGGTGAACACGCCCAGGGTTTTCAGCGCTTCCAGCCGCTCGCCGGTGTTGGTGGCGAAAATGCGGTGCTTGAGGGCGTACATCCGCACCAAATCGACGATAGGCGACATGGTTTTCTTCAGGTTGAAGACCTTGTGCGCGCCGTGGGCGAAGGTGCGGATATTGTTGAAAAACGTGAGCGGCGGTTCGTATTGCAGCGCGTTCACGGCCATGTGGTGGAAGAAGCGCTCCACCGGCTTTTGCAGCTCCACGGCCAGGAAATCGTGCAGCTCGTCCATGATGACGGGGTCGCCGTAGATGTAGCGGCAGTCGAACGAGGCGGCGAACTGCATGCCGGTTTCGGGGTTCGAATCGGTCATCCATTCCACGTAGTTGCGCTTCCAGTGCGAGAGTGAGTGCGTCCACTTCGGGTTTTTGGCCATGAAGCCGCCCTCGCAGTAGCTGAAGCCGATTTCGTTGAGCTGGTCGCTCACCATTTCGGCGAATTTCAGGAAGTAGTCGCGCACCAGCTCGCGCTGCTCGTTGGCCTTGTCTTCGTAGATAATGGCGTTGTCCTGGTCCGTGAGCAGGGTTTGCTCCTTGCGGCCCTCGCTGCCCAGCACCATGTACACGAACTTGGCCGGCGGCGGCCCCAGCTCGGCAATTGCGCCCTCAATCAGCTTCAACGCAATGGCATCCGATACGGTGGTGATAACCTGATTCACGATTTCGGGCTTCACACCGCGGTTCAGGAGCTGGTACACCATTTCCGGCACCTGCTCCCAGCGGCGCTTCAGTTCGGGCACCGCCTGCGCCTGCTTCACTGATTGGATGAAAATGAACGGCGACTGCGCCTGGTCGTCGGTCAGCAGCTTGTTGCGGCTCAGGAAACCCACGTACTCGCCATCGGTTTCCACCAGCAAATACCGCGTCTTCGTTCTGAACATCAGCAAAATGGCCTCATACACAAACGCCCGCGAGCTGATGCTCACCACCGGCGCATCCACGATGGTTTCGACGGGCTGGCTGGCATCGGCGCAGGCGGCCACCACCTTATCGCGTAGCGTGATGTCCGTCACGTAGCCGATGATGTGGCCGTCCACGTCGGCATTGGTGATGAAGTAGCAGCTGGTGCGAGCGGCGGCCATGCGCTGCGCCACCTCAAAAATGGGCGTGTAGGCAGCGCACACGTCAAGCGGGCGCAGCTCCAGCGTTTCAATGCGGCGCGAAAACAGCTGGTCCGAAGCCAGATAGCTGGAGCCGGAGCTGGTAGCGGGTCGCACAAAGTGGGCATATTCCTCGTTCAGCATCCGCTGCCCGTAGCGTGTGGTGAAGAAGTGAAAGAAACTCTCATAGCCTTGGCATAGCGCCAGAAACTCGCGCCGGTGCAGGAAATACACGCGGGTATGACGCTTGGCCACCACCGTGCGCAATGACTTCTTCTTGTTGAGGAGCAGCGAAATACCGCCGTAACACTCGCCGCGCCGGGTGAGCTCCACCACGCGCCGGTTCTGCTGGCTGTCGTAGAAAAAAGTCTCGTACTCGCCCTCCACGATGATGTCGAGCCCGCGCAACTTCGTCTCGTCCTGATAGTAGATGACGCCCTCGCGAGGGTGGCGCACTTCTTCCAAGCCCTCGGCTACTTCGGCCAGCACGTCTTCGGGCAGCAGGTCGAAGGGCTTAACGGTGCGGAGGAAATCGAGTTTTTCGCTCATGGGGCAGGGTGTCGAAGGGTTGGCAGGTAGTTTAGGCAACGGGCAAAAGTAGAACGTCATGCAGCGCGTAGCGAAGCATCTTTACCGCGCAATGCAATCAATTGGAGGGGTTACTACTGCGGTAAAGATGCTTCGCTACGCGCTGCATGACGTTCTTTAAATCTTTCACATCAGTAAAAACATCGCCAGCAGCACCAGCGCCACGCCAGCCAGCAGCAGCCACGGCGCCACCCCGATGCGCAATCGACGGCGCCGACGGCGCGCCAGCCGGGCCTGCGGCGTAGGCAGCCCGATTGGCACTTGCCGGGCAATGATTTCGTCGGTAATCACGCCCTGTTCCCGCATTTTGAAGAAGCAGCGGGCCGTGGCGCGGGCATCTACTAAAGCGTCATGCTCGCGCAGCAACGGCTCCTGAAACAGACGCTGGTGCAACTCGCCCAACCGCAAAAAGCCCTGAGTGCCGTGGCGCAGCAGCGGCTCCGTGGCCCGCATGGTGCAGAACTGCGGCAGCGCGGGCAGCGGGTTTTTCAATCCGGCCCGGTGGAAGCCCACGCCCAGCATGTGAAAATCGAGCTGCATGAAATGGGCCACCACGCGGGGCTTGTAGTGCAGCAAGTCGCGGTGCAGGCGCTGCATCACGGCGTGGCGCGAGCGGCCGTTGGCCTGCAAAAACTCCGGCGTGAGGCCGTGGATTTTGCCCGATTCCGGGCTCATATCGTAGTCGTTGGGGCGGATGTAATGGTTTTCGGCCTTCACTTCTTGGCCATCGGGCGTGCACACCACCCAGGCCAGTTGCACGATGTGCGGCCAGTTGTCGCGGCTGGCATACGGCTGCGTCCAGTCGCGCGGAATGCCCGATGTTTCGGTATCGACGAACAGCAGATAGTCCTTCACGGGGCCGGGTGCGGCGTTTATTTAGGCTGCTGGTGCCAGAGCGACGACTCCCGCTTCATCAGCCGGGGCTGAATCACGATTTTGCGGGGGGCCTGCTCGTGCTCCTGCACCATTTCCAGCAGCAGGCGCATGGCGGCCAGGCCCATTTCCTCGCAGCATTGGTCCACAGAGGTCAGGTTGGGCTCGGTGAGGGAGGTGAAGCTTTCGTTGCTGAACCCCGACAGCGCAATGTCCTCGGGGATGCGCAGCTTGCGCTCTTTGAGCACGCGCATGGCCCCCACAATGGAAAAGTCGCTGGCCGAAAACACAGCCTCGGGCGGCTTGGGCAGGGCCAGCAGCTGCTCCATGCCGGCGCGGCCGTCGGCCTCCCACATGTCGCTGAACAGCACCAGTTCCTCCTCAATCGGAATGCCGTATTCCAGCAGCGCCTGCCGGTAGCCGCCGAAACGGTTGATGTAGATATTGAGGTGCTGCGGCCCGCCAAAGTGGGCAATGCGGCGGCAGCCCTGCTCCAGCAGGTGCTTCGTGGACTGGTAGCCGCCCTGAAAATCGTCCAGCTCCACGGCATTCACCTCCGGGCTGTCCAGAATCCGGTCAAAGAACACCAGCGGAATGTCGCGCTTCTTAATCTTGTCGAAGTGCTTGTAATCGTGCGTGGTGCGGGCCACCGACACCATGATGCCGTCGACCTGCGCGTTAATCATCGTGTCCACGTTCTTCTGCTCCTGGCCGTAGTCCTCGTTCGACTGGCACAGCAGCACGTTGAAGCCAGCGCGGTTGGCCACGGCCTCGGCCCCCTTCATCACCTGCGAAAAGAAGTGCCCGTCGATGTGCGGCACGATGACGCCCAGCGTGTTGCTGCGGCCCTTGCGCAGGGCTGCCGCCAAGTGGTTAGGCTGGTAGTTGAGCTGTTCGGCCAGTTTCCACACGCGCTTGCGGGTGGCTTCGCTGATGCGCGAATGGCCGCTCAACGCCCGCGAAACAGTGGAAACGGCCAGGTTCAGCTCCTTGGCAATGTCCGAAATAGAGGCGCGTTTTTGAGCCAAAGCGGAAATAAATTAGTGAGTGCGGGGCTAAATGTAATCCACTTAGCTTATAACAGCGATGAAGCGCGGAACGTTAGCGGCAATTATCGAAACGGTCTGGAAAACATGGGCCGCTAAGTTGAACGTCTGAACGTCATGCTGAGCGCAGCCGAAGCATGACGTTCAGACGACTTTCCAGACAGCTTTATTCCGGTCCTGTAACAGCTATTGAGCCGCCTTGTAGTGCACCTCTGACTGCTCACGCAGCCGCCCGGCGCTGAATTCGGGCGTGATGTCGCGCTGCGGGTCGCCCAGCATCTCGTAGCCCACCATGAACTTGCGCACCGTGGCCGAGCGCAGCAGCGGCGGGAAGAAGTGCATGTGCAGGTGCCATTCCGGGTGCTCCTGGCCGTCGGTGGGACGCTGGTGCAGGCCGGCCGAGTACGGGAACGAGATGCTGAACAGGTTGTCGTAGCGAATGGTGAGGCGGCGCAGGATGTCGGACAGCGCGTCGCGCTCCTCGGGCGTGAGCTGGGTCACGTCCTGCACCGGGCGGCGGGCGATGACAATGGTTTCGAAGGGCCACACGGCCCAGAACGGCACCAGCACCACGAAATGCTCGTTTTCGATGACCACCCGCTCCTTTTGCTCCAGCTCGATTTTCAGGTAGTCGCTCAGCAGCGTGCGGCCGTGCGCCTGGAAGTAGGCCAGCTGCTGCACTGTTTCCTTGGCGGGCTCGCCGGGCACGGTGCGCTGCGCCCAAATCTGGCCGTGCGGGTGCGGGTTCGAGCAACCCATCATCGGGCCTTTGTTCTCGAAAATCTGCACGTAGTTGATGTCCGGCCGCGCCCCAAGCGTCGTGAACTCCTCCACCCAAAGGTCCACCACCTTGCGAATGGCTGGCGTGGTCATCTGCGGCAGCGTCAAATCGTGGCGCGGCGAGAAGCAGATGACGCGGCACACGCCCGACTCGGCCTCAGCCCGCAGCAGCCCGCCTTCGTTGATGCCGCCGGTGGGCACGTCGGGGGTCAGCGCGCCGAAATCGTTGTTGAAAACGAAGGTATCGGTGTACTTGGGGTTCACCTCGCCGCCCACACGCACGTTGCCGGGACAGAGGTAGCAGGTGGGGTCGTAGGCAGGGCGCTGGTCCTGCTCGGTTTCTTCCTGCTGGCCCTGCCAGGGGCGCTTGGAGCGGTGCGGCGACACGAGCACCCACTCGCCCGAAAGGGCATTGAAACGACGGTGCGGGTGTTCGGTGGAATCGAAAGTGGAAGGCATATTGGGGTGTTTTAGAAAGACTCTATGACGGTCATACTGAGCGCAGTCGAAGCATCTCTACCGCAATGGCAATCCAATCGAAAGGATTAGTTGTGCGGTAGAGATGCTTCGGCTGCGCTCAGCATGACCGTCTTTTTATATGGGATTCTCGGATGTTCAAACAGCTACCGCTCCTACCCCGCCCACAATCGTGGTCTGGTATGTTTCCAGCTTCATCCCGAACTTCTCCTGATACGCTACGCTCACGCTGGCGATGAAATCGTCCACTTTATCGGGAGCAACCAAGTTGATGGTGCAACCGCCGAAGCCCCCGCCCATCATGCGCGAACCGAACACGCCGGGCGCTTTTTGCGCCGCTTCGACCAGTACATCAAGCTCCACGCAGCTTACTTCGTAGTCGTCGCGCAGGCCGGCGTGGCTGGCATACATCTCTTTGCCGAAGGCCGTGAGGTCGCCGGCTTCCAGATGGCGGCAGGCCTCTACTACGCGGGTGTTTTCCTGCACCACGTAGGCGCAGCGGCGGAAAACGGTGGGGCCGAGTTCGTCGCGATGGGTTTCGAGCTGGGCCAGCGTGGCATCGCGCAGGGCCATGATATGGGGGTAATGCTGCTGGAGCACCGATACGCCGCGTTCGCATTCCTGGCGGCGGGTGTTGTAGGCTGAGCTGGCCAGGCTGTGCTTCACGCCCGAGTTGCAGAGCACGATGCGGCAGGCCGCGGTATCGAAGGGAAAGTATTCGTAATCAAGCGAGCGGCAATCGAGGCGCACGACGTGGCCGGGCCGCCCAAAAGTGCTGGCAAACTGGTCCATGATGCCGCACTGCACACCGGCATACGTGTGCTCAGCCAGCTGCGCAATGCGGGTCAGCTCCAGCTTATCGAGGTTGGTACCCAGGAAATGATTGAGCGCGAAGGCCAGCCCGCACTCCACGGCGGCCGACGACGACATGCCCGCGCCCATGGGCACGGTGCCGGCAAACACGCAGTCGAAACCCGGCACGGCGTGGCCGCGCAGCTGGAACTGGGCCGCCACGCCCAGCAGGTAATTAGCCCAATGCACGTCGCTGGGGCTTATTTCAGCGGCGTTGGCCAGCTCAAACTCTTCGCCCAAATCAAAGGCTACGAGGCGAATTTTCTCGGTGCCGCTCAGCCCCACGGCGAAGCTCATC
This sequence comes from Hymenobacter sp., assembly GCA_028288445.1. Lineage (GTDB taxonomy): Bacteria > Bacteroidota > Bacteroidia > Cytophagales > Hymenobacteraceae > Hymenobacter. The sequence continues at coordinate 4,088 of JAQBNT010000096.1, read as the reverse complement.
TCCTTATCCACGGCGGCGGGCAGCACAAAGCCGGCGTTGTAGTCAGTATGCTCGCCGATGAGGTTGACGCGGCCGGGGGCACGCACCAGCAGCGGCGCGTAGCCAAAGCGTTGTTGGAAATCGGCCTGAACGGCCTGGATAAGCGGTGTGGGCATAGAAAATCAGAGAGAGAATAACCGGACAAAAACCAACCGCCAACGGCGCTACAACACTACGCAACACCGAGCCGGGTGGCCAATCCATCGCAATTTCGGCCCGAAAAGTACGGCATAAGAGTTACATTTGCGCAATCGTTTGTCTAAATATAAAATGCGAATTCCGCTAAACTACGCTGGCTGTGACACCAAACCGTGGCGTTATACAGCAGCTCACAAATAGAATTTAGATAAACGATGGCTTGATTTCGACAGCCGCCGTTTCACCCGTATCCATTTCGCTTTTCCGGCTCCACAAGTATGCTCTCACGCTATTCGTTTCTGCTGCTGCTCAGCTTCTTTTTTCAGGCTTTCAATCCATCAACTGCTTGCGCCCAAAAAGCTGTTAAAGAGCCTTCGGGTGACGTTTTCGTGGATAAAAAAGGCGTGCTGCGCTGGCAGAATACCCAGCAGGAAGTGGCCCTGTTCGGGGTGAACTACACCGCGCCCTTCGCCTACTCCTACCGGGCGCACCAGAAGCTGGGCGTGGACCTGGAGCAGGCCATCCGGCAGGATGTGTACCACCTGGCCCGGCTGGGCGTGGATGCGTTTCGGGTGCACGTCTGGGATGTGGAAATCACGGACACCACCGGCAATCTACTTGATAATGAACACCTGCGCTTGTTCGACTTCCTGGTGAATGAGCTGAAGCAGCGCGGCATCAAGCTCATCCTCACGCCCATTGCTTACTGGAACAACGGCTACCCCGAGAAGGACTCGGGCACCGGCTTTTCCAGCATCTATTCCAAAACCCAGGCCTACACCAACCCACGCGCCATCGCGGCGCAGGAGCGGTACCTGACGCAGTTTCTCAACCACCGCAACCCTTACACCAAAAACCTCAACCGCGAAGACCCGGATATTCTGGCCTTCGAGGTGTGCAACGAGCCGCGCTACCACCAGCCCGAAGCCCAGGTGACCAGCTTTGCCGACCGCATGGCTGCCGCCATCCGGGCCACGGGCTGCCGCAAGCCGGTGTTCTACAACGTGTCGGAAAACCCGGAGGTGTACCAAGCCGTGCTCAATGCCAAAGTTGATGGCCTGACCTACCAGTGGTACCCGCAGGGGCTGGTGAGCAACCACACGCTGCGCGGCAATTTCCTGCCTTACGTGGACCAGTACCTCATTCCGTACCGCACGGATGCCCGCTTTCTGAGTAAGGCCAAGATGGTGTACGAGTTTGAGTCGGCCGATATTATTCAGCCAGTGATGTACCCGTTTATGGCCCGCAGCTTCCGCGAGGCCGGTTTTCAGTGGGCCACGCAGTTTGCCTACGACCCCATGGCCATTGCCTACGCTAACACTGAGTATCAGACTCATTACCTGAACCTGGCCTACACGCCGGCCAAGGCAATAAGCTTACTCATCGCGGGCAAGGCGTTTCGGAGCGTGGGGCGCGGGCAGTCGTTCGGGCGCTACCCGCAGGACTCGGTTTTTGGCAATTTCCACGTCAGCTACCGGCTGGGGCTGAGCGAGATGAACTCACCTGAAGAATTCTATTACACCGCTAATACCAGCACCGCGCCCCGGCAGCCGGCCAAGCTGCAGCACCTGGCGGGCGTGGGCTCTTCCCCGGCGGTGCGCTACGGCGGCACCGGCGCGTATTTTCTTGATAAGCTGGCCCCCGGCGTGTGGCGGCTGGAGGTAATGCCCGACGCCGTGGCCATCCGCGACCCGTTCGAGAAAGCCTCGCTGAGCAAGCCAGTAACGCAGATTTTGTGGAACGAACAGCCGTTAGCAATTTCGCTGCCGGACCTCGGCCCCAGCTTTTCGCTACGTGCCCTGAACGAGTATAACAGCCAAGAGGCGCACACCACCAACGGCCACACCACTGTGCGGCCCGGTGTATATCTGGTGGCCGCGTCCGGCAAATCAACCATCGCCTTCACTCCGCGCACCGTGTTCAACCGCGGTGAACTGCGCGATTTCGCCGCGCCCAAAGGGTTTGTGTTTCTGGAAGGGGCCCAGCAGCAGGTGCGCCACACCGCGCCGGCCCAGGCTGCCGCCGGCCAGCCGCTGCGCATCAACGCCACCATCAGCGGCCTCGCGCCCTCAGACAGCGTGTTTCTCGTGGCGCAGCACTACTACGGCCAGACGCGCACCCTGCCCATGACCACCCGCAGCTACGCCACCCTGGAGGCCACCGTGCCCGCCGAACTGCTTTATCCCGGCCAGCTCCGCTACTGGCTGGTGGTGAAAAAAGGCGCGCAAACCCTCACTTTCCCCGGCGGCTTCGGCGGCCAGCCGCGCGACTGGGACTTTGCCCACGCCGAGCATTACGAAGTGCCCATTGTGGCGGCCGGCGCGCCGCTGCCGCTCTTTCGGGCCAGCCGCGACCAGGAGCGCATCGAGGCGCAGGGCCTGGCCCCCATGAGCTGGACCGACTACGTGACCCTACCCGACGGCAACCTGGCCCTGCGCCTCGTGCAAGGCCCGCCCCGGCCCAACCAGCCCGCCGCCACCGGCCCGGCCGCTAGCCTGCGGGCATTTTTCGGCGATAAACTGGCCGGCCGCGCCACCGATTTGGCCGGCTTCACCACTGTGGTGGTGCGGGCGCGCAGCAGCCAGCCCGATGCCAAGGTGAGCCTCACCCTGACCACGAAAGATGCCGTGGCTTACGCCGCGCCGCTGGCGTTGGGCGCGGAGGTGCGGGAAATCCGCCTGCCGCTCAGCGCCTTCCGGCCAGCGCCGCTGCTGCTGATGCCCCGGCCCTACCCCGGCTTCCTGCCTTTGCAATACCAGGCTTACGGGGCGGGCAGCCTGAAAATTTCGGAGGCCGAAGTGCTGCACCTGACCTGGGAGGCCGCCAATGCTACGGGCAGCCCGGTTAGCGTGGATGTTGAGTCGATTTCGCTGCAATAGCAGGCCGGATTCCCGGGTTGTGGTTGCTTAACTGTGGACTACTGCTGGCCCGGCCAGTTGCTGCCAACTTCTGCCAGTTATTCCATATTTTCTACTGCTGCGCTTGCCGGGGGCTGCACCATTCTCTCAGCTAGTCAGCCTTTGCACCCAGCCTTAATAACGAGGGTCTTGGCCGAATACTTTTTCTAAAAATACCGTAACATCTCCTGAGTAGCCAGTGCGTCCGCTGCCTTTTCTTTCTGAAATGATGAAAAATTTACTGTTGCTATTGCTGCTGGGTTTCATCCTCGGGCTGCCGCGCCATACCGCTGCCCAAACCACCACGCCCTTTGCCAAGGGAGCCGATGTGAGCTGGGTGACCCAGATGGAGGCCTCCAACTACCGCTTCTACAACGAGGCCGGCACCCAGCAGGACCTGTTCCAGCTGCTGCACGACCACGACATGAACACCATCCGGCTGCGGGTGTGGGTGAACCCGGCCGGCGGCTGGAACGGCAAAAACGACATCATCGCCAAGGCTATTCGGGCGCGCAACCAAGGCTTTCGGCTCATGATTGACTTCCACTACAGCGACTCCTGGGCCGACCCCGGCCAGCAGACCAAGCCCGCCGCCTGGGTGGGCCACACCCTGGCCCAGCTGCAAAACGACGTGTACAACCACACCTACGACGTCCTCGACTCGCTGAAAGACAACAACATCGTGCCCGAATGGGTGCAGGTGGGCAACGAAACCAACGACGGCATGCTCTGGCCCGAAGGCCGCGCCTCGACCAACATGGCCAACTTCGCCAGCCTCGTGGACCGGGGCTACGCGGCCGTGAAGGCGGTGAACCCGACCAGCAAGGTCATCGTGCACATTTCCAATGGCTTCAACAACAGCCTGTTTCGCTACCTGTTTGATGGGCTGCGCCTCAACGGGGCCCGCTACGATGTCATTGGCATGTCGCTCTACCCCACGGCCGCCAACTGGCCCACGCTCACGGCCCAGTGCTTCAGCAATATGAACGACATGGTGACGCGCTACCCCGGCAA
>JAQBNT010000168.1 GCA_028288445.1 Hymenobacter sp. | reverse complement strand
CGGGCGGGGCCGTGGTAGAAGCCGTGCGCGGCGTTTATAATACGGTGCAGTTCTTCCGCGAGCGCGGCCAGCAGCTGGGCGCGGTGGTGGGCACCTTCCTCGACGCGCTGGGCACCATTGCCGCCGGTGGGGTGGCGGCAGCGGCCACGCGCCTGGAGCAAACGATGGGCCGGCTCGTGCCCGTGGTGCCGGATGGGCCCGCTGCTACGTATAGGGACAGCGAAGGGCTCAGCGGTAAAGATTACACCGTGGAACTGCTGGCGGCCCGCTACGGCGTGGAGTGGCGCAAGTACCACCCCTGCAAAGAGGGCGAAGCCCGCCCGCCGAAATCAGCTGCGATACACCGGGCTACCACACCCTTTCCCTGCGCCAGGACCCCAGCGCGGGCTTCACGGCCAGGGGCATCCTGCACATTCACGCCAGCTAACCGCTGCGCCTGCCTTTGCCTTCTGCCAGGGCCTGGCCGGCCCCAAAGCACCGTTCCGGCCGCCGGGACCCAGTTTGGTTATATATTATTGATTAACAGAATTTTGTTTTTGGCAATAGGCGGGTGATTTACCCGTGAATACCTTTTTTGGGCTAGGCCCGGCTGCCCCGCTGCGCCATCTTGCATCTTCAATCTGCCCGCTGCCCCGCGCGCCGGGCCCGCCTGTATTTCCCCATTCTCCCCACCCCCGCCGATGGCTAGTCCTGCCCCCTCCCCCCTATCCCTGCTGGAATCGCTGCACCGCCTCCCCGATGAGTACCCGTGGAAAAGCAGCCTGCTCCTGCTCGCCGACTGCCTGGGCCAGCGCCTGCGCTACGCGCGCGACCCCAGCGCCGGCGATGCCAACCAAAGCCTGGAGCAGCTGCTGCTCGCCAGCGCCTACGGCCAGGAGCTCAAAAGCCGCGGCCATTCCCCGCTGTATTACACCGGAAAAAAACGCAGCTACAGCTCCCAGAAAGGCACCTGGGCCCTGGGCCTGGGCCATGTGAAAGCCTGCCAGCCCCTGCACGCGCTGCCCGGCACCGCCCAAATGGTGGTGGTGCTGGCCCTGGCCCCCCACCTGCGTCCCGGCTTCCTCGACCAGCTGCTGCTGGAGCTGCTGCCCGATGGCGGCGAGCTGCCCGAGTTCGGGGCCGTGCGCGGCACACAGAGCCGCAGCCTGCTGCCCACCGGCGATACCGCCCTTTTCCTGCTGTGCGGCACCAACCTGCTGGCCCAAAAAACAGTGCGCACCACGGTGTTTGGCCCCGACCGGCCCCTGGCCCGCTCGGGCCTGTTGGCGCTGGCCGAGGTGCCCGCCGGCGAGCCCCGCTTCAGCGGCCGCCTGGTGCTGGAGGCCCACGCCCTAGAACGCCTGCTGACCGGCCACGCGGCCGGCCCACGCCTGGGGGCCGATTTTCCGGCCCAGCGCCTCACCACCAAGCTCGACTGGAACGACCTGGTGCTGCCCCCCGCCACCCGCACCCTCGTCGAGGACGTGAACCATTGGGTGCTGCACCACGAAGCGCTGCGCAAGTCCTGGGGCCTGGGCCGTCACCTCAAGCCGGGCTACCGCGCCCTGTTCTACGGCCCGCCCGGCACGGGCAAGAGCCTCACGGCCACGCTGCTGGGCAAGTATACCGGCCGCGAAGTGTACCGGGTCGACTTGTCGCAGGTCACGTCGAAATACATTGGCGAAACGGAAAAAAACCTGGGCCGCCTGTTTGACCAGGCGAATGCCCAGGGCTGGATTTTGTTCTTTGACGAAGCCGAAGCCCTGTTTGGCAAGCGCACCGAGACCAACAACGCCCACGACCGGTTTGCCAACCAGGAAGTCGCCTACCTCCTGCAAAAAGTGGAAGAGTACGACGGCCTGGTGGTGCTGGCCTCCAACCTCAAGGGCAACCTCGACCCCGCTTTTGCCCGCCGCTTCCAGGCCATGGTGCCGTTCTCCCTCCCCACCCCCACCGAGCGCCTGAGCCTCTGGCAGCGCACCCTGCCCGCGCAGGACCGCCTGGCCGACGACCTGCGCCCCGAGCTGCTGGCCCCGCGCTACGAGCTGTCAGGGGCAGCCATTCTCAACGTAGTACAGTTTGCCATTCTGCGCACACTGGGGCGCGGCCCGGACAATGACCAACGCCTCACGCTGGCCGACATTACCGAAGGCATTCGCCTGGAATACCAGAAAGAAGGCAAGCTGCTCTAAGCCCCGCCTTCCACCGGTTCCTCAAAAAGCAACGCCGGCTACTGCAGTAGCCGGCGTTTTTGCGTCCGTCGAGCGCCGGGGCCAGCGTGGAATAATTATCCTTCGCCTACTACTTAATCAACACATTGTCATCGAATTAACGGAGTAATTAAAGGTATAAAAACCCAGAGCTATGTACTCTTAATTACTGCCTCTTACGGCCCCAGACGAGGTATTTTTTTAATACCTTTTTACGACAGTTTGGGCAACTTTCGCTTCAGCCGCTCCGGCTCCGGCAGGGGCCGGGCAGCCTCCGGACGGCTGGCAAAATATTCCTGAAGCGCCGCCTCGATGATGGCGCTCATGTCGCGGCGGTCCCAGAAAGCCAACTGGTGCAGCTGCACGTAAGTAGCCGTGGGCAGTACGTTGGTAAACCGCGTTTTGGCGTTGGGAGCCACCGCTGACGGGGCCGCAGCACCCGGGCTCTCCGGCAAAGAACTGGGGGCAAAGAGCAGCGTATCGACTGAGTCCGCCGGGGCCGGCGTGGGTTGCGACACCAAGGCGGATAGACCAAATTTTGAAACAGGCTTTTTCATCTTCTTCGTTAGTAACTCATTAAGTTTCAATACCCATACCGGGAACACCATCCGCATCATACATATGGTATGCATAAAGCATATGGCATGTATGATGCAGGTGTTGTTAATGACTGTTATTCGGCGCTTCGCGCCAGCAGTTCCTGGGTCAGGGCTTCGTAGTCTTCGTAGGCGTTGCTGCCGGGGGCGTAGTTGCGCAGGCTCTGCCGGTTCACCTGGGCCTCGGCCAACGCAATATTCTCACGGATGGTGGTGTGCATCAGCAAGGGCCCGAGGATGGGGTCTTGGCGGAGCATTTCCACGAACTCGTGGTGCAGGCGCTTACGGTAGCTCGGCGAGTAGCGGGTGAGAAACAGCCCCCCGACCCGCAAGCCGGGATTAAAGCTTTTGCGGACCCTGGCCACCACGTCGAGCAGCGAGGTGAGGCCCTCGTAGCTGAGGTACTCCGGGTGCACCGGTACGAAGGTGGCCGTGGAAGCCGTGAGCGCGGCCACCGCCAGGGGCGAGTGCGGCGACGGGCTGGTATCGAACAGCACGTAGTCCATCTGGGTGTCCAGGCCGGTCAGGGCGTTTTTCAGCACCATGATGTAATCCATCTGGGTGCCCAGCACTTTTTCGGCCGCCACGATGGCCTCCGTGGCCTGCACCAGCCACAGGTTGGGCCCCACCGGCTGCATGGCCTCGGCCAGGGTGGCGTCGCCGCTCGCCACCAGCCCGATGTGCCGGTCGGGCGGCAGCTGGGGCAGAATAAGCGAGAGGTTGCGCTGCGGGTCGCAATCGACCAGCAGCGTGCGCTGCCCGCGCTGGGCCAGCGAATGCGCGATGGCCCAGGCGGAGGTGGTTTTGCCAACCCCACCCTTCCGGTTCGCAATGGTAAATACCTGCATAAGTTCTGTGCTAAAAATAGTTGTGGGCACAAACAACGGGCGTACGGACTGCATTTGCAATATTGTATTTACAATACATAAAAGGCGCATTAGGAGCACTGTAAATATCATATGCATGAAATGCATGCCGCAGGTATGGGTTTCTGGCTCTCCTGTAACTGGGCCAGTCCTGCTATTATGTCGGCACACGGCCGCCCCTCGGGCCCAATACTGGGTGCGTTCCGGCTTTGCAACGCGCACCCAAACCGCTGTGCCGCCTATTACAAAAAGCACGAAACCCACGGGCCGGGGAGGGGCGTTGATTTCGTGCTTTTTGTAATAGGCGGCACAGCGGCCACTGCTAAACTCTGGCATTCGTGCTTTTTGTAATAGTAGCGCGCTGAGCCGGATACCTGACGAGTATGCCTAATCCAATGTAAAATATTGATTTTTAGAAATTTAACGCGAATTTCTTTCCCGCAGCCTATTACAAAAAGCACGAATGCCGCGCCGCCGCCCAATAAACCCTTTTTTTTGAGTAACCAGCGCAAGTAAATAGCATAACTTATTGATTTTAAAAACTTTAAAAAACGACCTTTTAAACGGTAGTTTTTACCTATTATACTATTACCTATATTACAGGGTCCGTAACTAATTGATTGTTAGGGTTCCCAGAGGCAACTCTATTACAAAAAGCACGAATTGCCTATTACAAAAAGCACGACAGACTATTACAAAAAGCACGAATGCCCTATTACAAAAAGCACGAAATTCCGGCGCAGCCCTATTACAAAAAGCACGAATGCCTATTACAGAAATATTTTTTGTAATACTATTGCTCTACCAACCGTGCTTTTTCTGCCCGCCGCACTGCCATGCAAGCCGAACTCTTCGACCACGAAACGCCCGAGCCAGTGAGCAAGCTGGTGGTGCAGCGCAACGACCTGGTGAACGCGCGCTTTGCCCTGACGACGCTGGAGATGCGCCTGTTCATGGCCATGCTGGCCCGCGTGGACCGCGACGACACCGAGTTCCACGAGCTGCGCATTCCCGTGACGGAGGTGGTGGCCCTGTCGGGGCGCCGGCCCAGCAGCAACGACTACCAGCAGCTGAAGGACATGTGCGCCCTGCTGGCCTCGCGGGTGATTTACGTGGAGCGGCCCAGCAAGAAGAAAAAAGCCAAACGAGCGGGCCAGGCGGTCGAAGAGGCCCCCAGCTTCTCCAACACCCCGCTGATGGCCTACGCCGACTACAGCAGCGAAGAACGGGCCCTGGTGGTGCGTTTCAACGACCGGGTGCGCGAGCATTTGCTCCAGCTCAACGACGGAAATTTTACGCAGGCCCAGCTCATGCAGCTGCTCAAGCTCAAAAGTGCCCATTCTTACCGCATTTACTGGCTGCTGAAACAGTACGGGAGCTTCGGCACGCGCACCATCCGGGTAGATGAATTGAAGCGCGTGCTGGACCTGGAAGGGCAATACAAGCAATTCCCCTTGTTCAAGCTGCGGGTGCTGGACCGGGCCCGCCACGAGCTGGCCCAGACCAACCTGGCCTTCGAGTACGATTTCATCCGGGGCAAGGGCAACAGCGTGGAGGAAATCCGGTTCCGGTTTGCGCCGGTGGCCGGCGAGGTGCTGCTGCCCTCGCTGCCGGCCACCACGGAGTGGCAGAAGGCCCTGCTGGAGGTGGGCGTGTCGGCCAGCAGTATGGCCACCATCGGCGAGCTGCTCGACAAGGGCGAGATTGCGCCCGGCTACGTGCAGTACGTGGTGCACCAGCAGCGCACCAAGAGCAACCAGGGCAAGATTAAGAGCCTGGCGGGGGCCGTGTTTACGGCCATCACCAAGGGCCACCTGGCCGAGGAATACCGCAAGAGCGTGGCCCAGCGCCACAAGGCGGCCCTGCGCAAGCCCGGCAGCAGCCCGCCCGCGGCGGTGCGCTACCGCGTGCAGGAGGCCCGCGAAGCCTTCGAGCTGATGCAGAAGAAGAACACGGCCAAAGGCACCACGTTCGAGGAAAACCTGGCCCTGGTGTACCTCTCGCAGGGCTTCCGGCGGGAGCGCGACGCGCAGGGACAGGAGTGGCTGGTGAAGGACCTGTAGCCGGCCGCCCGGTGGCCGCCGCTAGCGGATGCGCTCAATGAGCAGGTGGCCGCCGGCAACGTTGGCGGGATAGGGCCCGGCGAGGAAGGCCACCAGGGTGTCGCCCTCGCTCAGCTGGTAGAGCGTGGGCGCGCTCGAAACGGATTCTCCCCCCGGCAGCGGGCCGAAGTTGGCGGCGATGGTGCGCCAGGTCATGCGCGGGGAATCCTGAGGAGCATGGTCGATGCCGAGGCCGAGGCTCGTGGATTCCTCAACTCCGTGCGCCCAGCGCACCGTCAGCTCGCAGCGGTACAAGCCGGCCTGGCCGGGGCGCACGGTGAACGTGTTCTCATCGGGCTCCCAAGAGCGGTGGGTATCGATGCTTGCCGCACCTTTGGTCAGCAACTCTGCATTGTAGGCATTGCCCAAGGACTGTTCGCCGAAGAAAACCTGGCAAACGGCCAGCGGGGCCGTCGGGGCCGCCGCCGTGGTCTGGGTGGTGCCGTCGGGAAAGCGGAGGCCGCCGCTGGTGGTTTCAATGGTGCCGGCCACGGTGAGCTTGGAGCCTGGCGTGGCCGTGCCGATGCCCACCCGCAGCTCGTTGGCCACCACCAGGGTGTTGTCCTGGGTGGTGACGGCCCCGTTGCCCAGGGCCACGGCGTTGGTAATGCCGGCGTTGGCCGGGCCGGCCGAGTTGCCCAGCGAAAGGTTGCTGGTGCCGCCCCAGGCCCCGGCCGAGTTGCCGAGCGAGACGTTGCTAGTGCCGCCGCCGAAGCCGGCCGAGTGGCCGATGGCGACGTTATGGTGGCCGTTGTACATGCGGCCCCCGGTTTCGTAGCCCACCAGCACGTTGTAGCTGCCCGTGGACAGGTTCACCCCGGTGGCGTTGCCGATGGCCACGTTGTAGCTGCCCGCGGTATTCCTATACCCGGTCGAGACGCCCAGGAAGACGTTGCACTCGCCGGTGGTCTGGAAAAAACCCGCGTTGATGCCCAGCAGCGTGTTGTAGAAGCCCGTGGTCATGGTGCGGCCGGCATCCACGCCCACCACGGTGTTGTGGTAGCCGGTGGTGAGGGCCAGGCCGGCCCGGGGGCCTACCAGCGTGTTTTCGTGGCCCGTGGTGAGGGCGGCCCCGGCACTCATGCCCACGGCCACGTTGCGGGCCCCGGTGGCAGCCAGGTTGCCGCTAAAAGGCCCCACCAGGGTGCTGCCGTTGGGGCTGCGCACGAGGCTGCGCACCGCGCTGTCCACCACGTTCAGGGTGTACTGGTTGGCGGTGCCCGTGGGGGCCAGCTCCGCATTGGCACCGGCCAGGTACGTAGCGGCCGCGGCCGCGCCGCCCGGCGCAAAAGCGTTGAAGAGCAGCACGAACGCCCCGTTGGTGAACTGGTAGTAGTCGCCGGTGAGGCGATTCACGCCCATGTCGCCCTCCTGGCCCAGCGCCGCGGCGGGCACGCCGTTGGCGTAGTGGATGCGGGTGCCGCGCGCCCGCGTTTCCAGCTGGGCGATGGCGGCAATCATCTGGGTTTCGAAGGCCCGCACATCGGCGGCAGTGGTGCGGCCGTTGGTCCGAATCAGGGTCGGAAGCTGGGCCAGTAAGTTGTCGGTGAGAGCAGACATGGAGAGAAAGGGATAAAAAACCGGACGTTTTGAAAAGCTAGGGCCGGCCTGATGAACCATAACAGCCGCACAGAATGCATGCGTAATGCATAATATGTATTATGCATATAATATGTACAGTATTTATCAGGAATATGCGGTGCATCTGTCTGATTCAGACCCACGCGCAAGCGAAAAAGACCCAGCTACGAAGATGGGGTTTGCTCCGCGCCGGACCTAGGCCGGAAAAGGCAATAACGGCACCATAACCCGTTGCTGCCAAAATTAAGACATTGATAAATAGGTAGTTATACGCAATAACGCGCGAGCTGGCCGGCGGCAATAGCGCTGGCCGAGTCGAGCAGGGCCGTGCCGACCTGGGCAATCTGCTGGCCTTTCTCCACGAAAGTCATCACCCCGTTATAAATGCCGCGGGCCACCTGCACGAAGGCCCCGCCGGGAACGGCCAGCGTGGCCAGGAACACGGGCACGGCGCGGGCGGCCACGCCCAGCACTTGTTGCTGCACAAAGGCCAGGGCTTGGTCTTTGAGGTCGCCGGCGTAGTGGCTGATGGCTTGCCAGGCGGCGGCCGGCCCGTGCTGCCATAGCGTGAGGGCCACGCCGCCCACCTGGGCAACGACTTCTTCGAGGCGGGCCGCGTTTTCCGGGCCGATGACGGCCACCAGGCGCGTGCGCAGGCGGCCGAGCAGGGCGGTTTTGGTCAGCTTAAAGACTTGCAGCAGCAGGTCGATGACGCCGGCCATATCCAGGCGGGCGGGCAGGTGCAACCCCGCTTTGGCCAGGCCGCCGAGCAGCCAGTCCTGCACCGAGGCGAGCAGGTGGCGCGGGCCGTTGTTCAGGAAGTTCTGGAAACCACGCCAGCCGGCGGCGACCAGGTTTTGCAGGAACGGCAGCGGGTGGCGCAGGATGCGCAGCAGCAGCTCGCCGCCCCGGTCCAGGGCTTTGAGCACGGGGGCCGCTTGTTCGCCGAGCACGGCCTGCACGAGGAAGCGCAGCAGCGCACCTTCGGCCTGGACCACGAAGCGGGCCAGGTCGCGGGCCAGGGCGAGCCAGGGCCGGGCCAGGCGCTGGAGGGCGGCGGGCAGGTCGAGCCATCCCAGGCTCTTGACCGTGGCCCAGGTGTCGGCCAGCACCTGAGTCAGGCGCGGCGGTGGCTTGGGCCGGGGCAAGCGTGGAGGGAGCGGCTGATGAAGGCAGCAAAATGCGGGCGCGGAGCGGGTTTTCCCTAACAAAAAAGGGTGCTCACGGGTGGTTTTTGCCGCAAGTACCGGCCATAATTTGTTGACTGACAAATTGGTATTTGACCTATCGAGGCTCTGACGGCTTGGCGGCGCGGGGCAAAGCATTTGGCCGGCAAGTCCGCGCTTTTTCGGCGGCGCCTTAGCTGCGCGGCGCGCTTTTGAGGGGGCGAGGGATTCATCGCGCAACAGCACTAATCCAAACGCGCCGCCCGCGTCGAGCGCCGCCTGCTTCCACTTCGGGGTGCGGGCGTCGGAGCCTTTTGCCCCGGCCGGGTCCATTGCATTGTGAGCCAGTTGCTTGCCGCCGGCCACGAGCCTGGCGACGAGTTACAGGACCTTTTCGAGCAGGCGGTCGATGACGGTGTTGACGAGGGTGCGCACCTTGGTGAGCTGCGAGCACGGTGGTGGTCAGGCCGCCCAGGCCGATGAAGTCGGCCCCGAAGCCCAGGGCCAGGGGCACGAAGCCGGCGAGCACCTGCTCCACTTTGGTGGCGGCCGCGTCCACCTGGCCGGCGGCGATGGGGGCCAGCGCATTGACCACAGTGGCGAGCAGCGGCTGGAACTGCCGGGCCTTGTCGAGGAAGAACAGCACCGTGGAGTTGGTCTTCTCGATAGCCGTGAGCACGGCCCCGGCCGGGGTGAGCAGCTTGAGCAGCTCGGTGACCAGGCGGCCGAGCAGGGTCCGGGCCGGGCTCAGCAGGCTGGCCAGCTACGCACGCTGTCGGGGACTCCGTAACGTGGCTTCTTTAAGCCACGCCATCGTGCTGTTGGGTGTCGAAATAAGCCTTCTTCGTCGTAATCACCGACCAATCGGCTTCGGGAAATAAACGCGGGAGCGCCTCTTTCAGCCGATACACCTCTTGGCGCAAGGACAGCGGCAGGCCCTCAAATTCCTCCAGGTCGCAGTAGAGCAGCTGCCAGCCGTAGGCGCCGTGCCAGGCCAACGCTGCCGCCGCGTACTCGGCCAGGTCAAGCTCGATTTTTACCAGCTCGGGGCGCAGGAAGGCGTAGAGGCCCAGGTAGTGGCGCTGGGCGCGGTCGTAGAGCAGCATGGTGGGCAGCACCGTGTCCTGGTGCCCGCTGTTGTCGAAGTAGCTGGCGTGTTCGGCCCCCGGCTCGGGCACGTCCATGTGCAGCCGGTATTTTGAGTGGCGGATACTCGTGCCGATGTCCACCATGTTGAGGCTGCCCACGAGCGGGTCGGCCAGGGCTGGGTGGCTGGGGTCGGGGTGGCTTATCCAGGCAATGTCCATGCCTTCGCCGTACATGCTAAAAAACAACTCCCACCCCGCTTCCGGCACCACAAAGCCATACTTGCTCAACTGAAAGGCTGCCGAATCTGCTAATTCAAGCGCTGGATTGGGCTCATAGCTGAATTCCTCTTCCAGTAATTCTATGCGGGGGTTCGCAGCCAATTGGGTGAGCAGGTGTTCAACCTGGGCAATAAGGGAAGTCATAAGGAAAAAGCACAGGTGGGGTAGCAAGATAGCGGCTATTTCTTCTTGTCGTGTGCTTCCAGCCTGCCCATAGGCGCCTTCACCCGTTGCTTCTTACCTTTAGTGGGGGGGCGGTCGGTCATAATGGTTTGGGTGTCGGTGAGGGCGGCCATCAATAGCTCCAAATCGGTGTCGAAGCTGCTGACATCGGCTTTGTGGTCGGGGTGATAACGAGCTTTTATCAGACGGGCTTCTACATCATCAGGCCTTTGATAATTCCCTGCCTTTTGCACCCGTTTCACCATGCGGGCGAAGCGGGTCGAGCAGTTGGAGCGGTCGGCAATAACCGCTTCGCCGATGTCGTTCAGGTTGGGCACCCATACGTGGTCGGGGTCGAGTTTGGGAGCCGAAATCGTGGCCGTCAGGCGGAAGTAGGCCGTGGGGTCGCGCACCCACGCCTTGGCCGGGTCGGGGTTGGGCACGTAGTAGTGGATACCGGCCTCGAAGAGCACCTGGCGGGCGAAGTAAGGCTGCTTGGCGTCGTCGGGTATGGCCCCTTTGTAGGGCGCCAGAATCTCCTGCTCCTTGGCCGAGTCGTGGAACGTAGCCGTCGTGTACAGCCACAGCACGCTGGGCTGGCGCGTAATGCTTTTCTTTTTGCCGGGGCCCACGCCAGCCAGCTTCTTGACCAGGGTTTCAAAGGTCAGCACTTCGCCGGTGTTCTGCCGGCTGGGCGCGGGCACCAGGTTGGCATCCGTTGGTTCACCACTCAGCTTTTGGCTCACCAAGTGCATGCGCACCCAGATTTCGGGCGAGGTATTTCGGGTAAAGCCCGCTTCTTTCAGTAAGGCCCAGCCGTTAGGGCTCTGGTTTCCTAGTCCGTTGGTTTTGCTGGCGGAGCTGGAGGAAATGAGCGTGAGGTCCGATGATTTCATCGTGGCGCTCTGGAGGCGGTCGTAATTTGAAATAGCCGTAGTGGGAAGCGGGAGGTGCGCCTCGTCGGTCAAGCCGCCGACCAAGCCCATGGCGATGCCCAGCTCCTGCACCTTTACGGCCACTGCAGGCCCATCCTGGTGTAGCTGCGGAGTAGTAGTGAGGATACGTTGCTCCAAGTCTTCGGCCAACAGGCGGGCGGCGGCGCTGTGCTGTAGCTGCTTGTCTTTGTCCGGGGGATTCTGCTCGCGTACGTAAGCCTGTCGGCGGTCCAGATACCGAAGCACGAGCATTTCCTCGGAAGCCATCATCAATTGAGCTTGCCCGGGTGCTCCCCTGAAGAACAGGGTGTGCTTTTCGCCATTGGAAAGTGCAAACTTCTGCCGTAGTCCCAGCCATCCTTTGACGGTGCCCACGGCATCCGTGGCCACCTGTGGGCCGGCCTTGGCGAGCTTGCCGACGAGCTGCAGGACCTTGTCGAGGAGGCGGTCGATGAGGGCGTTGACGAGGGTGCGCACTTGGGTGAGCTGCGCGCGCACGGCGGCGGGGAGGCCGCCCAGGCCGATGAAGTCGGCCACGAAGCCCAGGGCCAGGGGCACGAAGCCGGCGAGCACCTGCTCGACTTTGGTAGCGGCGGCGTCAATTTTGCCGGCGGCGATGGGGGCCAGGGCATTGACGAGGGTGGCGAGCAGCTGCTGGAACTGCCGGGCTTTGTCGAGGAAGAACAGCACCGTGGTGTAGGTTTTCTCCAGGGCCGTGAGCACGGCCCCGGCGGGGGTGAGCAGCTTGAGCAGCTCGGTGACCAGGCGGCCGAGCAGGGTCCGGGCCAGCCAGCTGCGCACGCCGTCTTCTACCTGCTGGCGCACCTGGGCCACCAGGTCGCCGGCCAGGGCCAGCAGCTCCTGCCCGGCGGCGCGCGGGCCTTGGGTGGCCAGGGTTTGCACCAGGCCGGCGCCTTTTTCGAGGGCGGCCACGGCCGTCTCGCCCACCTTGTGCACCATTTTCTGGCGCAGGTTGGGGTAGGTCAGGCCCAGCACCTGCAAGCTCAGCGAAAGAATGCCGGCCGCGTCAAAGTGCTTGGGCAGCGTGAGGTTGAGCTGAGCCAGGGGTCCGAGAATCCACTGGGCCATGCCGTCCTTGAGGTAGGTGTCGGCCTTGTGTACGAAGCCCAGGAAGCCGCGCTTGGCGGCCTCCACCAGGTAGCCCAGGAAGCGCACCGGGTGCTGCATGATGACGCGCAGCGTCTGGCCCGTGCGCCGGAGCAGGGCGAGCACCTGCGGCGCACGGGGGCCGGCCACGCGCGCAAACACCAGCTCGAGCAGTGGCGGCACCACGGCCTGGGCAAAGTGGAAGGCATCGAGCGCCAGGCGCTCGAAGGGGTTCACCACGAGGCGTAAGGCGTCGGCCGGGTGCCACGCGCTAAGGCTATGGAAGCCCTGGGCCGACTGCGCCAGCACCGCGCGCACGCGGGCTTGGCTGAGGTGGTGGGCCGCCGCGTGCTGCTCGATGAGCTCGGCCACGGCCGGCAGCACGCCCGACTCGCGCACCGTGCGCAGGAGCTGCTGACCGTCGGGGCTGAGGGCCAGCAGGCCCTCGGCCAGGGCCTGGGGCGTGCGCGCCACGCGCTGCCCGGTGAAGGGGTCGTGGGCCAGCAGCACGGTCAGCAGCGGGTAGCCGGCCAAGCCGTGGGCGTAGGCGCTGGCCTTCTCCTGCACGAAGGTGGGCAGCCAGTCGAGGTCGGAGTGGCCGGCGGGCGCGGGCCGAACTGGCTGGGCGCGGGCAGCGGGCGTGGCCGCCACCGGGCGCCGGGCCGGCTGCAGGAACGGTTGGGCCGGGCGCAGGGTGGGCTGCAGCAGCGGTTGGGCCGGGCGCAGGGTGGGCGCGGCGGTGGCTTTGGCTGGGGCGGCCGGGGTGCGGGGAGCTTGCATAAGGAAGAAAGCCGGCCTAAACCGGCGTAAAAGCGACGGGCCCGGCAGCTGGTGCCCCACCCGGCCCGAAGGCCGGGCAAGGCAAGTCGAGGAAAATAAAAAATACCGTCAGGCCGCAGGAGCCAGGCGGGCCGCCCGGCGCAGGCAATGGGCGGGGCCGCCGGCCTAGAGGGCGACGGTGCTCAGCACGCCGCTGTTGTCCACCAGCAGCCGGTACCGGCTGCCGTTGGGGGCCACCAGCACGTCGCGCCGGTCGTCGAGTACGCCGTTGCCGCTTTTCACTAGCGTGACCCCGGTCAGGTCGCAGTTGGCGTGGATGACCAGCGTGCCCGCGTAGGTAATGGTGTGCGGGGCCGTCGCCACGTAGTTGTCGAGGTAGAGCGTGGCGAAGGCATTCACCGTCAGCTTCAGCGAAGACCGAACGTTGGCCAGGACGTAGATGCAGCCGTTGGGCACGCCAGAGGAGGTGGCCACCAGGCTGCCACTGCCGCTGAAGCTGGCGTTGCGGATATAGCCATTATAGCAGCCAAAGCTGAACACCGCATTTACCACAATGGGAAACCCCGCCGCTTCCACGCTGCCGTAGCACATGGTGGCCGTGGTGATTCCCGCCGTGTACTGCAGCCGGTTGAGCACGGCCAGCTCGGTATCGCCCAGGCTGGCAATGGCCTCGTAATAGGACGTGTGCGTAATCCAGCCGCCGCCGCCGTTGCGGTACCGGCGGGCCACCGCCGACAATACATCCGGCGGTACCGTGGCACTGATAATGATGGAGCCGGGCGTAGTGCTGGTGTTGAAGCTGACGTTGGTGCCCGCCACCAGGGGCTTCAGCGTGGCCAGCTGCTGCGTGTGCTGGTTCTGAGTAGCCAGCAGGGCCGCGGCCCCCTGGGCATCGGCCGCCAGCTGGCTGCTGATTTCGGCCAGGGTATCCAGCGCCGCTGGCGCGCCCGCCACTAGGGTATCCATGCGCGTCTTCTCGGTGGTCAGGGCCGTGCTCAGGCTGGCCAGCGTGGTGGTCAGGCCCGTCAGCGCGGTATTGACGGCCGCTACCGAGGGGGCCGCCGTGGCGGTGTCGGGCGCGAGGCCGTTCTGCACCTGGGCGGCGGCCGCCACGGTGCCATCGGGGGCCACCGTCAGGTTGGCCCCCACTTTCACGGCCCCGGCCGCGCTGGTGGTGGCAAGGGGCAGCGGGGACACCGGCGCGGGCGTCGTCAGTTCAGCGGCCAGGCTTTTCAGCAAGGTATTCAGGCCGCTGGCCGTGGTCTTGTGCGGGGCCGGCCCCGTAACGTTGACAGCGGTGTCAATTTCGGCAGTGAGTTGGGAAATGTTTTTGGGCGGGGTCATGGGATTGGGACGTAAATGCGGAAAAAGCAACGATGCGCCGCCCAATAGGGCAACGCGGGGGTGGGTAGCTAGGCCGCGCCGCCAGGGGCGGGCCTGCACCACAGGCGGGGCGGCCATTGCGCCACACCCATCTCAGCCCTTAGCCAGCCGGCGGCGCAATGGCCGCCACCCGGCTCAGCCAGCTGCCCAGAAACTTGCGCTGCCGGGCATCGGGCCGCACGCGCAGGCGCTCGAAGAGGCCGCGCAACGGGTCGGCCAGGGGCAGGGCCAGGGCCCCGGCCCGGTAGCGGTAGAAGTCCCGCCGCAGCTCGGCCAGCGCCCCAAACAGCGCGGGGGCCGGGCAGGCGTTGGCGGCGGCCAGCGTGCGCGGGCCCAGGCAGCCGTCTTCGGTCACTTCGGGGTGGCACAGCTGGCGCAGCGCGTACTGGAGCATGCGGGGCGGGCGGCCGGTGCCGGCGTTCACGCCGTGGTCGGCCAGCTGTTCGGCCACGGCCTGGCTGGCGCAGTCGTCCAGGCGCAGGGCGTCCCAGTAGAGGGTTTTGTAGAGCGCCCGCACGCGCACGGCCAGCAGCGGGTCGGCCGCCAGCGCCTTGTTGAGGCGCGGGTACGCCGCCGCGGGCACCGGCGAGGCCAGGCCGCGGCGTTTTTTGGCCAGGTCAATGAGTTCCCAGCCGCACCAGGCGGGCTGGTATGCGCGGGCCACGCCGCGCCAGGTTTCCTGGCCGGCGTCACCGGGGGTGTGGCAGTAGCCGCCCTCAGCAGCCAGCAGTTTGGGTAGGAAGTGGGCGAATTCAGCCATGGGATTTACCAATTAGAAGGGATGCGGGGCCGGCGGGCGGCTGGCTAAGTAGCCGCCACCAGGCGGCTGGTGCGGGTTTCGTGGCGGAAGCGAATGCGGCGGTTTTCCAGCCGCACAAACTGCCCACAGGCCGACACGTCGAGCAGGCGCACCAGCGGGCCGGTGGCCGAGTCGAGGCGGTAGAGGGCCCCGGCCCGCAGCAGCAGCTGGGGCGGCGGCGGCGGCACCGGCCGGGGCCGCACGGCAAAGCGCACCCGCATATCAGGCAAAGGGGCTACGAACATGGGGTCGGGGTTTCGGCGGTGAGAATGGTGGTCGTCACGCTCACGTCGGCGGGCGGGG
>JAQBNT010000160.1 GCA_028288445.1 Hymenobacter sp. | reverse complement strand
TCTACCGCGCAAGTAATTCATTTACTATTGCGGTAGAGATGCTTCGACTTCGCTCAGCATGACGTTTTTTATTGTTGATTATCCCAGTTCTACCTTGTTTGCTATGTCCGTTGCCCCCGCCGATTCTGTCCCGCTGCTCACCCGCGAGCAGGTGCTGCGCGCCCTGCGCCAGATAGCCCGCGAAGGCCGCCCGCTGCCGCCCAGCACCGTGTACGAGCTGGTGTACCGGGGCCGGCGCTACCCGCCCCGCGCTGTGGCCGAGCTGGCCTACCGCTTGGCCACCGGCAACCCGGCTGCTCACTGGCCCCGCCCGGCCGGCGCGCCCACCAACGCCTTGCTCGAAAGCCTGGATTTCACCATCAGCACGAAGCGGCCGGTGCTCACCTCCGGCTCCGGCCCCGATGGCGAGGAAGTGGCCCACCAGCAAGCCGAGGACTTATACACCGGCCTGGCCAAAAACAACGACGGCGTACCCGCCCACGTTTCCGAACCGGGTACTTCCTACGCCGCACCAGCCTACACCCGCGCTGAAGCGCTGGCCGAGCTCTTCATTACCGAAACCGAGCTGGACGCGGCTTTAGCGGGCCTCGCACGCCGCCGCAACCTGCTGCTGCAAGGCCCGCCCGGCACTGGCAAAACCTTCCTGGCGCGCCGCTTGGCCTGGCTCCTGCTGGGCGCACAGGACGAAAGCCGCATCGAGCTGGTGCAGTTTCACCCCAGCTACGGCTACGAGGATTTTATGCTGGGCTTCCGGCCCGATGCCAAGGGCCGCTTCCATCTGGTGCCCGGCGTGCTGCCGCTGCTGTGCCAGCGCGCCGCCGCTGACCCTGGCCAGCCCTATTTTCTATTGATTGATGAGGTAAACCGGGGCAACGTACCGCGCATTTTTGGCGAGCTGCTGCTCCTGCTCGAAGCCGACAAGCGCGGCCCCGCCCACGCCCTGCGCCTGCCCTACGCCCCACCCGACGCCCCCAGATTCTTCGTCCCGGACAACCTCTACGTCATCGGCACGCTCAACCTGGCCGACCGCTCCCTCAGCCCACTGGACTATGCGCTGCGCCGCCGCTTCGCCTTCGTGGCGCTGGGGCCGCAGTTTGGCCCACCGCTACGGCAGCAGCTAGCGGCCCGGCAAGTGCCCGCCGACCTCATCGAGCGCCTCTGCACCCGCATGGCCGCCCTCAACCAAACCATTGCCGACGACCCCGAGCTGGGACCGGATTTTGAAATCGGCCACAGCTATTTCTGCCAGCCGCCGGCCCGGCCGGAGCAGGCCGCGGAATGGCTGCGCCTGATTTTCGAGCAGGAAATCGGCCCGCTGCTAGCCGATTACTGGCGCGAGCAGCCCACCACGGCCGCCTCCCAGCTGCGCAAGCTGCTGGCGTAGCCGGCTTTTCAATAGCCTAAGCAGCCTCTTATTTTATTTGGCGAGCCTGTCCGGCAACGTTTCCTTTCTGCTCAGACTTGAAATGTATTTTCTTAAAGCTGAAAATACATTTCAAGTCTGAAATATATTTTCAGCTTTAAGAAAATACATTTCAGCTCAGGGGAGCGGGGCTTACTGTATGGTCTGCAACCTGGCTTTGCTATTGAACTACGGCGATGAACCTCACAGACCGGCTATCATGTAGCCGCGTAGCATCTTGGTCCGACAAAAAATTCCATCGTCGGAATCTTGAGGCACTGCTGGCAGCAAAGGGCGTAATCAGCCTCAGAAAATATGTGTTAGGGTACGCAGCCGCTAATTCGCAAACAGTATCCCGCATTGGTTCCTGCATAGAGAAAAAGAGTGCATGGTGCCTGCGGCGAGTATTTCAGGACCCGCCTTATGGGGAAGACGAAATGGGATTGACAGTAAATAGGGGCGACGTGTGCCGTTTATTTGCTCATTGAACCAGACAATCGCACATCTGTGGCAGTTATTGGCAATCCCTCCGAACTTTCCACATCACAATTATTGCTTCATTTCACAGGGGCTAAAGGATTCCCCTATTGGCTAATGTCGGGCAAGGTCCTGGTTGTTGAGTAAGCAAACGACCTGAGCCCCTCAGCCGTCCGTATCGCAGTCTTTCAATGTAACGGGTCCGTTTGATTTGAAGTGATACCGCTCCCCACCCTCTATTATTTCCTCTGCTACGCCTGGAACCGGCTGCCCGAGCCGGCCGTGCTGCTGGCCAGCGAGGCTACGCCCTTCGAGCGGCCACTGGGACTGCTGGCGCAGGTGCTGCTGCACGCCGCCCGCCGCCTGCTAAAAACCGGCCTGCCCCGCACTTTCGAAACCCAGCAGGCCGAGCTCACCAGCCTGCGCGGGCGCGTGGAGCTGGCCCCCACGCTGGGCCGGGGCCTGCTGGGCCAGGGCCGCGCCATCTGCACGTTTGATGAGCTGAGTACGGCTTCGCCTCTGCACCGCCTCATCGCTCAAACGCTGGGCGTACTGGGCCGGGCGGCGGCTCTGCCTCCGGCGTTGCGCCGCGAGTTGCACCAAGTCAGTCAGCGGTTTCCGGCGGGGCTGAATGATGCCACGCTGCCGCCGCCCACGGCCGCCACGTTTCGGGAGCTGCGGCGACAGCGGCCGGATAGTCAAGCGGCATTTTTGGTGCACGTATGCGAGTTGGTTTGGCTCATGGCCCTGCCCGAACCCACCGCCGCCGGCCGCCGCCGCTTCACCGATTTCCGGCGCGATGAAGTGCTGATGGCCCGCATATTCGAGCAGTTCACCCGCAATTTTTTCCGCCGCGAGCAGCGCCGCTACCGCGTGTTTGCCGAAACCATTGCCTGGCAGGCCGAAGCCCCGCTGCCCGCCGACCTCGCCCTGCTGCCCACCATGCTCACCGACACCACGCTGGAAGCCCCCGACCGCAAAATCATCCTCGACACCAAGTATTACGCCGCCGCCCTGCGCCCGCGCTACGACCGGCAGCGCCTCATCGCGCCGCACCTCTACCAGCTCTATGCCTACCTCCAAAACCAGCGTCCCACCCCCGGCCAGGCCCTGGAAGGCATTCTGCTCTATCCGGCCGCCACGCAGGACGTGGACGTGCGCTACACGCTGGGCGGCCACCCGGTGCGCGTCGTCACCCTTAATCTGCACCAGCCCTGGCCCGGCATTGCCGCCGATTTGCTGCGACTGGTGGAATAACTGTCATTGAAGCTGTATAGAAAGTCAAAATCGTTGTCATCCTGAGCGTAGCGAAGGACCTTATCACGTCCTCACATTCGTCATGCTGGCCTGATAAGGTCCTTCGCTACGCTCAGGATGACAGATAAGTATCCAAATCCGACTTTCTATACAGCTTCAGTGACAGCCGGGCACAAAAAAACAGCCCGGACTTTCCATGTGGAAAATCCGGGCTGCCGTTGTCGAATGACGAAGACTTGCGCTGGCCACGGGGGTCAGCCGCAAACTACTTCTTCTCTTCGGTCGTAGTCGTGGTGGTGGTAGCAGCAGGAGCCATAGCCGTGGTATCAGCAGCAGGAGCAGCCATAGCAGTGGTGTCGGTGGTGCTGGTAGTGGTGGTCTCCGTGCCGGTAGCAGGGGTCTCAACGGTGGTGGTTTCTTCGGTCTTCTTTTCGCCGCACGAAGTCAGACCAGCGGTGAGGGCGAGGCCCAGGGCAGCAGCTTTAAACAGATTTTTCATCTTTGGGGGTAATTTTGGAAACGGTTAACTTTTAAACCGCCCTTTATCCCTGCTTTCTGGAAAGGTAACCCGGCCCGGAAAAAAATTATTTCAGTGGGTTACTTGTAGCCTTCGCCAGTATTAACCCTCAAAGTGAATGAGCAGGGGCAATCCAACTTCCTCTTCTTTGACTCCTACCGACGACGCGCTGATTGCCGCCATTCGCGGCGGCGATGAGCGGGCCCTGGCCCACCTCTACCGGCTGCACTGGCCCATGGTGTCGCACTTCGTGCTGCAAAACAGCGGTACCGAGGACGATGCCCAGGACGTGTACCAGGAAGGCGTGATGGTGTTTTATGAAAAAGTACGCGACGGCTCCCTGGAGCTCAGCTGCCAGATTAAAACCTACCTCTACGCCGTGTGCCGCCGCCTGTGGCTCAAGCGCCTGACCAGCAAAAGCCGCTTCGGCGTGCGTTTGCTCGACGACGAGGAGCACGGCCCGTACCTGAACACGGGAGCCGAAGAAGACCTGCTGGCCGCCGAGGAGCAGGACCGCCGTTTCGCCACCATGAGCGAGGCCCTGAACCACCTCGGCGAACCGTGCCGCTCGCTTTTGGAAGGCTTTTACCTGCTCGATAAGTCGATGCAGGACCTCACGGCAGAATTCGGCTACACCAACGCCGACAATGCCAAAAACCAGAAATACAAGTGCCTTGTGCGTTTGAAAAAATTATTCTTCGCCCATTATAAAGAAGAGCCTATCTGATATCGTTAGCCGTCGGCAATAGCCGGCGGAACTTCCATTCGCTTACCGCCGCCGGCTCCGGCCCACGGCATTTACCCATGATGACTGAAGCAGACTATTACGCCTTATTTGAAGCCTACTCGAACGGCGAGCTGGCCGGGCCCGCCCGCGCCAACCTCGAAGCGCGCCTGGCGGCCGACCCGGCCCTGGCCCTGCGCTACGCCGACTTTACCGAGATGACCGGCACGCTGCGCGCCTACGGGCAGCGCCAGCAGACCCGGCAGCAGTTGCGCGGCATCCACGCTGCCATGCTGGCCGCCGATGCCCCCGAGGAAATTGCCCTGCCCGCCACCGGCCTCACCCATACGGTGAACCCGATGCTGCGCATTTCGCGCACCGAGCGCAAGCTGCGCGAGTTCTGGAGCGGGCACCGCGCCACCGTGGGCGTGGCCGCCTCGGTAGCCGTGATGGCGGTGTTTGCCACGCTGCTAGGCCTGGATTTGTGGAAAACTTCCAACCTGCCGGTTCCGGCCAGCTACCAGGCGCTTCGCCGCGATATAAACAACCTCAAGCACAACCAGAAGGTGTTGAACAGCACCATCAAGCGCATTGATGGCAGCGCTACGCCGCCGCTGGCCCCGGTTAGCAAGTTCAGCGGTACGGGCTTCGCCCTTACTTCGGAAGGCTATCTGGTGACCAGCTACCACGTTATTCAGGGCGCTGATTCGTTGCTGATTGAAGGCCGCAACCACCAGCGCTACCACGCCGAGCCCGTGTATTCGGACGTGAAGCACGACCTTGCCATTCTGCGCATTACGGACAAGAAATTCAACGGCTTCGGCCGGCTGCCCTACGCGGTAAAGTCGGGCCAAGCCGACTTGGGCGAACGGGTGTTTACCCTCGGCTACCCGCGCGAGGATGTGGTGTATGGCGAAGGCTCGCTGAGCGCCCGCTCGGGCTTTGAGGGCGATACGGCCTTTTACCAGGTGAGTATTCCGGTGAACCCGGGCAACTCGGGCGGCCCGCTGCTCGATGAGCGCGGCAACCTGATTGGCGTGGTGAGCGGCCGGCAGAACGACGCGCAGAGCGCCGCCTTTGCCACCAAGTCGTCGTACCTCGTGCGGCTCGTTGATTCGCTGGCAGCAGCGAAATCAGCCACCACCTACCCCTACCACCTGCCCCGCTTCGGCCAGCTGGCTGGCACCGGGCGGCCTCAGCAGCTCAAAAAGCTGCAGGATTATGTATTCGTAGTCAAGGTGTTTGAATAGAACGTCATTCGATACCTACACTTGGCAAAGGCCTGTTTCTTTATCGAAGCGGGCCTTTGTTGTGTAATGACTTTTTAAGCAGCGCGATTATTGTTCGTAGCATATCAAAACAAGCCGGTTATTCTGACGTTCGGCGAAGCTAATGCCGACCTTTCTCATAACCTTAGACCCCGCATTCTAGTATTCAGGCCTAGATAAGCAACGCTTGTCTTTCCTTTTGTCTTCCCTAAAACTCGCATTCCGTGGCTCAAAACCAACAAACCCCGCCGAACAGCAACGACGTTGCTGGCTCCGCCATTTTCAAGAAGTTTCTGAGCACCGCCGAGGGCTACATCAAGCAGCCCACGCGCATGAAGTCGCTCCTGACCGATGCCTATAAAAAGGCCAGCGAGAAAAACGACGTGGGGACGCTGGCCCACGAAGCCTGGGAAACCCTCCAGACCATGTTCCGGCTCATCAAGGCGTCGATGTCGGGTGAGTACACGGGCGTGCCCGGCACCACGGTGGCGGCTGCGGTGGCCGTGCTCATCTACTTCCTGAGCCCGATTGACCTGATTCCCGACTTCATTCCGGTGTTGGGCCTGCTCGATGACGTGGCCCTCGTAGCCTGGTTCTCAACCACGCTCAAAGGCGAGATGGACAAGTTCCACGAGTGGGAGCTGACCCGCCCCGCCGAGGTAAAGACCAGCGCCACGGACGTAACCACCACCGCCAGCGGCCTGACGCCGAAAACGGCTACTCCCGCCGCACAGCCCTCGCACTCCAACGACCCGGCCGCACCTACCACGCACATTGCCGAAGAATCGGCGAAGCACGCCGGCACCGGCAGCGTGGCCGCCAACACCACCGACAGCAGCCGTGAGCCCAGCACCACGGCCGCCGATACCGGCGGCAACGTGCGCTAAGTAACGCAGCCCCTGCTTAACAAAAAAAGCCCCCGCAACTCAGGTTGCGGGGGCTTTTCATTTGATAAAATAATGCTAGGCGGCAGCGGCGTGGTCGCGCACAAAGCGAACGAAGTCGCCCACGGTATAGAGCGGCACTTCGTCGGGAATGGTGATGCTGAAGTTGCGCTCCAGTTCCAGAATGATATCAACCACGTCGAGGGTTTCGAAGCGCAGGTCGCGGGCGAGGCTGGCGGTTTTGCGCACGCGGCTGGCCCGAATGGCTTTGCGCTTGCTGATAATGCGGAATACCTGCTGCTCGATAGTAGGCGTGTGGGTGGAGCTAATGGTGGATACGTACATAATAGAGTTGCGGAAAAAGATGGTGAGGCAAGGGCTGGCGCTCGGTTTCAATAGCGCCCCGCGGCGGCGGGGTAAAGTGCCCACCGGCGGCCGCTGCTGCAACAACAGCCGGCCAGCGGGCACCCAACGCCTGAAACGTTAGGCTAGTACAGCCGGCGTAGCCGCCTGTATTTCTTCAGAGTCCACCTCTTCGGAAATGGTTGCAACGTTGTCGGGATTTTTTCCGGAAATTTTTCCCTTCAGCGATTCGCTCAGCAAATACATCACCGGCACTACCAGCAGCGTGATTCCCGTGGCGAACACCAGACCGAAAATGATGGTCCAGGCCAGCGGGCCCCAGAACGTAACCGACTCGCCGCCAATGAAGAAGTGCGGGTTGCCGGAGTTGAACAGCTCGTAGAAGTCGATGTTCAGGCCGATGGCCAGCGGGATGAGGCCCAGCGTGGCGGCCGTGGCCGTGAGGATAACCGGGTTGAGGCGGGTGCGGCCAGCCAGCACGATGGCCTCGCGCAGTGGCATTCCCTGCGCTCGCAGCATGTCCATGAATTCGACCAGCAGAATCCCGTTTTTCACCACGATACCGGCCAGGGCGATGATGCCCACGCCTGTCATCACGATGCTGACGCTTTGGCCCGTAATGGCCAGGCCCCAGAATACGCCGGCAATCGAGAACAGCACTTCGGAAAGGATGATGACCGGCTTGCTGAACGAGTTGAACTGCGTCACCAGAATCAGGAAGATGAGGCCGAGGGCACCGATGCCGGCCAGCGGCAGGAAGTCGGAGGTTTCTTTTTGGTTTTCCTGGGCACCGCCCATGTTGATGGTGTAGCCGGGCGGCAGCGGGAAGGCCTTGAGGGCCGTCTGGATGTTGCGCACCACATCGGGGCCGGTGTAGCCGCCCAGCACGTTGGAGCTGATGGTGATGATGCGCTTGGTGTCCTTGCGCTTGATGCCGCCGTAGGTGCTGCCGTAAGTGACATCGGCCACCGACGAAATAGGCACTTGGCGCACGGCGCCGGTGGCGTCGCGGAAGGTGAGCGGGGCGTTTACCACGGCGTCTACGTCGTCGCGGTAGGGCTTAGCGTAGCGCACTTGGATGGGGTATTCATCATCCGGGGTCTTGAATTTGCTGGCCTCGGTGCCGTAGATGGCGGTGCGAACTTCCAGGCCAATCTGGCCGGTGCTGATGCCTTCGCGGTTGGCGCGGGTGCGGTTGATGTTGACGGCAATTTCAGGGTTGCGGTCTTCGAGGTTGGAGCGCAGCTGCTCCACGCCACCGATTTTCAGCGAGTCGACGTAGCGAATCATCTTTTTGGAGAGGGCGGCCAGTTTGGGGTAGTCGTCGCCGGCTAGTTCGATGGCGATTTCCTTGCCCGTGGGCGGGCCGCTGGCCTCCTGGTCAACCGATACTTCGGCTCCGGGAATGCCTTTTACCACCTCCCGGATTTTATCCATGTAGGTGTGGGTTTCCGGACCGGTGCGCTCACTCAACTCTTTGAAGGCCACACCGACTTTGCCCATGTGCGACTGCGACACGCCGGCAGCGGTGGCTTCGCCGGGGTCGCCGGCGCCGATGGCCACGTTGGTAATCACCGATTCCACGTCGTGGTTATGCTCGCCGATTACGCCGTAGATGCGTTTTTCCAGCACTTTGGTAATCGAATCGGTGACGGCTACACGGGTGCCAACGGGCATTTTCAGGTAGGTGTAGATGAATTTGGGGTCGCCTTTGGGGAAGAAGGCCACGGCGGGCTTGCGGATGCCCACGGCCACGAACGAGCCGATGAACAGCACCACCACCCCAATCATCACGATAACCGGGTGGCTGATGGACCAGCTCACGAGGCCGGCGTAGCCGTTCTGGAAGCGCGGCAGGGCGCGGGTCTGGAACCAGCCAATCATCTTCACAAACACGAACTTATCGAGGAAGCAGAACAGAATGAGCGTGATAGCCAGATTGCCCACGAAGGTGGAATGCGCCACGTAGCCGATGATGGCAATGACCAGCAGCACGCCCATCGCAATTAGGAAATTGCGCGTGAGCTTGGGCTTGCTGTGCATGTCTTCCTCGAAATGCTCTTCGCGCTCCATGAAGCTCACGGCAAATACCGGGTTCATGATGAAGGCCACCACGAGCGAAGCCATGAGCGTGATAATGAGCGTAACCGGCAGGTAGTACATGAACGAGCCCACAATACCGGGCCAGAACATGAGCGGTACGAACGGGGCCACCGTAGTCAGTGTGCCGGCTAGCACCGGAATAAATACCTCGCCGGCGGCGAATTTGGCCGCCTTCGGGGTGCTCAGGTTGGGGTGCTCGTGCAGCAGGCGGTGGGTGTTTTCGATAACCACAATGGCGTCATCGACCACAATGCCCAGCGCCAGCAGGAAGGCGAAGAGCACAATCATGTTCAGCGTGAAGCCGAACAGCGGGATGACCAGGAAGGCCAGAAACATCGAAATCGGCACGGACAGGCCCACGAACAGCGCGTTGGTGGTGCCCATGAAGAACATCAGAATCAAGGTCACCAGCAGGAAGCCGATGATGATGGTGTTGATGAGGTCGTGGAGCGTCACACGGGTGTCGTTCGAGGTGTCGCCGGTCACGGTAATGGTCAGCTCCTTGGGCAGGTTGGCTTTGGAGTCGGCGATGAGGGCCTTGATTTTATCGGAGGCGTCAATCAGGTTTTCGCCGGCGCGCTTCACCACGTTCAGTGTAATGGCGGGCTTGCCGTCGAGGCGGGCGTAGCTCTCACGGTCCTTAAAGCCGTCCTGCACGGTGGCAATGTCACCGAGGCGCACCGGCGAGCCGTTCAGGTTCTTAATCTGAATGTCGGCAATGTCGGCGGCGCGTACGTACTGGCCGGCCACGCGCACGGCGCGCTTCTGCCCGCCCACATCGATAGAACCGCCTGAGATGGTCAGGTTCTCGCCGCTGATGGCGCGCGAAATGTCCGAGAAGCTCAGGCGCGAGGCGCGCAGCTTGTTCAGGTCCACGTCCACGTTCACCTGCTGGTCGAGAGCCCCCACAATGTCGACGCGGGTGATTTCGGGCAGGGCCTCAATCTTGTCCTGGAAGTCGTCGGCGAACTTTTTGAGCTGGGCGGCGGGCAGGTTGCCGGCCAGGTTCACGAACATGATGGGCTGCTCGGAAATGTTGATTTCCTTGACGGTGGGGTCGGCGGGCAGGTCGTTGGGCAGCTCGGTGCGAGCCTTATCCACGGCGTCCTTAATAAGCTGCTTGGCCTCGGGCACCTTCACGTTGGAGTTGAACTCCACGTCGACGATGCAATAGTCCTGGTTCGAGGTGGAGTTGATGTGCTTCACCCCGTTGATGCCCTTGATTTCCTTTTCGAGGTGGCGGGTCACCAGGTTTTCAATGTCGGTGGGCGAAGTGCCGGGGTACACCGTGGCCACGATGATGCGCGGAATCACGATGTCGGGGAATTTCTCCTTGCCGAGCTTGATGTAGGCGAAAATGCCCGCCACGCACAGCAGCACCGTGATGATGTAAATGCTGGTCTTGTTATTAATGGACCAACTGGTTGGGCCAAATTCTTTTTCGATGTCCTGCATGGTTTCTTCTCTAAAAGCTTGAGAAATAGTTGCGTCACTACGCGCCCTGCACGGCCACTTTCTGGCCTTCGTTCAGGTTCTGGTAGCCGCCTGAGATAATCTGGTCTTCGGCGGTGAGGCCGCTGGTTACTTCGACTTTGCCGTTGTAGGTGTTGCCGGTTTTGATGACGCGCTTCTTGGCCACGGCCTTGCCGGCCTCCTGGGCCACCACGTACACGTAGCTATTTTCCTCGTCGTGCTGCACGATGTCAACCGGAATAACCGTGGCGTTGGCCGCGTTGTAGTTTTGGATGCGCACCGTGGCCACCATGTTGGGGCGCAGGTTGGCGGCTTTGGCGCTTTTCAGGCGCAGCTCCACGGTAAAGGTGCGGCTGGTGGCGTTGATGCTGCGGCTCACAACGCGCACCGTGGCGGGCAGTTCCTGGTCGCCCAGGTCCGGGATGGTTACCACGGCGTTGTCGCCGGCCTTGATGCTGTTACCGTAGGCTTCCGAGACATCGGCCAGGATTTTGCCGCCCGTGCCGCTGGTCAGCCGCACCACCGGCGCGCCGGGCGCGGTGATTTCGCCCAGCTTGGGCAGCACCTCATCCACGGTACCCGAGAAGGGGGCCACCACACTATATAGAGCGCGCTGCTGGTTGAGCGTGCCCAGGTTGCGCTGCAGGGCTTGGTAGTTGTTCTTGGCCTGCAGGTACTGGATTTCGGTACCAATCTGCTGGTCCCAGAGGCTCTTTTGCTTCTCGTACACCGTTTTGGCGAGGTCCATGCGGGTGCGCAGCTCGGCCGCGTTGGCATCGAGGATGCTGGCATCGATGGTGGCCAGCACCTGGCCCTTGCTCACGCGGTCGCCGCGCTCCACGCGGATGCTGGTGAGCGAGCCGGCGGCGCGGGCGCCCACGGTAGCGTTCTGGTCGAAATCGACGCGGCCCTGCACTTCAAGGTAGCTCTTGAAGCTCTCAGGCTTGGCGTTCATCACCGAAACCGGCGTGGGGGCCACGGTGGCCGGGCCACCAGTTTTAGCTTCCAGCTCGGCAATTTTGGCCTGCGTGGCGGCCTGCTCGCCTTTCAGCTTGGCCAGCTCGGCCTTGGGGTCTTTGTTGGAAGAGCCGCCGCAGGAGGCGAGCAGCAGGGTGCCGGCCAGAAACAGCGCGGCAGGTTGGGTTGAGGAGAAACGCATGGGTAAGCGGGGTATTTCGGAGTTTATAGAGAGAAGTGGGCTGAGCCCAGCGTTATTTCTTGACTTGGTTAAACAGCTCACCAGTCGCTTTGTCGCGGTCGACTTTTGCTACCAGCACATCGTAAATGGCGCCGTAGTAGTTGGTCTGGGCCGAGCGCAGGTCGGTTTCAGCCGTAATGACCTCCAGGTTGGAGCCCACACCGGCGTTGAACTTGATGCGCGTGACGCGGGCCACGTCGGTAGCCAGGTCGAGGTTGGCCTTCTGGTTGTCCAGCACGTCGAGGGCGTTGATGAGCGTAGTGCGGCTCTGGGCATCTTGCAAATCAATGCTTTGCTTCAGGGTTTCGAAGCCACGCTCGATGGTTTGCTGCTGCAAGCGACTTTGCTGCACCAGGTATTTGCGGCGGAAGCCGTCGAACACCGGCACCTGCAGGCTCAGGCCCACATTGCCGAACCCGAACCAATTCTGGTTGGCAAAGCCGTTGCCGTTGCGCGAGTCCGGCCCACGGAAGGCAAACAGGTCGCCCGCCGTCGGGGCCGAGCCCGTGAAACCGTAAGCGCCTGTGAGCACGAGGCGCGGATACGCGCCGGCCTGGCGGTTGCGCAGGTCCAGCCCGGCCAGGGCCTGCTGCGTCTCCAGGGTCGAGAATTCGATGCGGTTGTTATAGTTCAGGGCTCCCAGCGCGGCCACTGGCCGGCCGCCCGACAGCGCATTTTGCTGGTCGAGGCGGTTTTGGGCGGCGGTGTTGTCGCTGCCGGGTGCCGTGGGCGTGGTCGGTACGGCACCCAGGCCATCCACGCCGCCGCCCGTATTCAGGCTGGCCACGCCAAGGCGCTGGCGCAGCGTCCCGGCATCGACCACGGCCGCGCCGAGCGAGTCGGTGAGCTGAATGTTTTGCTGCTGCGACAGGCCCATCTGAAACTTGAGCAGCGCCAGGCTCAGGTCGGTGAGGCGGGCGGCTTTCTGCTGCTCCACCACCAGGTTGTTGCGCTGCACGCGCAGGCGGTCCACATCCAGCTTCTCGGCAAAACCGGCCTTAAAGGTCTGGTTGGTTTGGTAGAGCACCGTGTCGAGGCGCTGCACGTTGCGGGCCAGCAGGCTGAGGCGCGAGCGGGCCACCAGCGTACTATAATAGGCCTTGCTCACCTGCTCGGCTACGTCAATCTCGGCTTGCTGAGTTTGCTTTTTAGCCAACTCGGTATACACCTTAGCCGCCTTCAAACCAATCAGATACGAACCATCAAATAGCAGCTGCGACACCGACACGCTGGTGTTGCCGGCGTATTGCAGGCCGAAGGCAATGGCCTGCGGCGGCAGCGGCGCACTGGGCACCGTTACCGGCGAAATGCTCACCGTTTGCCCGGCCTGGGCCGCCGCAATATCAGCGGCCGTCAACGGCACGGAGGTCGAGCCTCCGCCCCCAAAAGCGCCCACGTCCAGCAAGCTCTTTTGCAGTTTGAAGTTGTCTGACAGCGTGGCGGCCACGTTCACCTGCGGCAGGCCGGCGCTCTTGATTTCGCCAACTTTGGCAGCGGCCGTGGCTTCGCCCAGACGCGTGGCCAGCAGCGACGACTTATTCTGAATGGCGTAGCTAACCGCCTGTTGCAGGCTCAGGGGCATGGTACCCGCCGTGGGAGTGGTCACCAACGCCGTGTTGGGCCGGGTTTGGGCAAGCAGCGCCTGGGGCACGGCCGCGCTCAGGGCGGCCACCAGCAGGAATCTGGTTCGAAACAGCGTGTTCATAAACAGCAAAAAAGAAACGGGTAAGCGGGGAAAAGCGGATTATTCGGCTTCGGTGATGTGCCGGTACTGGTTGATGAGCTTGTGCCCCTTGAGGGTGGCCACGCCCAGCAGAAAATGCTCGTCGAACACCTGGTTCACGCGCATGGGGCTGAACTGTGCGGGCGGGTATAGCTCAGGGTCGAAAGCCAGTTCGATTTGGGCCAGGCTGAGGCGGGCCAGGACCTCCACATCCAGGTCGGGCCGGAACAGGCCCTCGGCCATGCCGCGGCGCAGGTTCTCGGTTATCTGGGCCAGGATGAAGGTGTTTTTGTGCGACCGAAACAGCTCCCAGGCCGCCGGGTGGTACTTCTTCATGTCGTTGAAGATGCTGGGGTGAATGTCGGCAAACTGCTCGTCGGCCCACTTCGATATCAGCAGCATTTCCTCTACCGCGTCGGCGGCCTTGCCGGCCACCACCGCGCAGTCGCCCTGCACCCCGTTGAGGTGCTGAGTGATGCCCGCCATCACAATCTGGTCCTTGTTTTCGAACCATTTGTAAAGGGTTTTTTTCGACATGGCCATGTCGGCGGCAATGTCGTCCATGCTCACGCTTTTAATGCCGTTACGCAGGAAAAGTTTCTGGGCGTGGTTCAGGATTCGGTCTTTGATTTCCATAACTAACGCCGCAAAGATACAACGGAAACTTTCATTGTACTCAAAGTTTCCATTTTCTTTTTGGCGTTCCCAGCCGGTCCGGGCACTTTTCGCCTCTGCCTGACGCATACCCCGCGCCAATATTTTACTGCTCCCTGAAAAAAAGTGAGTTGCGTGTTGCATGACTAACTAATTTCATTGGTAATGCAAAGCTAATAAAATTAGTTTGATAGTATTCCGAAATCAGATTATTTATTTGTGAACTTGGCCCAATGCCCTTGCGCGGCGGAAATGCCGGGCGCGGGTACTTTTGCGCCGGGCCGCGGTGGCTCGCTTGCATTCGCGCTTATGAAAATCCGGACCGGCTTCGGCTACGACGTTCACCAATTGAAAGAAGGGCTGCCCTTCTGGCTCGGCGGCATTGAGGTGCCGCACACGCACGGCGCCCTCGGCCACTCCGATGCCGACGTGCTCATCCACGTCATTTGCGACGCGCTGCTGGGCGCGGCCAACCTGCGCGACATCGGCTTTCACTTTCCCGATACCGACCCGCAGTACAAGGGCATCGACTCGAAAAAACTGCTATCCGGCGTGATGCGCCTGCTGCGCGAGCGCGGCTATGAAGTGAGCAACATCGACTCGACCATCTGCCTGGAACGCCCCAAGGTGAACCCCCACATTCCGGAAATGCAGCGCGTGCTGGCCGCCGTGATGGGCATTCCCGAGGAGGACATTTCCATCAAAGCAACCACCACCGAAAAACTGGGTTTTGTGGGCCGGCAGGAAGGTGTGGCCGCCTACGCCAGTGTGTTGATTGTAAAAGGCCTGTAGAGACGCAACATTTTGCGTCTCATCGCTGAACGATGATGTTCGAACGATACCCACGCGGCGCGAACGACGAGACGCAAAATGTTGCGTCTCTACATCGTTCTAACTGTTTCCAAAAATATCCCACCATACTAATTCAATGAAGCAAACCCCTCTCCTGCTAGCCTTTCTCGCGCTGGCCAGCGCCGCCCCGGCCCACGCCCAGGGCAAGGTTAAAGTGAAATCCAAGCCTGCTTCCGGCACGGCCGCTACCAAAATCAAAACCACCACCGGAAAGGCCGACGGCCAAGACTGGAGCGTGAAATACGCCGACCAGGTAACCGCTGAGCGCCTGCGCACCCACCTGGCCGTGCTGGCTTCGGATGAGTACGAAGGCCGCGAAACCGGCCAGAAAGGCCAGCACATGGCGGCTGATTACGTGGCCAAGCAGTTCAAAGAAGCCGGCCTGACTGGCCCAGTAACTACCAGCACCGACCCGTACCAGCAGCACTTCGACGTGGAGCAGGTGACCTGGGCCGAGGGCAATACCCTGAAAGTAGGCAGCACGAGCTACGCCTGGCTGACGGACTTCTACGGCACCGGCGACTCACCTTTCGCTCAGGAAACCAGCGTGAAGCCGGTTTTTGTGGGCTACGGCATCGAGCAGGCCGGCTACTCCGACTATGCTAATGTGGACGTGAAGGGCAAGGACATTCTGGTGCTGATGGGCGAGCCCACTGGCGACGGCGGCAAAGCCTTGCTCAGCGCCGACGGCTCGCCTACCAAGTGGAGCATGGACTACCGCGGCAAGGCCCAGCTGGCCGCCCAGAAGGGTGCCCGCACGGTGTTTTTCGTGAGTTTCAACCCCACCAGCAACTTCGCTAAACAAACGGCGCGCATGGCCCCGGCCATCTCGCGGCCCTCAATGGTAATGGTGGGCAACGACAAGCCCGGCCGCGCGCCGTCGTTCTTCATTTCGCCGGCCGTGGGCCTGGCCGTGCTGGGCACGACGGATGCGGCGATGCAGACGTATCTGAGCAAAATTAACTCGACCAAGCAGCCGGTGGCCGCCACGTTCAACGTGGTGCCGATGCAGATTAAAGCCGAGCGCAAGCGCGAAAAGCTGGACACGCAGAACGTGCTGGGCTTTATCGAGGGCACCGACAAGAAAGAAGATGTCATTGTGATTTCGGCCCACCACGACCACCTCGGCAACCACGACGGGCAGGTTTTTAATGGCGCCGATGATGACGGCTCGGGCACCACGGCCATTATTACGATGGCGGAGGCGTTTGCCAAGGCCAAGAAGGAAGGCCACGGTCCCCGCCGCAGCTTGCTATTCCTGAGCGTGACGGGCGAGGAAAAAGGGCTGTTTGGCTCGGAATATTATTCCAAGCACCCGATTTTCCCGCTGGCCAGCACCGAAGCCGATTTGAACGTGGACATGATTGGCCGCACCGATGTGGAGCATGAGGACAAGCCCGACTACGTGTACGTCATTGGCTCGGACAAGCTGTCGTCGGAGCTGCGCGTGATTCTGGAGGCCCAAAACAAGCAGTACGGCCCCATTGACATGGATTACCGCTTCGACGACCCCGCTGACCCGAACCGCTTTTACTACCGCTCCGACCACTACAACTTTGCGGTGAACAAGGTACCGGTGGCGTTTTTCTTCAACGGCGTGCACGCCGACTACCACCAGCAGAGCGACGAAATCGAGAAAATCCAGTTCGATAAAATGGAGAAGCGGGCGCGGCTGGTGTTCCACACCGCCTGGGAACTGGCCAACCGCGAAGGCCGGATTGTCGTTGACTCGAATAAGCCGTAATCCAAGTTGTCGTTTGATTCGTCTGTCATCCTGAGCAGCGCGAAGGACCTTATCACGTTTAAATTGGCTTTACAACCGTTTTTGCTTGAAAGGTCCTCCGCGCTGCTCAGGATGACAGACGTTTTTGTTTTATTGGCCCTTTTGCCAGCCCGCTGCCCGCTATAGGAGACTCAAAAAAGGCTCCCGGTACTCCACAAACCTGTTTTGCCCGTGCAAAAGCCATTTGTGGAGCACTGCAAACCTGTTTTGCACGCGCAAAAGTCATTTGCGAAGTAGTAACGACGCTGAAACGGCTCCTGTCCCTTTTCCATTCTCCATTCCCCTTACCCTCCTTCGCTTGCGACCTGCTGCCTACCCGCTGAAACCTCTTGCCCTAGCGGCCCTGCTGCTGGCCGGAACTCTACCCACCGTCGCCCAGACCGCGCCCACCAAAATCAAGGTAAAAACCAAGGGCGCACCCGCTACTCCCGTTGCCCCGGACCTCTCCCAAACCTACGCCGCCCTCATCCAGCCCGCCGACCTGCGCGCGCACCTCACGGTGGTGGCTTCGGATGCGTTTCAGGGGCGCGAGGCGGGCCAGCCGGGCCAGAAGCTGGCTGCGGATTATTTACAGAAACAGTTTGCGGAAATTGGCCTGCAAGGGCCGGTTTCGGGCAGCGACAACCCGTATTTGCAACACTTCCAGCTGGCGCACAGCACCTACGCGCCGGGCGGCCACCTGAAAATCGGTGCGCAACGCTACGACTACCTGAGCGACTGGTTCAGCTACGGGCCGATGCCGTCGCCCTTCCTCGCGGAAACGACTTCGCAGCCGGTGTTTGCGGGGTTTGGGGTGGAGCAGGGGGCGTATTCGGACTATGCGGGCTTGGATGTGAAGGGCAAGGACGTGGTGGTCATCATGGGCGAGCCGCAGGACGAGCGCGGCCGCAAGCTGCTCAAGCCGCTGGGCCGCAAGGATGACTATTGGGATTCGGGCCTGCGCAAGGCGGCGCTGGCCAAGGCCCACGGGGCGCGCAGCATTTTCCTGATGACGTTTGCCCCGGCCCTTACTTTCCAGAAGCAGACGAGCGAGCTGGGCGAGTCGCTGCGCGAAGCGGCGTTTTCGCTGCCCGACCCCGGCCCGGAAATCATCGATACGGTGGCCGAGAATATCCCGCCGGGCATCGGCGTGTATTTCACCTCGCAGGATTTGGGGCTGGCAATGGCGGGCACCACGATGAATGGCCTGATTGACTACGTGCGGGCGCTGGGCCGCGCCGGGCGGCCGGTGCCGGCGGGCTTTCAGGCCCCCACGGTGTCTATTTATTTGCCGCAAAACCAGGAGCCGCTCATCACTGAGAACGTGCTGGGCTTTCTGGAAGGCTCGGATAAAAAGGATGAGGTGCTGGTGGTTTCGGCCCACTACGACCATTTGGGCGTGAAGCATGACACGATTTATAACGGGGCCGACGATGACGGCTCGGGCACGGTGGCAGTGCTGGCGCTGGCCAAAGCGTTTGCCCAGGCCAAAAAGGACGGGCACGGCCCGCGCCGCAGCATCCTGTTTGTGCTAATGACGGCGGAGGAAGAGGGGCTCTTCGGCTCCGAATACTACACGGCGCATCCCGTGCTGCCGCTGGCCAACACCATTGCCGACCTCAACATTGACATGGTGGGCCGCACCGACCGCAAGCACAGCGCGAAGCGGCATTTCGTGTGCATCGTGGGTTCGGATAAGCTGTCGTCGGAGCTGCACGCCATCAACGAAGCGGCCAACCGCGACTACACGCACCTCGAATTAGATTACCATTTCAACATTCCCGGCGAGCCGGAGCACATCTACTACCGCTCGGACCACTACAACTTTGCGCGGCGTAAAATCCCGGTCATCTTCTACACCACCGGCGAGCACGTGGACTACCACCGGGCCACGGACGACGTGGAGAAAATAGAATTCGATAAATTGGCGGAACGCGCGCAACTCGTGTTCCACACGGCCTGGGCGCTAGCCAACCGCGAGCAGCGCATCGTGGTTGACTCCAATAAGCCCTGATTTGCCATGACCACCGCCACCAAAGCCAGCCAGTTTCAGCTCGACGCCGAGAAGAAAGCCTTCGACCGCGAGCACCGCCGCAAAATCCGCTTCAATATCGGCAAGTACGATGCGGCCGTGAGCGCCGGCATGAAGCTCTACGACCAGCACGAGCTGGCCCGCGACCGGGGCGCCTACCTCAAAGCCACCGTGCTGGAAAAGCTGGACGAGTACCTGCTGCAATTCGAAGCGGCCTTTACAGCGCGGGGCGGGCGCGTAATCTGGGCGCGCGACGCGGCCGAGGCGCTGGCCGAAAT
Source organism: Hymenobacter sp. (assembly GCA_028288445.1). GTDB lineage: Bacteria > Bacteroidota > Bacteroidia > Cytophagales > Hymenobacteraceae > Hymenobacter. The sequence continues at coordinate 56,267 of JAQBNT010000160.1, read as the reverse complement.
CGGGAAGCTGACCAAGGCCCGCAACACCAAAACCGTGGTGAAGGCCAAAAGCATGACCACCGAGGAAATCCACCTCAACAAGTACCTCGCCACGCAGGGAATCGAGTCGGTAGAGACAGACCTGGGCGAGTACATCGTGCAGCTGAACGGCGAGCGGCCCTACCACATTGTGACGCCCGCCATGCACCTGAGCAAGGCCGACATCGCCAATATTTTCGTCAAACATCTGGGCATCGAACACACCGACGACGCTCAGGAATTGGTGCTTACGGCCCGCCGCCTGCTACGCAACAAGTACACCAGTGCCGAAGTGGGCGTGACCGGCGGCAACTTCCTCATTGCCAAAGAAGGTGCCGTGGCCGTGACCGAGAACGAGGGCAACGCCCGCCTTTCGGCCACCTTCCCCAAGCTGCACATTGCGGTGGTCGGCATCGAGAAAGTCATTCCGCAGCTCACCGATTTGGACTTGTTCTGGCCCCTGCTCAGCACCAGCGGCACGGGGCAGCAGGTCACGGTTTATAATACGGTGTACTTCGGCCCGCGCCAGCCCGGCGAAGTAGACGGGCCGGAGGAAATGGTGGTGATTCTGCTAGATAACGGCCGCACCAACCTGCTGGCCCAGCCCGACAAACGGGCCGCGTTGCGCTGCATCCGCTGCGGGGCCTGCCTGAACGTGTGCCCGGTGTACAAGAACATCGGCGGCCACACCTACGAAACCACCTATTCCGGCCCCATCGGCTCGGTCATCAGCCCGCACCTAAGCGGCCTGCCCGAGCACAAGCACCTAAGCTACGCCAGCAGCCTGTGCGGGGCCTGCACCAGCGTGTGCCCGGTGCGCATTCCGCTGCACAACCTCCTGCTGCTCAACCGCCAGCAAAGCGTGCAGGAAGGCCACGCCCCCACCGAGGAGCGCGCCGCCATCGGCCTCTGGAAGTGGAGCATGCGGCACCGCTGGGCGCTGGATTTGCTGCCCGTGAAGCTGAAGGACTGGAGCCTAGGCCGCCTGCTGGGCCAGGTGGGCTGGAGCAAGCGCCGCGAGAGCCTGCACATCGCCGGGCCATCGTTCCGGGAACTGTGGCAGGCGCGGGCGGCACAGCAATAGCCCCGGTAAAATCCTGGTTATTCGGCTTTTCGGCACGGTTGTCCGTATCAGGCATTTTTGCCGCTTATGCATCCTTACCTGCTGCTGGCCTTGCGTATCGTTGTCGGCCTTGGCGGCATGATGCTGGTTATTACTACCTTGTCGGCGGCAATTCGGTCGTTTGTGCTGCCCCGCAACGAGGTGGTGCGCATGAACGTGTGGGTATTTATGGGCATTCGGGTCTTTTTTGACCTGGCCGCCAAAATAGCCAACTCTTACGAGCGGCGCGATAAAATAATGGCCCACTACGCGCCGGTGGCGCTGGTGGCACTACCCATATTCTGGGAGGCCCTGGTCAGCTTGGGCTACACCGGCATGTACTGGGCGGTGGGCGAAGGAAATCTATTACACTGTTACCAGTTGAGTGGCAGCTCCTTGCTCACGCTGGGCACCATCGATGACTTCAGTTTCATTGGCGGGGTGCTCACTTATTCCGAGGCCACGCTGGGGCTGCTGCTGCTCACGCTGCTGCTCTCGTACCTGCCCACCATCTACCAGTCGTTTTCGCGGCGCGAGGCCACGGTGGCGCAGTTGGAGCTGCGGGCCGGCACGCCGCCCACGGCCGCCTGCCTGCTCAGATGGCTCAACCACGACGGCTCGGTGCAGAACGACGACCAGCAGTGGGCCGAGTGGGAGCGGTGGTTTGTCGAGATTGAGGAAAGCCACACCTCGCTGCCCATCCTTTCGTTCTTCCGCTCGCCGCAGCCGGGCCGTTCGTGGGTCACGTCGGGCGGGCTGATTCTGGACACGGCTGCGCTGCTTTTTGCCGCCGTGGATGGCCCCCAGCCCCGTCAGGCCCAGATTACCTTCAAGGCCGGCTGCCTGGCCCTGAACCGGGTGTACCGTTTCTTTGACACCAAGGCCGGGGCCGAGCCCACCAGCCTGCTGCCCACTGAAGAACCCGAACCCGGCCGCGCTGATTTCGACCGTACCTGCCAGGAACTGGCTGCGCACGGCCTGAAGATTTGCGCGGACCGGGCCGATGCCTGGCGGCGCTACTGCGAGCTGCGCAGCCGCTACACCACGGCCCTCGGGTTCCTGGCCCGGCTCACCATGGCCCCGGGAGTCAAAAGTGCCCGTTGATAGCGGGTTCGTACTGTTACCGATGAGGGTGGCTGGCCGCTGCTGCCGCAGTGGGCCCCGGGTTGGGTGGTGACAAGTGGGTCAGACATGGCACGCCTAACAGCGAAGCCGGCCATGTATTTATATTCCTGATGTAGGCCTTTTTCCATCTTCCGGGAGGGCTTTTTGGCATTTAGCGAAGCTCATCCGTTAATTACCACAGCCTTTGTATCGAAGCAACCCAAAATTGTTCTTAATTTACGCACTTGTTAGAAAATGAAATATGAATAGTTTCATTTTCTTCCGTTTCTCCGCCCATTTTTTACCATCTCCAACCCCCTTTTCCCTCATCTATTTCCCAACTTTTATGCACAAACCTTTTCTCGCTAACCGGCTGGGCCGGTGGCTGGCTATGGTGCTGATGGCATTGCTGAGTACTTCAGCAGCCTGGGCCCAAAGTACAGCCAATTACGCGTTTACCACCAGTTCCACCGGTTCGTTGGTAGATATGTCGAGCGGCACGACGGATGCACTAGCCACGGGCATTTACCGCGACGATGATGCTTCCACGGTGCAGAACATCGGCTTCTCATTTGTGTTTATGGGCACGCCCTACACACAGTTCAGCGTGAACTCGAACGGGCAGTTGCGGCTCGGGGCCACGGCTATTTCGGGCACCAACGCCACGCCAACTTCAGCTACGGCTATTCTGGGCGCCTTCGGTGGCGATAATGCCATGCAAGCCACGGGCAAGGTTTCATATAAGGTAGTGCCCGGCACCAACCGCGCCCTGGTGGTGCAGTGGACGGGCCTGCGCATTCCCTACGCGGGCGACCCGGCCACGGGCACACCCACGCAGGTGCAAGTGGTGCTTGAAGAAAACACCGGCAAAATTGAGTACCGCTACGGTACGGCCTACAATAACAGCACCGGCGTAACGCGCTCCATTTTCATTTCGTCCGGCACCAGCGCCGGCCAGATTGGCGTGGTGAAAACCTTCAACGCTACCCCGACCTATGACGCAACAGTAGCTACGACTCCAACGGCCACCACGCTGGCCGACAACGCCGCAATCGGGGTGCTGAACTCGACGGCTGACGGCTCGCGCACGGTGTTTGCGTTTACGCCCACCGTCGTGCCGGCCGTCCCCACGGTGGCCCTCACGGGGGTGACGCAAACCACCCTGACGGTGAGCATCACCGACAACTCCACCAATGAATACAGCTTTTCGGTGCTGCGCTCCACCGACAACGTCACGTTCACCTCGGTGGGCACGGTGGCCACGTCTTCTTCGTCCGGCACCGGCAGCACCGTGACGCTGGCCCAGGGCGGCCTGACGGCCAACACCACCTATTACTACAAAGTGGCGGCCAACGGCGAAGGTTATCAGTCTTTTGCGGCCACGGCCACGGCCACCACGCCGGTAGCCGTTCCCATCTGCGGCACCAAAGCCGTGGGCCCTGGCGCAGGTGCCGACTACGCTACGCTGACGGCAGCTTTCTCGGCCATCTTCAACAACGGCCTGTGCGGCCCGGTGGTACTGGAGTTGCAAAGCAGTTACCTAAGCACCGCCGAAACCTTCCCGCTGGTGTACAGCTACGCCGGCGCTACAGCCACCAACACCGTGACGGTGCGGCCGGCCGCTGGCGCCACCAACCTGAGCATTGCGGGCACGGCCACTGGCGCGGTGATGAGCATTGCGGGCGGCAAGTACCTGATTATTGACGGCCGCCCTGGCGGCTCGGGCGCCACGGTAAGCGGCGCGGCCCAAGCCACCGACCTGACCATCAGCAGCACCAGCACGAGCGGCATTCCGCTGCAGTTCACCAGCGACGCCACCTTCAACACGGTGCAGCACGTGCAGGTGAAAGGCGTGGGCACCAGCGACTCGGGCTCGCCCGACATCAACTTCACCGGCACGGTGACCACCACCGGCAACAGCGACAACACGGTGCAGTACTGCAACGTGGGCGACGGTGCCACTACGCCGGTGACGCTGATTTACGGCGGCAACGCCCTGAATGCCCGCAACAGCATCCTGAACAACAACTTCTTCAACAACTACGGCACGGCTAGTACCTACGGCATCTACCTGAACCAGACGGGTGCCGGCTGGAACATCACCGGCAACAGCTTTTATCAGACGGCCAGCCGCGCCAGCGTGAGCGGCACGATGTACGGCATTTTCATTAATGCCAGCAACGGCCACACTGTTTCGGGCAACTTCGTGGGCGGCTCGGCCCCGAGTTTGGGCGGTACGCCGCTCACCACCACCGGCACGTCGGCCTACCGCTTTGCGGGCATTTACCTGGCCACCACCACCGGCACGGCTTCGAACGTGCAGGGCAACGCCGTGGGCAACATCACTTGGGCCAGCAGCAGCGGCGCCAGCACCACCTACGGCATCCTGGCGGGCATTTATGTGAGCACCGGCGACGTGAACGTGGGCACCACCACGGGCAACACCATCGGCGGGGCCGCAGCCCCCATTTCGGTGAGCAGCAGCACGAGCGCGGGCTACGCGTTTGGCATTTCGACGGCTTCGTCGGGCGCCATCAGCATCACGGGCAACACCATCAGCAACATCACGGGCGTGGGCGCGGCGGCCGTGGCCGTGAACGTGGCAGGCATTCTGTCGTCGACGGGCTCGCCCACCATCAGCCGCAACAAAGTCTACAACCTGGCCGGCGGCAGCGCCGCGGCGGGCACGGTGGCCACCCTCGGCACGGGCATCTGGCTGACGGGCGGCACGACCACCACGCTCACCAACAACCTGATTGGCGACCTGCGTGCGGCTACGTCGACCAGCTTGGTAGGCGTCACCGGCCTGCTCGTGAGCAGCGGCACCACCGTCAACGCCTATTACAACACCATCTACCTTAATGCCACGAGCACGGGCGCCACGTTCGGCACGTCGGGCATTTACCTGAACTCGACCAGCACGGTGCTGGACTTGCGCAACAACATTGTGGTGAACAAAAGCACGGCCGTGGGCACGGGCGGCTACACCGTTGCCCTGCGCCGCGTGAGCGGCACCGCGGGCACGGTTCCGGCCAACCTGGCCGCCACCACCAACAACAACCTCTACTACGCCGGCACGCCTTCGGCCACGAACCTGATTTACGTGGAAGGCACCACCACGGCCACTAATGCCCAGCAAACGCTGGCCGCCTACAAGACCTTTTTGGCTAACCGCGAGCAATTGTCTGTAACGGAAGACGTTCCCTTCCTGAGCACGACGGGCACGGCCGCTACCTTCCTGCACATCAACGCCACCACACCTACCCAGGTAGAGAGTGGCGGGCAGTCTGTGGCCGGCACTACTGTCGATTTTGACGGCGACGTGCGCAACGCCAGCACGCCCGACATCGGCGCCGACGAAGGCACCTTCACCCCGCTTGACCTGACCGGCCCGATTATCACGTTTACGGCCCTGAACAGCACCGCCAGCACCGCCAACCGGACCTTGGCCGTGACCATCACCGACATCAGCGGCATTTCTACCACCACCCCTCCGCGCTTGCTATACCGGAAAGGCACTACCGGCGCTTTCACGTCGGCCCTGGCCACGAGCGTGAGCGGCAGCACCTATACGTTTACGTTCGACTACGCCGCCCTGGGCGGGGTAGCTGCCGGCGATGTCATTCAATATTACGTGGCCGCGCAAGACGTGCCCGGCAATACGTCCACGAGCCCTTCCGGCGGCACCTTCACCACCAGCCCCACCACGCCGAATCAATTCGCTGTGCTGAGCGCTCTGGGCGGCGTATACTATGTTGGCACCAGCACCTCGCCCGACCCTACCCGCACCTTCGCCACCCTCACGGCGGCGGCCAATGCGTATAGCAGCAGCGGCATGAGCAGCGCGGTGACCTTCCTGCTGCTCGACAACGCCTACTCGGCGGCTACGGGCGAAACCTTTCCCGTGGTGTTCTTCAACAACCCCGATGCCAGCGCGACCAACACGCTGCTCATCAAGCCCAACACAGGTGCCACCCCGGTGATTACGGCGGCGGGCAGCGTGCTGGCACTGGCCAGCACCCGCTACGTCACCATCGATGGCTCGAACACGGCCAACGGCACCACGCGCAACCTGACGCTGACCAACACGGCGCTTACGGCCAGCACTTACGGGCTGGGGCTGCTTTTGCAAACCGGCCAGGCGCAGGCCAACCTGTTTGCTACGGTTCGCAACGTGAACGTGATTGGCGGCGGCACCACGGCCAACGCTACCCTCGGCATTGTGCTGGGCGGTGCCGACAACGACAACGTGACCCTGCAAAACAACAGCATTCAGGGCGTAACGACGGGCATTCAGGCCTTTGGCACGACCAATACTTCGGTTGGCGGCCTGGACAACCTCGTTATCACGGGCAATATTGTAGGTGCGGCAACGGCCGCTGCGGCCACCAACATCAACCAGTATGGCATTGTGGTGGCCAGTGCCCTGAGCCCGGTGGTGAGCCGCAACGAGGTGCAGAACATCGTGAACCCAACGGCGACCTTCGCTTCCAATATGACCGGCATCCTGCTGCAGGACGTGCAAACCGGCGTGGTGACCCGCAACACGGTGCACAACCTGAGCTACACGGGCACCAGCACGGCGAAGCTCTACGGCATTTCGACGCAGATTTCGACCAGTTCGTTCAATACCGCTGGCAATGCTTCGGTTAACCGTTTCGACAACAACTTGGTGTACGCCCTGAACTCGACGGCCACCAGTTCCTCGTGGAACACCAGCGGCATCAACAACAACGGCGGCTACGGCGACCAGTACTACTACAACACGGTGTACCTGAGCGGCCAGCTGAGCAACGGCTCGGCCGGCTCGGCAGCCTTTAGCAACGGCAACGGCATCACCAGCACGGCCGCTGCCAACATTGATGTGCGCAACAACATTTTCAGCATCATTGGTGGCACGGGCCTGGCGGCCACGCCGCTCTACGCACACTATACCACGCTGGCCAACTACACGGGCAGCACCCTGAACTACAACGACCTCTTCGTAACGGTAGGTGCTACCGGCGTGGCCCGCATCGGCCGCATCAACAGCGTCGACGCTACCACGCTGGCCGACTGGCGCACGGCCACCGGCCAGGAGGCCAATTCGCTGAGCCTCGACCCACAGTTTGTGCAGACCACTGCCGTTCCTTACAACCTGACGCCCAGCAACACTGCCCTGAACAACGTGGGCACGCCCATTGCCAGCGTAACGGTGGACTACCTCGGTACCACGCGGGGTACGGTGCCTGACATCGGAGCGTACGAATTCACGCCCCTCACCAACGACCTGTCGGCCAACGGCCTGGTGGCCCCGGCCACGACCAGCACCTGCTACGGCACCGCCGAGCCGGTGAGCGTGAGCATTCGCAACGCCGGCACTGCTGCCCTGAACTTCGCCACCAGCCCGGCCACCGTGACGGTAGTCGTGACGTTGCCCGGCGGTACTACCCAAACCTTCACCACGACCCTGAATACGGGCACCCTGGCCAGCGGCGCCACCCAAACCGTGGTGCTGCCCGGCACGCTCAATATGAGCACTGTGGGCACGTACTCGTTTGCCATCACGGCCACCGTGACGGGCGACGGCAACACGACCAACGACCTGCTGACGCCTACGCCCACGCGTACGGTTTTGGCTCCGGTGGCTGGTACGCTGGCTCCGGCCAGCTCCAACATCTGCGTGAGCGGCACGGCCAGCCTCACCCTCACGGGCGCGGCCAACGGCAGCATTCAGTACCAGAGCAGCACCGACAACGTGACCTTCACGGACATCGCCGGGGCTACCACCGCGACGTTCACCACGCCGGTACTCACCGCGACTACTTATTTCCGCGCCCAGGTACGCTGCAATACCGGCACGGCAACTTCCAACGTGAGCACCATCACGGTGAACAACCCGCTGGTGGCTTCGACCAACACGCCGGTTAGCATTTGCGCGGGCAGTACGGCCACGCTCACGGCTACGGCTTCGACCGGGGCTTCGGTGCGCTTCTTTAGCGCAGCCACAGGCGGCACGGCCCTGGCTACCGCCACGGCCGGCAGCTACACCACGCCCGCCCTTACGGCTTCGACGACTTATTACGCCGAGGCGTTCACGGGAGGAACCGAAGCCACCGGGATGCCGGCACCCAACGCGAGCGACGGTAGCACCATCTTCACCCAGTCGGGTGTGCTGTTCACGGTGGTTGCCAGCTCCGCCACGTTGCTTTCTACCACCATCTACCCAGTGGGTACGGGTACGGTGAACATTGCGCTCTACGACAATACCGGTGCGCAGGTAACGATAGGCGGCGTACCGCAGGAAACGGGCAACATTAACGTAACCGGCACCGGCGTAAGCACGCCGGTGTTGGTGCCATTGAACTTTGCCAACATTCCGGCCGGCAACAATTACCGGTTGCTGGTGAAGGCTTACAGCGGCATCACGGGCCTGATACGGGGCACGGCCAGTGCCAGCAACTACTCGACGCCCAGCGGCTCGGTAACGACGGTGAACGGCACCTTGACCCCGCCTAGCACCAGTACATCTTACTACTTCTTCTACAATCTGCAATTCAGCAACGAATGCGTAGGTGCAACTGGCCGTACGGCCATTCAGGTCAACGTGACGCAGCCGGCTACGGCCAGCTTCCCGGCCGCCACGGCCAGCACCTGCGGCACCTCGGCCTTCGCGCTGACGGGCACCGTGGGCGGCTCGGTGACGACCGGCACCTACAGCACCAGCGGCACGGGCACGTTCTCGCCCAATGCCACCACGCTGACGGCTACCTACACGCCTTCGGCCGCCGACGTGGCCGCCGGCACGGTGACCATCACGCTGACCTCGGCCGCCTCGGGCCCTTGCGCTGCCGCCACGGCTACGCAAACACTGAGCATCAGCCCCGCTCCGGTGGCCACGTTCAGCTACCCCACGGCTACGACGTATTGCGCCGGCAGCACCAACACCGTTTCGCCCACGCTAGGCACGGGCGCTACCGCTGGTACGTTCTCCTCGACCACGGGCCTGAGCATTGACCCCATCTCCGGCATTATCATGCTGAGCGCCTCGACGGCCGGCACCTACACCGTGACCAACACGGTGGCCGCCAGCGGGGCCTGCGCCGCAGCCACGGCTACCACCACGGTAACCATCACGCCGGCCACCACGGCTACGTTTGCCTACACCACGGGCACGTTCTGCGCCAGCGGCACCAACCCCACGCCAACGGTGACGGGAACGGCCGGCGGCACGTTCAGCTCGACCACGGGCCTGAGCATCAATGCCACCACCGGCGCTATTAACCTCAGCGCTTCGACCCTGGGCACTTACACCGTGACCTACGCGGTGGCCGGCGCCTGCGGCAGCTCCGCTACGGCTTCGGTAACCATCACGGCCGCTCCAGTGGCCACGTTCAGCTACGGCACGGTGTCGACCTACTGCGTGAGCGGCACCTCGGCCCCGGCTGTGGTACTCGGCACCGGCGCCTCGGCCGGTACGTTCTCCTCCACCACTGGCCTGACGCTGAACACCACGACCGGCGCTATCACTTTGGCCTCGTCGACGCCCGGCACCTACACCGTGACCAACACGATTACGGCGTCAGGCGCATGCGCCGCGGCTACGGCTACCACTACGGTGACCATCACGGCGGCCCCGACGGCCACGTTCAGCTATGCCACCACGGCGGGCTGCGCGGGTTCGACCACCGCCGTGACGCCCACGCTGGGTACCGGCGCTTCGGCCGGCACTTACTCCTCGACCACGGGCCTGGTGATTAACGCCGCGACCGGCGCTATCAACCTGGCTACCTCCACGGCCGGCACCTACACCGTGACCAACACGGTGGCCGCCGCCGGTGGTTGCGCTGCGGCCACGGCCACGGCCACCTTCACGGTGAACCCGCGTCCGGCCACGCCCACCATCAGCGTGGTGTACAACGGCACCACCACGACGCTGACTTCCAGCGCCCCGACCGGCAACCAGTGGTACCTCAATGGCAACCCCATCACCGGGGCCACGGGCCAAACCTACGTGGTGAATGGCTTGCCCGCGCAGTACGGCTCGTACACCGTGACCACGACCAACGCCAACGGTTGCGTGTCGCTGCCTTCCACGGTACTGGTTATCACGGCGGCGCGCAACGGCATTGCCGGGGCCAGTCTGAACGTGTACCCGAACCCTACTCCTACGGGCCAGATGACCCTGGAGCTGACCGGCTACCGCCTCGCTACCCAGCTCACGGTGCTTGACGCCCTAGGCCGGGTTCTCATCAGCGAGCTGCTGCCGGCCAACGCTGGTACCGCCACCCGCACCCTCGACCTGAAGGGTGTGGCCACGGGCGTGTACCTGCTGCGTCTGCGCAACACCGACGGTGTGGAAACCCGCCGCCTGGTGCGCGAGTAGTCGCTGTTAGGCACTCACAAAAAAGCCCCGCTGGCGTTGCCGGCGGGGCTTTTTTGTGCCCTTTTGGTGCGGAATAGGAAATCCTGATTCAGGAATTAATCAAGATTATTTTTTAGTAAGCGCGTCACAAACGTTTCCATCAAATAGTACATATTAGAGAGTAATAATGAAGAAATATTTATGATAGATATTCTGCAATACTTACTTTTGTTGATTACTCATTGACTAAAAGGGTAATAATGGTCTTCTTCTTGAGCTACCTCTCTGCAAAAAAATACTGGAAAAACTATGAAAAAAACTATACAAGCCGTTTTCGGCCCGGCATCTTGGTTAGCGCTGGGGTTTGGCGCGCTGGTGGCTACGGCCGGCCTGGCTGCCACCGGAACGCACCTACTGGCTGAGAGCACGGCGGCCGTGCCCGCCGTGGCCAGCGCAGTCCATCACGGTGGGGCCAATGCACCGGAGGATGAAACTGTTTTTAGCGTAACGGCCGCTAACCCCGACACCGATAAGGATGGAATTCCGGACGCGACGGAAGGCACGGTCGACTTCGATGGCGACGGCCGCAATGCCTCCAACGACCTGGATTCGGACAACGACGGCATCCCGGACGCGGTGGAAGCCAACAACGGCGTGCTGCCGGCCAACATGGCGGCCGATGGGCGCTTTCCGGCGGCTTTCCTCGCCATACCGGCCAATGACACCGACAGCGACGGCCTGCCCAACCAAGTAGACCCCGACGGCGGCACCCCGCTGCCCGACCTCGACCAGGATGGGGACGGCAAGAAAAACCGGGTTGACCGCGACGCCGACGGCGACGGCCTGACCGATGCCCGCGAGGCCAGCGGCAACACGCTTCGCGCGGGGGTGAATGACAACGGTTTTTACACCACCTTCACCGACGGGGATGCCGACGGCATTCACAACAACGTGGACCCCAACAGCGGCGGTACCGCCCTGCCGCTCACCAACACCGACGCCACGGGCCGGCCCGATTTCCTCGACCTCGACAGCGACGACGACGGGGCCACCGACTGGTACGAAGCCCAGGACCTGGCCATCTCGGTGCCGTCGGTGCGGACGCTGTCCAACACCGACTCGGACAACGACGGCATCAAAAACGAGAATGATACTGACAGTGGCACGGCCCTGGTGCCCGTGAATACGGACGGGGCCGATGTGGCCGACTACGTTGATACGGATACCGATAATGATGGCGTGGCGGACCGAATTGAGTTTCTGGATGCGGACCACAACGGCGTGGCAGATTTCACTTATGCCGCCACCGATACGGACGCGGACGGGCTGGTGGATGCCTTCGATAGTTTCGCGGGCACCGGCACGGACAGCGGCTTCAACAACCTGACCGGCAACGTTAACGGCGGCAACCCGACGGGCAGTGCCGTTGACTCCGGCATGCTGTCGCACCGCCCCAATGCCGACAACGACTACCTGTTTGACTGGCGCGATACCGACGACGACAACGACGGCATCCTGACAGCGGCCGAAGACGCTGCCGGCAACTACCTAGTGTACAGCCAGGGCGGCGTTACGGTGCCCGACTACCTGCACCTCAAAGCTGCGGAAATCGACTGCAAACGAGGCGCGGAGCTGGACTGGAACGACGGCACGTTTTATAACGGCACGTATAATAACAACGCGGCCAAATACCTGGTGGGCAAGAACATCACCCGCGCCGGCGTTAAAACGACGGTGACTTTTGTCGAGACGCTGCCCACCGGCAACCCGAGCTCGGGCGGCTTTGCCTACAACACCAATCCCGTTCTGGCCACGGACGACTTCCTGCTGGTCAGCGAGATTGGCGTGGGCTTTTTCCAGACGGGTGCCAACACCACTAGCCAGCTCACGACGGCCAAGTTTGCCTTTTCGCAGCCGCTGCGCCACCTCGCGTTTGGCTTTATTGACATTGACTTTAACAACGGACAGTTCAAGGACGACATCGAAATTGTGGGCCGGCGCGGGGGCGTTGTGGTTCCCCTGGCCGCTTCGGACCTGGTTATCAACTCGCCGGTGCGCCACCAGCTGGTGGCGGCCGCCACCACGGGCGGCCAGCGCGTGGTGGGGCTGAGCGACGCGGCCACCAAACTGGCCATTGCGGCGTCGAACGTAACGGTGTCCTTCACCGCGCCGGTGGATGAAGTGACCATTGTGTATCGCAACGCCGACGGCGGGGCCGGTGTGCAGCGGGTGGGCATCACCAACTTCACCTGGTGCAACACCGATTTCGACGGCGACAACATCGCCGACGGCACCCAGAGCACCCTGGCCGACGACCTCGATTCCGATAACGACGGCATCCCGGACCTGAAGGAAACCGGCAACGTGAACATCTTCGCCGATGCCGACGGTGACGGCCTGCCGAACTACATGGACTCGAACAGTCCGGGTGCTGGCGTCACGTTTACCGATGTGAATGGTGACGGCATCAACGACTTGTACGACGCCGACCTCGACGGCCAGGTGAACCCGCTGGACCGCGATTCGGACAACGACGGCATCACCGACACCCGCGAGGCCGGCGGCACCGACGCCAACGGCGACGGCATCATCGACAGCTTTGCCGATGCCAACAGCGACGGCCTGAACGATGCCACCGCCACCACCCCGCTGGCGGTGGCCGACTTTGACGGCGACGGCAAGGCCAACTATCTCGACCGCGATTCGGACAACGACGGCATCACCGATGCCCGCGAAACCGGCATTGCCGACGTTAATGGCGACGGCGTGGCCGATGCCTACACGGCCACGACGCCTGATATCAATTTTGACGGTATTGCCGATGCGGCGGTAACGGCCTCCCTGCCCGCCGACTTCGACGGCGATGGCAAAGCCAACTACGTAGACCGCGACTCGGACAACGACGGCATCACCGATGCCCGCGAGGCCGGTCTGGCCGATGCCACCAACAATGGCATCCTGGACGGCGCAACCACCGACGCCGACGGCGACGGCCTATACGACTCGGTGGACCCCACCGTGGCGGGCGGCACGGCCGGCACCGCGCCCACCCTGCTCAACTCGGACGGCACGGGCCTGGCCAACTACCTAGACCGCGATGCCGACGACGACGGCATTGTGGATGCCATTGAGGGCGGCGGTGTGGATGCCAACGGCGACGGCGTGCTGGACGGCATCGTGGATGCCAACGCCGACGGCCTGGCCGACACACCCCTGAACCCGGCCGATACCGACGGCGACGGCGTGGCCAATTACAGCGACCGCGACTCGGACAACGATGGCATCTGGGACCTGCTGGAAGCCCAGACCACGGCCGGCCGCCGCGCCCTGGCCGGCACCGATGTCGACGGCGACGGCATCGACAACAACTTCGACAAGGACTTCAACGCCGCCTACGCCGTGACGACGCCCCTGAACTTCGACGGCACCGACACCCCTGATTACCTCGACCAGAACTCGGACAACGATAAATACAACGACTTCGCCGAGGGCTTCGACGACGACCACAGCGGCTACTCGGACAACGACATCCGGGCCCGCGCCACGGCCTTTGCGCTGGCCGGCGGCAACGCGTCGTTCTACGTCAACGCCCTGGACACCGATAACGACAAGCTGCCCAACTACTTGGACGATGCCAACGCCAACGGCATTGCTGACCTGCTCGAATTCGGCAGCACCTACTTCCACGACACCGACGGCGACGGCCTGATTGACCTTTTCGACCCGAGCACGTTCGGCGCGCCCTGCCTCATGCCCAACCGCACGGCGGGCGAGGCCGATTTCCGCCGCACCAACACCGTTACGGCCCTGCCCGTGGAGTTGGCCGTATTTGAAGCCAAAGCCAGCGGCGCGAATGCCCTGCTAAGCTGGACCACGGCTTCCGAGAAAAACAACGACTTCTTCGCCGTGGAACGCTCGCTGAACGGCTCCGAATTCGCGGCCATTGGCCAAGTGCGCGGCCAGAGCAGCAGCACCCAGCCCCACGATTACACCTTTACGGATGCGGGCATTGGGGCCAAAGCCACCGGCGCGGTGTACTACCGCCTGCGGCAGATGGACCTCGACGGCACGGCCAGCCTAAGCCCGGTGCGGGCCCTCACGTTTGGCGCGGCCTTGGCCGGCCGGCCCACGCTCTACCCCAACCCCACCCCCGACCAGGCCACCCTCGACCTGACGGTCTGGCCCGCCGGGGCCTATCCGTTCACGGTGACGGACATGGCCGGCCGGGTGCTGCTCACGGGCACGCTGCCCGGCGGCGCGGCGCAGCTGCTGGCCGTGCGCCAGCTGCCCAAAGGTGCTTACCTGCTCACGGTGCAGAGCCCCAGCGGCCCGGTTTCGCAGCGCCTGCTGAAGGACTAATCGGCCTTTGTTGTCCATAAAAAGAAGCGTGCCTTTCCGGTTGGGAAGGCACGCTTCTTTTGTGGCTATTGGGAGTGGCGATTCCAGCCCAGGAATAACCGTTTTTGTTAGTCGTGGGCTTCGTCGGGCAAGATGTTCACGTCCTGCACTAGCACCATCTTCTCGATTTCCTTGCCGCGCTTGGTGGCAGCCAGGCCGCCGAGGGCGGTTTCCTTGTAGCGGGTTTCCATGGCCTGTCCCACCTCGCCGAGGGCCGCCACGCATTGGTCGACGGGAATAACCGGGTCGATGCCGGCGATGGCAATCTGGGCCGAGCTGAAGGCAATGGCCGCCGCCGAGGCGTTGCGCACCACGCAGGGCACTTCCACGAGGCCGGCCACGGGGTCGCACACCAGCCCGAGCATGCACTGGATGGTGACGGCCACGGCGGCAAACACCTGCTCCACGGGCCCGCCCAGGCAGTATACGATGGCCCCGCTGCCCATGGCGGCGGCCGAGCCGGTTTCGGCCTGGCAGCCGCCCACGGCTCCGGCCAGCGATGCATTCTGCTCGATGATGAGGGCAATGCCAGCCGCCACGAGCAAGCCTTCCAGAATCTGACGGTCGCTCAGCTTGTGCAGGTCCTGGATGGTGACCAGCACGCCGGGCAGGATGCCCGAGGCCCCGGCGGTGGGCGCGGCCACCACGCGGCCCATGCAGGAGTTCACCTCCTTGGCCCCCAGGGCGCGGGTGATGAGCTGCTTGAACTCGGGCGACAGGACCGTGACGGGCGAGGCGGCAATTTTCTTGGCCCCGTTGTTTATCATGCCCGAGCGGGAGGTCATGTCGCCGGTCAGGCCCTCCTTCACGGCGTCGCGCATCACGTCGTAGGCGCGCTGCAGGCCGGCCCAGATTTCGTCTTCGGTGCGGCCCTTCTGCTCGATTTCGTAGGCGAGGACGGGCTGGTAGAGGGGCTCGCCGGTTTCGGCGCAGTGCGCGCCCCAAGAGGCGAAATCATTAAATAGCAAAGACATGGCGGGTGGGAGTTAGGGGGCGAATTAGCAGTAAACGCAAAGCCCCGGCCGAAGGTGTCCTCGGCCGGGGCGCAAAGCTACGCGCAGCAGCTTGCGGGGGCCTTAGCCGGGCTGCGCGGCGTACACCAGCGTTTCGGGGTGGCGGCGCACGGGGGCGTCGAGCCAGTCGTTGGCTTTCGTGAGGGGCACGATGAAGCCCTGACCGGGCAGCGTCACCTCTTCCACTACCCGGTTTACCAGGAGCTTGCTGGTGTTTTCGGCCACGCTGCGGCCCGACTTGTGCTCCACCACCAGCACGTAGAGCGGGTGCTCGATGAACTGCGTGAGCTCTTTGCGCAGCAGCCAGGCGCGCTTGATTTGGCTGCCGATACCCGCCAGGCTCGTGCGCAGGCCGGCCAGTTCCTCCTCGCTCAGGCCGTGGGGTAGGAAGTTATCGGTGCGGCTGATGGTGGTGCGCTCGGCTTCGGCCACGTCGGTGCGGTCGGCGTGGCGCAAGGTTTCGGCCTGCAGGCGGCGGGCGGCTTCCTTGTCGCCGCGCCGCTGGTGGTAAGCCTGCTGTAGCACCAGCCCCGTGGCGCGGGCGGCGGGCATGCGGGCCATCACCTCCTCCAGCAGGACCAGGCCGGCGGGGTCATCCTGCGCGGTGAGGATGCGGCCGACGGCGAATTTGGCCCCCAGCCCGTGTTCCGCATCGTCGAACAGCTTGCGGAACAGCGGCAGGGCTTCGGCGGGGCTGGCGTGGTCTTCGGTGAGGTCGGCATGTTCCCAGGCTTCGGCGGGAGTCAGGGTTTCGTTGGCTTCGCGGCGGGCGGTCAGCTCGCGCAGGCGCGCCTGCTGGGTGCTCAGGAATTGGTGCCGCTCCTTCCAGAACTCCTGCCGCTCGAAAGCCCAAACCGTATCAAGCTCGGCCGCCAGGGCGGGCAGGCTGGGGCCAAACCACGCCTCGGCGGCCGTGGTGGTGGGCGGGGTGGGCACGGCGGCGGCCTGGCCCAGGGCCGCGAGCCGCTCCGGCAGCACGGGGTGGGTATCGAACACGTCGGGGTCGGCGGCCAGGGCGGTTTTCAGCAGTTCGTCCTCGGTAGCGTCATCGAGGCGGGCGCTTTTGGCCAGCGGCAGCAGGCGGCTGATGGCGTTGGTGGGCGGGTGCGGCTGCGCGGCGATGCTGGCCGTGAGCACGTCCCAGTGCAGCTTGTCGAGGGCCGAGTCGCGCACCACCAGCGCGCACAGGGCCTGCGCCAGGGCCTGCGGGCTGGTCACGCGCCCGGCCGCCGCGTCGGCCTCAAACTCATCGGCCCGCCGCAGCGGGTGCGACCACGCATTGAAGCGCGGCACGTACCAGTTGGCAAATTTGCTGAGCCAGGTGCCGGCCCCGTGGCTTTCGAGCTGGCCCAGCAACTGGCCCCACGACTGGCTCACGCGGTACACCCAGGCGCTGAACTTGCCGTGGCCGCCGCGCAGGTGGCCCAGCTCGTGCGCCACCACGGCGGCGGCTTGCTCGGGGCTCAGGGCCTGCAGCAGCGGCAGGCCCACCATGAGGTAGTTGCGGGGCCAGCCCAGCACGCCCAGGCGCGGCAGCTGCACAATGGCGGCGTTGAAATCAGTAGTGAGCAGCACGCGGTGCACCGGCGGCGCGGCCATGGCCCGGGCCTGCTGCCGCAGCTCGTCAAATAGCGGCGCGGCCTCGGCGGGAGTAAGGGCGCGGCCCTGCGGCGGGTCAAACTTCACCCACAGGGAGCGAATAATTTTCCAGGCGAAAAAGCCCAGCAGCAAGCCCACTTTCAGGAGCAGCGCCACGGCCGTGCCCAGGGCCAGCAGCGCCAGCACGCCCAGCATGGTGCCCACGGTGCCCAGCAGCAGCAGCAGAATAAAGCCGTAGCCGAGCAGCGCCCACATCCGCACCCACCAGCGGTAGGCGCGCGGGTTGGCCTGGGCCAGGGGGTGGAGGTGTTCGAGGCGGGCAACGAAGGCTTCGCGGGTCATTGGGGTAGCAACGAAAAGGGCCGGACTGGCGACATACCAATCCGGCCCCAAGCTACGGCGGGCGAAGCAATTGCCCTAGCAAATTAGGCCGGCTGGCCCTCCGTCACCAGCTTCACGCTGGCCGAGTTGATGCACAGGCGTAGGCCCGTCGGGGCCGGGCCGTCGGGGAAGGCGTGGCCCTGGTGGGCATCGCACACGTTGCAGAGCACTTCGATGCGGGTCATGCCGTAGCTGGTGTCCTTCTTGTAGCGAATGGCGCTTTCGTCCACGGGCTGGGTGAATGAGGGCCAGCCGGTGCCAGATTCGAACTTCGTGCGTGAGTCGTAGAGCGGGGTGCCGCAGCATACGCAGGCGTAGAGGCCGGCTTCGTGGGCCTCGCAGTACTCGCCGGTGAATGCGCGCTCGGTGCCGTGCTCGCGGGTGACGTGGAACTGCTCGGGGGTGAGCAGGGCGCGCCACTCGGCGGGCGTTTTCTCCACGCGGCGGGGCGAAGGAATGGGATGGTTGGCGAGGCGGATAACGTCGTTCCAGGTTTGCATATCGGGGGAGTTATTTGGAGGAAAGCGGCAGGAATAAGGTAAACGCGGCCGGGGCCGGGAGGTTTTCGGCCGCGCGGGGGCAGACGCTGCTACCGCCCGCTCCTTACGGCACCCGGCCCGGCCGCTGCCCGGCCGGCCCGGCCAGGCTGCTGGACGGATAGGCGCGACGCGGCATTGAGCGGAAGGGGGAACCGGATGACTACAATCAAATAAAAATTAAAACGAATGTAGCTGGCCCGTCCCTTCGGCAATGGCTACATTCGTTTTAAAACAAAATCGAATGTAGCCCACCCGCCGGGCAGGGCCCTGCCCCCTCCTGCTGTGCCGGCCGCTACTGCTGGCGCTGGCGCTGCTGGCCTGCGCCCAAACCGCCTCGCCTTCACAACGGTAGCTCCGGCCATTGGCCGGCCGGGCACGGTGCTGGGCCTCACGGGCACCACCCGGCCGGGGACCAGGGCCATTGCCTTTGCCGGCCGGCCTGGCCCCCGGCGTGGACGTGGTGCGCAGCGGTAGCCGCACCACGCGCCTGATGGTGGAGTAAGCGCCGTTGTGCGCCCGAAAAAAAGGGGGTTGGCCGCGCGGCCGTGGCCAACCCCCTTTTTCGTGCCTGCTCCCGGAGCGGCAGGGCCGCTACAGTAACGACTCCAGCAACGCCAGGCCCGCCGGCCACACGCCGTAGCCGCTGGCCGTGTTGATGTGGCCGGCCGTGCCGATGTCGACCAGCTCGCTGCCCCAGGCCTCGGCAAACTGCCGGGCGCGGGCGGGCGTCACCCACTCATCGTTCTGACTGAACACGACCTTGCTCGGGAAGGGCAGCCGGGCCAGCGGCATCGGGGCGAAGCCGGTGGTGGGGAAGGCGGCGTAGTGCGCCGTCTCCACGTCGCTGGGTGCTACCAGCAATGCGCCCTTGATGCGGTGGCCGTACTGCCCGGCCCAGTGGGCAATGGTGGCGCAGCCCAGGCTGTGGGCCACCAGCACCACCTGGCTCAGGTCTTCGCCGTCGAGGGCATATTCGAGGCGGGCGACCCACTCGGCGCGGTCGGGCACGTCCCACTCGCGCTGCTCGATGCGGGTGAAATCCGGCTGCGTGCGCTCAAAATACGTTTGCCAATGGTCGGGGCCCGAGCTGCCGAGGCCGGGCACGATGAAGACGCGGGTGGTTTCTTGCATACTCAAAAGTAGCCGCTCCATTCCTTTCCCAACCGCTATGAAAATCCTGACCGCCGCCCAAACCCGCGACCTTGACCAGGCCACCATCCAGGAGCAGCACCTGCTCTCGATGGAGCTGATGGAGCGCGCCGCCACCGCTTTCCTCCAGTGGTTCAGCAGCCGCTTTACGGCGGCCGAAGCGGGTGAAATCCTGATTATCTGTGGCCCCGGCAACAACGGCGGCGACGGTCTGGCCATCGCCCGGCTGCTGCTCCAGCAGGGCTACGCCGTGCGCGTGGCCCTGCTGCCCGCCGAAAACCACTCGCCCGACTGGCAGCACAACCGCAAGCACCTGCCCGCCGCCGTGCCCGTGGCCGACTTATCGCTGCCGCACCTGCCCACCATTGCCCGGAATGCCCTGGTTATCGATGCCCTGTTTGGCACGGGGCTTTCGCGCCCTTTGGAGGGCGTGGCGGCGGCCGTCGTGCAGCACTTAAACAACGCTCAAGCGCGTGTTATCGCCATCGACCTGCCCAGCGGCCTCTTCGCCGATGCGCCCCAGCCGGCCGATAGCCCCGTAGTGCGGGCACAGCACACCGTCAGCTTCGGCCTGCCCAAGCTGGCTTTCCTGCTGCCGCAGAATGCTGATTTTGTGGGCGAATGGCAGGTGGAGAATATTGGTCTGAGCGCCGGTTTCATTGCCGAAGCCGCCACGCCCTGGCACTACACCGATGCGGCCGCCGTGGCCGGCCAGCTGCCGCCACGCCCCAAATTCAGCCACAAGGGCACTTTCGGGCACGCGCTGCTGCTGGCCGGCAGCCGTGGCAAGATGGGCGCGGCCGTGCTCGCGGCGGGGGCGTGTTTGCGCGGCGGCGTGGGCCTGCTCACGGCCCACATCCCCGGCTGCGGCTACGACATCTTCCAAATCAGCCAGCCCGAGGCCATGTGTCTGACCGATAAGCAGGTCAATTTCATTGGCAAGCTGCCCAAGCTGCTGCCTTACCAGGCCGTCGGCATTGGCCCCGGCCTGGGGCAGGAGGATGCCACCCTGGCCGTACTGCGCAAGCTGCTGAAAGCGGCAGCCAAGCCGGTTGAAAAAACCGGCCAGCCCCTGCCCCTCGTCATCGACGCCGACGCGCTGAACCTGCTGGGCAGCCACCGCGAATTGCTGAAGCTCCTGCCCGAAAACACCGTGCTCACCCCCCACCCCAAGGAGTTCGAGCGCCTCACCGAGCCGGCCCGCGACGACTACCACCGCCTGGAGCTGCTGCGCGACTTCGCCACCCAACACCGCTGCCTGGTGGTGCTAAAAGGGGCCTACACCTGCCTGGCCACGCCCACCGGTGAGCTGCACTTCAACAGCACCGGCAACGCCGGCATGGCCACCGGCGGCAGCGGCGACGTGCTCACGGGCGTGCTGCTGGCCCTGCGCGCCCACGCCCAGCTCCCGGCCTTCGCGGCGGTGCGGCTGGGCGTTTACGCTCACGGCCGGGCCGGCGATTTGGCCGCCGCGCACACCGGCGAGGCCGGACTGGTGGCGGGTGATATTGTGCGCCACATCGGGCCGGCGCTGGCGGAGGTGTAGCAATTGCTACTCCTCGGCCGCTGCCAGAAAGGCCGTTACATCGCCCGTCAACAGTGGAGCGAACCGGGTGACTTTTTCGATGGGCCAGTCCCACCACGCCAAGGCCAGCAGGCGGGCTACGGTATCGGTATCAAAGCGCGAGCGGATAACGCGGGCCGGGTTGCCGCCCACGATGGCGTAGGGCGGCACGTCGCGCGTGACCACGGCGCAGGCTCCGACAATGGCGCCGTGCCCAATGCTCACGCCCGGCATGATGGTGGCCCGGTAGCCAATCCATACATCATTGCCCACCGTGGTGTCGCCCTTGTTCGGGTAGGTTTTGCCGGCCATGGCCCCGGCCCAGTCGCCGCCGAACACGGCAAACGGGTAGGCGCTCACGGCTTGCGCCAGGTGGTTGGCCCCATTCATGATAAACTCGACGCCCGACGCCAGCATGCAGAACTTGCCGATGTGCAGGTGGTCGCCGGTGAAATCGAACAGGTAGCGCACCCGACGCTGGAAATTGGCCACGTCCTCGAAGTCGTCATAGTACGTGTAGTCTCCCACGGTAATCTGCGGGTGGTCGACTACGTTTTTCAGGAAGCACAGCCGCTCGTAGCCGGCCAGTGGGAATACGGTAGAAGGCTTAACAACGGCCATAAAGGTTGTTTGGTGGGGTGAAGGCACGCAAAATACGGCCGGGGGCTACACCACGAAATACAGCACGGCCGGCACCAGCAGCACGCCATCGGCCAGGAAGGCGAAGAAATAGTCGTTCCGGCGCTCGTCGGCCAGCACGATGACCGTGGCGGCGGAGAGGCCCGTGAGCAGCAGCCCCAGCGGGGCCACGCCGCGCTCGAAGCCCAGCAGCATGGCGGCGGCCAGGAAGGCCAGGGCCACGGCTTTGGCCACGGCCAGGCCCAGCACCACCGGAAAGGTGCGGGTGCCGGCCGCCCGGTCGCGGCTCAGGTCGCGGATGTCGAACACAATGGTGAGGGCCAGCACCAGACAGAAACGCTGCGCCAGCAGGCCCAGGGCCTCGGCCAGCGGGCAGTGCAGGGCCAGCGCGGGCAGCCCCACGGTGATGGCCGACCACACGCCCGCAATCAGAAACCCCTTCAGCAGGGGCACTTCGCGGAGGGCGCGGCGCTGGCCCTGCCAGCGCACCAGCGGCCACGAATACACCAGCGCCAGCACCGTGAGGGGCAGCAGGGCCGGCAGGTACCGCCACCAGCCATCGGCCAGAAACAGGTAGCCGGCCACCAGCGCCGCTATGCCCGCCAGCGCCGCCAGCCCGCGCCGATGCCGCTGCTGCCAGGCCTTGCGCCCGGAGGTGCCGGCCGGCTGGCGGTGCTTGAAGGGCAGCACAGCATCGAGATTATAGACCAGCAGCGTGGCAGCAAATACCAAGGCCACCACCCGGTAGCTCACGCTGGCAGCGGGCCAGCGGCGGAAGCTGGCGGCCGTTTGGGCCGCCGCCGCACCGGCCAGCCACCCGCTGCTGAACAGCAGCGCATCGAAGGCCCGCCGCAGGAAGGGGCGGGCGGCACCGGGCGCGGCGAAGGAAGGGGAAGAATCCACGAAGCGAAGGTAAAGCCGCGCCCGCGCGTTGTCGCCCGCTTATTTGCCGGTTTCGCTGTGGGCCGCATCCACGGGCTTGCTCTCGGGCGAGCCGTGCTGGCGCAGGAAGATACTGAGGCCCACGATGCTCAGGATGCTGAGAAACTCGCTCTGCCAGTTCTGCAGCGACTCGAACCAGAACCGCGAGGTAGCCATGTACCCCCAAATATCCACGGCCGGCTTGCCGTCGTGCACCTGCTCGATGCTGTAGACTTCGGCCCCACCCCGGGCGTGCAGGAAAAACGCCCCCAGAAACAGCCCGAAAAAGGCGATGCTCAGGGAGCTTTTATAGAGTTTGAGCACTATGCCGCCCTGCCGCACCGGCCAGGGCGCGTCCTTTTTGGACGGGTCGGGCTCGGCGTCTACTTCCTCTTCCTCATACAGCTTTTTCGACTCGGAGGAGCCGCGCTGGCGCAGCCAGACGGTGAGCAGCACGTAGAGGGCCATTTGCAGGAACTCGCTTTCCCAGTTCTCAAACGTGGCTTCGAGGAAGTGGCCGGAGTGGAAGTACTGCCCGGCCGAGAGCTGGGCCAGGCCCATGTCCTTGAGCTCGTCGTTGTTGTCGTGCCAGCCCGTGACGAACTGCCCGGCCAGGGTGCCCAGCGTGAGCAGCAGAATGACGATGATGAGACTGTTCTCGTAGAGAAAACGCCAAAAAGGCGAAGCGGGGCGCTGTATTGCCATGCTTCGCCTTTACGGGCATTCCAGAAAAAGGTAGCTCGACCGTAGCTATTCGGCCTTGCGGTCGCCGAAGGTGGTCTTGTACAGTTCGATGCTGTCGTTGATGATGCGGTAGGCATCTTCCTTGCCCATGAAGCGCTCCACTACTACGTGCTTGTTGTGCTCCAGGGCCTTGTAGTCCTCGAAGAAGCGCTGCATTTCGAGCAGCGTGTGCGGGGGCAGGTCGGAGATGTCGTTGTAGTGGTTCACCGAAATATCGTTGGCGGCCACGGCGATGATTTTATCGTCTTCCTCGTCCTGGTCCACCATCTGCATCACGCCAATGACCTTGGCCTCCACGAGGCACATGGGCACGATGTCGACCGACGAGAGCACCAGAATATCCAGCGGGTCCTTGTCGTCGCAGTAGGTTTGGGGGATGAAGCCGTAGGCGGCGGGGTAATGCACGGCCGAGAACAGCACGCGGTCCAGCTTCAGCAGGCCGCTCTCTTTGTCGAGCTCGTACTTGGCCTTGCTGCCTTTGGGGATTTCAATGATGGACTGGACGACGGTAGGGGTTTCGTCGCCGCGCGACACGTCGTGCCAGGGGTTGAAGTGGGTCATATTCAGGGAAAGCAGCCGCCTATCTTGACGGCCAGGGACAAAATTACAAGCGGAAGCGGGAGTTTGTTAATGAAGCAGCTTAGAAAGTCGTTTTCCGGAGCTTCTGTCATCCTGAGCGCAGCGAAGGACCTTATCACGCCCGAACAATGTCCAGTTCAGCGGTGATAAGGTCCTTCGCTGCGCTCAGGATGACAGGGTTTTCGATGTTCGGCAAAAGTCTCGTGCTACCTCCCCAGCACCTCGCGCAGCGGCACCCCCGAGCAGCCGCTGGGCTCCTGGATGTGCAGAAACTGCGCGATGGTGGGCGCAATGTCCACGATGCGCACGGCGGCCGATGACTCGCCGTGCTTCACGCCCCAGCCCCAGAACAGCAGCGGCACGTGCGTATCGTACGCGCCGGCCGAGCCGTGGGTGGTGCCCTTCACCACGGGAAAGGCGTAGGCTTCGAGCCAGCCGGGGGCCAGCACGGTGAGCACGTCGCCGGAGCGCGGGGCGTAGAAGCCGTTTTCCTGGTACATGCCCAGGCCCTCGCTCCAGTGGGCGCGCTGGAGGTCGAGGGCGGTGAGGGCCTGGGTGACGCCGGGCAGGGTGAGCAGGGCCGTGGCCACGGCCTGCTGCGCCTTGGCCAGGTCAATGCTCTTCTTCTGAAGCAGGGGGCGGTTGAGGTAGACCTGCTGGTTTTCGTAGCTGAGCACCCACTGGCCGGGGCCGTACTGGCGGGTGAGGGCGCGCTGCACCGAGTCGCGCATCACCGACGGGCCGACGCCGCCGCCGGGCAGGCGGTGGGCCTGCGAGAAGCCCACGGCGTGCGCGGCGGCGTGGTCGGCGGTGAGGAAGACGAGGGCCTGGCCCTTGCCCACCTGCTTGTCGAGGGCTTCGAAGAGGCGGGCCAGCTCGCGGTCGAGGCGCAGGTAGGTGTCTTCGGCTTCGATGGAGTTGGGGCCGAACTGGTGGCCCACGTAATCGGTGCAGCTGTAGCTCACGGCCAGGAAATCGGTGATGCTGCGCTGGCCCATCTGCTCCTGGCGCAGGGTTTCGAGGGCAAAGTCGGTGGTCAGGCTGTTGCCGAAGGGCGTGCTGCGGATGAGGTCGAGGTTCTGGGTGGGGGCCTGCGGGTTGCGGGTTTCGCCCGAGTTCTTGAGGGCGGGCTGCACCGAGGCGGGCGCGCCGGCCGAGAGCACTGGCAGGTCGTGCGGGAACACGGGCCGGGCTTCGCCCTTGAAGGCTCCTTCCCAGGGCACGTCATCGGCCGAGCTTTCGGTGTAGTCGGCAATGGGCAGCAGGGTGTTCCAGGGCTTGGACAGGTACTGGGCGGCGTGGCCGGCGGCGTTGAACTTCGCTACCCACTCGGGCAGGGCGGGCTGGTAGAAGGTGCTGCTGATGAAGGCCCCGTTGGTGCCGTCGTACCAGTAGGCGGCGGTGGCCGAGTGGCCGGCGGGCAGGATGCTGCCCCGGTCCTTCATGCTCACGCCAATGGTTTTGGCCTGGAAGTTGGTGGCCAGGCGCAGCTCGTCGGTGATGGTGGTGCTGAGCATATGGCGCGGCGACATCTGGCCGGCGGCCTCGGTGCCGCCCACGGCTTTCACGGTTTTGTCCTCGGTCACGTAGGTTTCGCGGCCTTCCTCGCGCACCCACCAGTTGTTGCCGATGATGCCGTGCACGGCCGGCGTGGTGCCGGTGTACACGCTGGCGTGGCCGGGGCCGGTGTAGGTGGGCACGTAGTTGTAGTGGCAGCTTTCGTAGCTGAAGCCTTCGCCCAGCAAGCGCCGGAAGCCGCCCGCCGGGTACTTGCTCCAGTAGCGGTAGATGTAGTCGTAGCGCATCTGGTCCACCACGATGCCCACCACCAGCTTGGGGCGCGGCACGGGCTCGGCGGAAGGGGCCGCCAGCGTGGGCAGGGCCAGGAAGGCTAAGGCAAGGAGAGTCTTCATGAAATGGCAATTGAGCGAAAGCCCGGCAAAGATACCGCCGCACCCCGCCCGCCATGCGTACGCTGGATTATGAAACCAGCCCTCATCTTCGACATGGACGGCGTCCTCGTCGATAACACCCCCACCCAGGCCCGTGCCTTCCAGCTCCTCTTCCGCGACCTCGGCCTGAAGACCAACGCCACGAAGCTCCTCAAGCGCCTCAACGGCATGCCCGCCGGCGAAATCATCCAAAGCGTCTTCCGCCACCGCATTCCCAAGAAGGAGCTGGAAGGCTACGCCGAGCAGCGCGAGTTCCTCTACCGCACCCTGTACTGGAGCAAGCGCCGCGCCCTGCCCGGCCTCATCCCCTTCCTGCAAGCCGCCCGGGCCCAGGGCTTCAAAATCGGCCTGGGCACCGGCTCGGGCGGCCCCACCCTCAGCTACATCCTCGACCACCTCGACCTGCGCCGCTACTTCGACGTCATCGTGGGCAAAGACGACGTGCCCAAGGGCAAGCCCCACCCCGACACCTACACCGCCACCGCCGCCAAGCTGGGCGTGAAGCCCGAGGACTGCATCGTGTTCGAAGATGCCCTGCTGGGCGAGCAGGCCGCCTACCGGGCCGGCATGCGCTGCGTGGCCGTGGCCACCACCCTCCAGGCGCAGGACTTTCAGGCCCCGCTCGCCGTCATCAACGACTTCACCGGCCTCACCCCTGCCCGGCTGCTGGAGCTGCTACAGCAGCAGCCCGAAGCGCCCAAGCCCCAGAAGCAGCGCGGCTGAGTTGATGATGGCCATGATTACGTGGCTAGGGCTAGCCGCACCGTGAACGATGTCTGTCGGAGCGTGAAGGCTATTCCTGACAAAGGGCAGGCCATTGGCCTGCCCATTGTCAGGACCATGTGGTGGGGGAAGGTTCTACTCCACCGTCAGGCGCAGGGCCTTGGCTCCGGCGCGCACCACGTACACGCCGAGGGGCCGGCCGGCCGGCAGGGCCAGGGCGACCTTGCCGCTGGCATCGGCCGTGGCGGTAAGCATCGGGCGTCCCAGCGCGTCCAGCACCGTGACCGCCGCACCGGGCAGCGCGCCCGTGAGCGTGGCCGCGCCGCCACGAGCCGGGTTGGGGTAGACGGCCAGGCCCGTGCCCGCACCGGTCAGGCCCAGCGTGCGTACGGGCGAGTAGGCGAACGTGCCGTCCGTATCCACCAGCTTGAGGCGGTAGTAAAGGGTGGAGGCATGGGCGGGCAGCTGCGCATCCAGCCACGCGTAGCTGCGCGGGGCACTGCTGCTGCCGGTGGCGGCCACCATGCCAATGCGGGCAAACGTCACGCCATCGGCGCTGCGCTCCACCTCGAAGGCGGCGCTGCGCTGCTCGCTGGCCGTGGCCCAGGCCAGGCGCACGGCCCCCACCCCGGCAAGGGTGGCCGTGAAGGCGCGCAGCACCACCGGCAGCGGCACCCCGGTCACGGCGTTCAGCGCCACCAGGCTCGGGCGCGGCTGCCCGTTGATGGTGGCGAACTGCCCCCCGGCGTAGAGCGTGGTGCCGGCCAGGGCCAGCGCCTGCACGGTGGCGTTGGCGCTGGGGTTGAAGCCCGCCACGGCCAGCCCATCGGCCGCGTTGAGCGCCGCGAGGCGGTTGCGCGCCTGCCCGCCGATGGTGGTGAAGTTGCCCCCGGCGTACACCACGCCCCCATCCACGACCAGCGCCAAGACGGCGCTGCTGGCGTTGGGGTCGAAGCCCGCCACGGCCAGCCCGTCGGCCGCGTTAATGGCCGCGATATAGTTGCGCGCCTGCCCGCCGATGCTGGTGAAGGTGCCCCCGGCGTACACCACGCCCCCCGCCATGGCCAGCACCTGCACGTTGCTGTTGGGGGTGGGGTTGAAGCCCGCCACGGCCAGCCCGTCGGCCACGTTGAGCGCCGCGATAGAGTTGCGCGCCTGCCCGCCGATGCTGGTGAACAGGCCCCCGGCGTACACCGTGCCCCCATCCACGACCAGGGAATAGACGTGGCTGTTGGCATTGGGGTTGAAGCCCGCCACGGCCAGTCCGTCGGCCGCGTTGAGCGCCGCGATATAGTTACGGGTCGCGCCGCCGATGCTGGTGAAGGCGCCCCCGGTGTACACCACGCCCCCCGCCACGACCAGCGCCAAGACGGCGTTGGTGGCGTTGGGGTTGAAGCCCGCCACGGCCAGCCCGTCGGCCGCATTGAGCGCCGCGAGGCGGTTGCGAGGCTGCCCGCCGATGCTGGTGAATTGCCCCCCGACATACACCGTGCCCCCATCCACGGCCAGCGCCAAGACGGCGTTATTGGCGGTGGGGTTGAAGCCCGCCACGGCCACTCCGTCGGCCGCGTTGAGCGCCGCGATGTTGTTGCGCGCCTGTCCGCCGATACTGGTGAAGGTGCCCCCGGCGTACACCGCGCCCCCCGCCACGGCCAGGGAATAGACGGTGCCGGTGGCGTTGGGGTTGAAGGCGGCCACGGCCAGCCCATCGGCCGCGTTGAGCGCCGCGAGGCGGTTGCGTACCTGCCCGCCGATGCTGGTGAACTGCCCCCCGGCGTACACCGTGCTCCCATCTACAACCAGGGCCAGAACACTGTTGTTGGCGCTGGGGTTGAAGCCCGCCACGGCCAGCCCGTCGGCCGTGTTGAGCGCCGCGATGTTGTTGCGGGTCGTGCCGCCGATGGTGGCGAACTGCCCCCCCGCGTAGAGCGTGGTGCCTGTCACGGCCAGTGCCTGCACGGTGGCGCTGGCGTTGGGGTCGAAGCCCGCCACGGCCAGCCCATCGGCCGCGTTGAGCGCGGCGAGGCGGTTGCGCACCTGCCCGCCGATGCTGGTGAATTGCCCCCCGGCATATACCGTGCCCCCATCCACGGCCAGCGCCAGGACGTTGTTGTTGGCGGTGGGGTTGAAGGCCGTGACGGCCAGCCCGTCGGCTATGTTGAGCGCCGCGATATAGTTGCGGGTCGCGCCGCCGATGCTGGTGAAGCCGCCCCCGGCGTACACCACGCCCCCCGCCACGGCCAGCGCCTGCACGGTGGCGCTGGCGTTGGGGTTGAAGCCCACCACGGCCAACCCGTCGGCCGCGTTGAGCGCCGCGATGTTGTTGCGGGTCGCGCCACCAATGCTGGTGAAGGTGCCCCCGACGTACACCGTGCCCCCATCCACGGCCAGGGCCAGGACGTTGCCGCTGGCGTTGGGGTTGAAGGCCGTGACGGCCCCGTTGGCGTCGAGCTGGGCTACATGGTTGCGGGCCACGCCGCCCACCTGCGTGAAGTTGCCCCCGATGTACCAGCCCCCCGCCCCGTCGGGCACGGCGGCCCACACCGCGCCGTTGGGCACGGCCGAGCGCGGGGCGGGCGCGCCCGTGGCGGTACTAAGGGCGCTGCCGTAGGGGTTGTTCGGCCCCACATAAGTAAAGGTGCCCCCGATGTACACCGTGGCCCCGTCGCGTACGATGGCGTTGACCTGGCCGTTGGTCACGTAGGTTTGCCGGTCGGCCAGCTGCGCCTGCGCGGGGCGGGCCGCCAGCAGGCCCGTGGCCAGCAGGGCCAGGCAGAGCCAATGAGCCGCGGGCATAGCGCGACCGGAGAACAAGGTAAAGAGGGTCATCTGGTTGAGATAAGGGGTGAGCAAGGCAACAACCCCCTCCCCTTCCGGAACGACGGCCAATAAATTCATTAAAAAGTAATAACGCCGCTAAAGTACGCACCCGGCCCCCGCAGCAGCATCGCATGAACAGGTGGTTTTGCCACCGGGGCCACGCGCCAACGCCGCCGCCACCCCAGGCGGGAGGGCGGCGGCGTGGGGGCCGGGGCCGGCCAGCGAGGGCGGCGGGTGGTGCGGCGGGTGGCGGGTGGCGGGGAGCAGACGGACCGCCGCGCTACTGCCACTGAGCAGCGGGGGACGGTTATTGCACGATGCGGAACACAGCCGGGCTCCGTCATCGGGAGCCAATTGCCCTGCAAAGGACTGGCCCCCGGCCCGTCGGCAATAGCGTATTAATACCTGATTTTCACCCCGCTCCACTCTTTTTTATTGCCTGCGCCCGGCCGGTCCGCCGCGGTCCGCCCGGCCACCACGGCCCGCGCCCGACGGCCTCCCGCAAGCCGGTCCTGAGTGGTACCAAGCCAGACGTGGCAGACCCTAGCTACGCTCTGCTTAGCCCCAGCCGCGCTCCGTCTAGCCCTAATCACGTCCCGCCTAGCCCTAGCTGCGCTCCGCTTAGCCCTAGTCACGTCCGTCCTGCTTATGGGTAGCCATGCCCCGGCTGGCACTAACCATGCTCTCCTTATGGGTAGCCGCATTCTGCCTGGCCCTAAGCAGAGCGTGGAAGACCTAGGCCATGCCCCGCCTGGCCCTGGCCCCGCCACGACAGCGCCGCGCCAGAACGGGGTCGAGGCCAACCACAAAGGGCAGGCCATTCACGACAAAGGGCAGACCACTGGCCTGCCCTTTGTCGTCATCGTTCGATAAGCGGAAGCCCTACTCCACCGTGAGGCGCAGAGCCTGGGAGCCGGCGCGCACCACGTACACGCCCGCTGGCAGGCCAGCAGGCAGCACCAGCGCGGCCGTGCCGGCGGCATCGGCCGGGGCCGAGGTTACTTCGCGGCCCAGCGCGTCATACACCGTGACCACCGTGCCGGGCAGTGCGCCCGTGAGGGTGGCCGCGCTGGCGCTGGTCGGGTTCGGGTAGAGGGCCAGGCCGGCGGCGGCGCCTTTGAAGGCTACCGTGCGCACGGGCGAGTAGCTGAAGCTGCCGTCGGCATCCACCTGCCGCAGGCGGTAGTAGAGGGTGGCTGCGCCGGTGGGCAGCTGGGCATCCAGCAGTTCGTAGTTGTGCGGGGTGCTGCTGCTGCCAGCCGCGGCCACCGTGCCGATGCGGGCGAAGGCGTTGCCATCAAGGCTGCGCTCCACTTCGAAGGCGGCGCTGTTCTTCTCCGAGGCCGTGGCCCAAGCCAGGGCCACGGCGCGGCCTTTCGCCGTAGCCGTGAAGGTCATCAGCTCCACGGGCAGGGGGTTGCCGGAGGGCACGCCCAGGGCGGCGCTTACCGTATTGGCCCCTAGCGAGTTGGCGGTGATGAAGTCCAGGGCCCGGTCGTTGTTGAGGTCGGCCAGGACCACGTAGCGGGGCTGGTTGCCGAAACCGGTTTTGGTGGTGACCGCCGAGAAGCTGCCGCCGGCATAGGAGAAGAGGTCGACCCCCGCCCCGGCCCCGTATAGGCTGCGGGGCGCAATCAGGTCGATGCTGCCGTTGCCGTCGTAGTCGCCGGTGCTGAGCGTGTAGGTTGCCCCGCCGCCGCTCATCGCCAGCGTCGCGGCGCTGCCGAACGTACCCGCGCCCGTACCGACCCACGCGTTGAGCGGCGAGCCACTGCCGTAGGTGTTGGTAGACGCCAGGTCCAGGTGCCCGTCGCCGGTCAGGTCGGCGGCTACCACGTAGTTGGCACCGGCGGCCGTCAGCTCGGTGCTGCCCATGAAGGAGCCGGCCCCGTCGCCGAGGCGCACGCTGATGGTGCCGGCGTTGCTGCCGTTAATATAGTTGGCGGAGGTCAGGTCCAGCTTGCCGTCCTCGTTGAAGTCGCCCAGGGCCACGGCCCGGGGCCCAATGCCCAGCCCGGTATAGGTACTGATGGCGAAGCCAAAGCTGCCATTGCCCAACCCTACCACGGCATAGCCGGCATTGCTGTAGAGCTGCGGCGCTACCAGGTCGAGGTTGCCGTCGCCGTTGAGGTCGCCCACGGCCAGCATCTGCACCGGGCCTACGCCGGTGAGGCTGGTCTGGGCCGTGAAGGTGCCGTCGCCGTTGCCGCGCAGCACGTTGATGGTGCCGCTGGCGCAGACCACCAGCAGGTCGAGGCTGCCGTCGTTGTTGAGGTCGGCCAGCGTGGCGCTCTGGGGCGTGGTACCCACCGTGATGGGGCTGCCCGACGCGGCTGCGAAGCCGGTGCCGGTGCCGTTATTCAGCAGCACCGTCACGGTGTTGGCCGTTTGGTTCACGGCCACCAGGTCCAGGGCGGCGTCGGCGTTGAGGGCCCCGGCCACCACGTAGTCGGGGCGGGTGCCGGTAGCATAGTTTGCCCCGGCCCCCACGCCGCTGGTGGTGCGGGTGCGCACCGTGAACTGGCTCACGTAGGCCGCGGGCAGGACCGCGCCGGCACTGGAGGTAGCAGCCGTGGTGAGGCTCACCTGCACCACTTCGCCGGCCGTGAAGCGGGCGGCCTCGTCGAAGATGATGGTGTTGCCGCTGACGGTAGTGGTGCCGGCTTTGCGCCCTCCATACTGCAGGCTGCTCACCTTGAGGGGGGCCACCGTGCTGGTGTTGGCATTGGGCGCGGCGTTCAGCGTGGCCACCACGGTGCTGTATTCCTTGGCCGCCCGGGCGTTGGGGGCGGGCGAGATGCTGACCACCGCCAGGGGCAGCACGGTAAACGTAATGCCGTTGCTGGCCCCGCCGGCCGTGTACACCAGCAGCGGCCCGGTGGTAGCGCCCAGGGGCACCGTCACGGTGATGGTGTTCGGGCTCACGCTGGTGTTGAGCGTGAACGTGGTGGTTTCCGTGCCGTTGAAGCTCACCCGCGTGGCCCCGCCCAGGGAGTTGCCCGAGATGACAACGGACACGCCGATGGCCCCCGACGTGGGGTTCACGCCGGTAAGCACCGGCGTTACCATGAACACGCCGCCCGTGGTCGTGCTGCCGTTGGTTACCGTCACGGTCCCAGTCAGGGCGGTGGCGGGCACGGTGGCCGTAATCTGGGTGGCCGAGTTCACGGTGAAGCTGGCCGCCACGCCGCCAAAGCTCACGGCCGTAGTGCCCGTGAAGCCCGTGCCGGTGATGGTGACCACCGTGCCCGCCGGCCCGCTCGTGGGGCTGAAGCCGGTGATGGCCGGCCCCGCCACGGCGGTGATGGTGAAGTTGGCGTCGGAGATGTCGAAGAAGTAGTTGTCGGCGGCCTCTACCATGATGCGGGCCGTGGCGCTGGCCACGTTGGGCACCGTGATGCTGGCCGTGCCGGTGCCGTCGGCATTGGGCACGCCGGCGGCCAGCAGGGTGGGGTAGCTCAGGCCGCCGTCGGTGCTCAGGCGCACGTTCACGGCCTGGCAGCTCACGGCCGAGGTCTTGGTGCCCACACCGTTCCAGGTCACGCTCTGGGTAGTGCCGCCGGCCCAGGTCACGGCCGTGTTGGGGGCCGTCACGGCAAAGGGCGTGGCGTTGGCCGCGCTCACGGTCAGGGTCACGGTGGGGCTCAGCGTGAGGCCGCCCACGATGCTGGAGTTGGTATTGGTGGCCACCGCGCCGCTCACGGCGTGGTTGTCGCGCACGGTGCAGCGCAGGTTCAGGGCGCGGGCCACGGTGGGCAGGCGCTCGGTGGCGCTGGTGCCGGTTGCCCCGTTGTAGTTGCTCAGGGCCGGGAAGTAGCGCACGTTGCCCGTCAGGCTGGGCAGCAGCGAGCGGAACAGCGGCACGCTGCTGTTGGTGGTCTGGGCCGTGTTCAGGTTAGCGGCCGTGCCCGAGTCCATTTCCTCCCAGCTGTACTTGAGGGTGGCGGCGTCGGCGGCGTCGGCGTCGGCCCCGGTGGCGGTCAGCCGAAAGGGGGTGCCCTGCGGAATGGTGCGGTTGGCCGGCACCGCGATGGTAGGCGCGGTATTGCCCGAGGCCACCTTGGTGCCCACGGTCGGGATGCCTTCGATGTAGGTCCGCATCTGCTCCAGCGAGCCGGTGTGGTAGTAGTCGTCGGAGCGGGCCTGGATGACGTTGCTGCTCGGCGAGTCGCAGCCGCCGTCGGTGTAGGCCATGATGGTTGAGCCCTTGCCGGGCTCCCAGGCCGTGCCCGTGGGGAAGGAGCTGCACGACCCCTGCGCATTGCTGAAGGTGTGCGAGGCCGAGAACTGGTGGCCCATCTCGTGGGCAATGACGCTGGTAGAGAAGTAGGACGCCGGCGAGGTGCGGTTCAGGTTGCCCGACACGGCCCCGGCCTTGTAGGTGTTGGCGGTGCCGCCGTTGGAAGTGGTGCCCACCACGCCCACGTAGGCCAGCCCCGAGCCCGAGGTGGCAAACAGGTGCCCGAGGTCGAAGGCCGCCGCCCCGAACTCCGTTTCCACGTTGACGCGGTTCTGGTCAATCATCTGGCTGTCGCTGGCCTGGCTGTAGCCGCCGTCGGCTCCCACCTGGTAGAAGTGGAAGTTCACCAGCGTCATCGTCACGGCCAGGTCGCGCTCCTGAATGGTGCGCACGTTGTTGATGAGGGCCGTCACGTCGGCCAGCACGGCAGGGTTGGTGCGGCCGTTGGTGTACTCCTTGGTGGTAGTCACGATGAGGCGGTACACCGTCAGGGTGGGGCCCACGGGCTGAATCAGGTTGCTGGAGCCGGGGTCGAGGGGGCCGCCCTGCCGGCGGGCGGGCCGGGGCACGGCGGGCAGCTGGTCGGCTCCGCAGCCCCGTTGGCCAGCGGTGGGCGCGGTCACGTCGTGGGCGTAGTAGCTCAGGTAGTGGTCGGCATCGGCCTGGCTGGTCATTTCCAGGTAGGCCGCGCCCTGGGGCTGGTCGCTCAGCACCTGGGCCTGAAAGCTGGCGGGGCTCACGGTCAGGCTCAGCAGGGCCGTGGGGTCGTCGAGGCCCCGGCCGCCGTAGGTGTGCAGCGTGGGGTACCGGGCCGCCAGGGCCGGGGCCAGCAGGGGGGCTTCCCACACGGCAAAGCGCTGGGCCGTGCCGTCGGGCAGGGGCAGGCTGATGACCAGCGGGGTCGTACCCGGCAGGGCCACCGCCGCCTTGTTCCGCAACGGGGCCGCCGCCAGGGTGGTGCGCAGGCTGGCCAGGTCCAGGGTGTAGGAGCGGTACTGCCGCAGCCGCGCCACCAGCGGCGAGGCGGTAGCGGCCCGCGCCGCCGGGGCATCGGCTGCGAAGAAGGGGGCCGGGCGCTGCTGCGCCCGCGCCGCGCCGCTCAGGCCGGCCAGCAGCAGCAGGGTAAGGTACCAGACCAGCCGGGGCCGGCCGGTGGCGTTGGGTTGTTTCGGGTAAGGGTGCTCCATATGATGAAGGGAGGGTAAATAGGGGTGCAGAAAAAAGAGAGTATAGGGAGAGAACCCAGGGGCGGGCAGCCCAAAAGCCCTGAGCCTGTGAGCCAAGCCGCGCCGCTAAAGCTCCGCTACGCCGGGACCCGCAAAGGTACAGCCGGGACCGGCGCGGCAGTGCACCTTGGCCAGGTTATATTCCGATTAGCCTATAATGCCAGAAGCCACCGCCCCAGGCGGGGCAGCGGCTTCTGTTGGTACCAGCGTGGGGCCTTGCTCCACCGTCAGGCGCAAAGTCTTATTGGCGGCGCGCACCACGTACCCGGCCGCTTCCCGCCCGGGGCCCGGCCGCAAAGCAGCGTCAGGCGGGTTGCGGCACCTCTTCGCGCAGCCACCCGGCCAGGGTGGCCAGCGCCACCGGGCTGGTTTCGATGCCGTGCCCGATGTTGGGCAGCACCAGCGTGCGGCGCAGGGTGGGCAGCCGCGCCCGCGCCGCCCGCAACGACCGGGCGGCCGGAAACAGCAGGTCCTGCGCGCCCAGCAGCAGGTCGACGGGCACGGTGAGGCCGGCCAGCTCGGCCGCCGTCATGGCGTAGGGCTTCTGGGTGTGGTCCTGGTACTGCTGAATGGCAAACAGCTCGAAGTCGACCAGCAGCTGCATGGCCGCGTCGGACAGCTCGTGGTGGCCGGGGCACAGCACGGCCCCGCGCAGAAACCGGCGCACGTTGGCCTCGGTGGGGAAGGCCAGCGGCAGCAGGTTGTAGTACAGGTTTTTCAGCCCCAGCGAGAAGGGCTGGAGGCAGCCGGGGTTCAGCAGCACCAGCCGCGACACCCGCGCCGGGGCCACCAGCGCCAGCTTCAGCCCCAGCAGCCCGCCGAACGAGGCCCCGGCCACCGCCGCCGTGGCCAGCCCCAGCCCGTCGAGCAGGCTGGCGGCCCAATGGCCGTAGTCAAGGGTTTTCACGGGCGGGGTGTGGCCGTCGCTCGGGCCGGGCTGCCCGTTCACGTCCACCAGAAACACGCGGTGCGTGGCCTTGAGCGGGGCCAGGCTGTTGTCGAAATCCCAGAACAGCCCGCTGGTGCGAAAGCCGGGCAACACCACCAGCGCCGGCCAGTCGGTGCGCCCGGCGTTGAGGGCCCACACCACCGTGGTGCCCAGCGTGGTGGGCACCGCCAGCCGCTGGTAGCGGCAGTGGTTCAGGGCCTCCAGGCGGGCCACCCAGGCGGCCAGGAAGGCTTCGGCGCGGGGCGGGTCTTTGAAGAACGAGTGGTACGGGGCTAGCATGACGGCAGCGGGTTGGTGCGCCGCAAAATTCGGCCCCGCGCCGCCCCCAAAGGTTGGTTTATACCAACATTACCAGGGCGTGGAGTTGTAAAGCTTGCTGAAGTTGGTGGGGTCGATGCGCAGGTAGTTGGCGATGTACTTGTGCGGCACCAGCTGAAACAGGTGCGCGCTGCGCTGCGCGAACCGCTGGAACCGCTCCCGGATGGAGCAGGCGTGAAACTCCTTGTGCCGCAGGATGAGGCCGGCCAGCTTGGCCTCCACCATTTTCCGAAACAGGCGCTCCAGCGGCGGCGACTGGTCGAACAGCTCCTGGAGCCGCTCGAAGCCAATGGCGCCAAACGCGCTGTCGGTTAGCGCCCGGATGCTGTCCTGGGCCGGGGTCTGGTAAAAGAAGGAGTCCGGAATGCCCGCCAGCGAGGGCGGGTAGGAGAAGGTGATGACGTGCTCGTCGCCGTCGTGGTCGAAACAGGTCAGCTGCACGCCCTGGTACACGAACAGCAGCTCGCGCTGCACCTGCCCGGCCTCAATCAGGTATTTCCCTTTCTTAATGGCGCGCGGGGTTAGCTCGTTCAGCAGCAAGTCCAGCGCGGCCTCGTCGATGGCCGGGTGGAAGCGCCGTAGAAAGGCCTTGTAGTCGGCGGCAGTGGCAGTAGGGCTCATGGGGCGCTAAAGTACGGAGCGTTGCTTTGCGGCCTCCCGGTAGGGTCGTACCCTGCCGCCAACCCCATAAAAAAAGGGCCCGCCGCTTAGCGGCGGGCCCTTTTCCGGGTAGTGGGCTCCACCCCTACTCCACCGTTAGGCGCAGGGCCTTATTGCCGGCGCGCACCACGTACACACCCGCCGGCAGCCCTACCGGGTACGACCCGGCCGGCAGCACCCGCGCCGCCGGGCCTGTGGCCACCACGAGGCGACGCGGCCGGGGCATAGCAGCGGGCCGGAGCACCCGCCAGCGGGTGTGGCCACGGGGGGTATCGGCCGGCTACAATCGATAAAAAATAAAAACGAATGTAGCCAGCCGGCAGGCTTCCATCTGGCTACATTCATTTTTATTTTTTATCGATTGTAGCCGGTCAGCCGGGTCGTACCCGGTGGGTCGTACCCGGTAGGGTCGTCCGCTGCTGGCGTGCGTCTCAAACGCGCGCCAGCAGCGGACGCGGGCTGCCCCATCAACGCAAACCGCCGCCGTCCCCCCTTGGAACGGCGGCGGTTGTGGCCTCCGAAACGGCTGTCGGGCTGCTCCCCTACTCCACCACCAGGCGGGCCACCTGGCCGGCGGCGCGCACCACGTAGAGGCCGGGGGCCAGCCCGGCCACGTCCAGCGTGGCGGTGCCGGCCGGGGCGGGCACCACGCGCACCACCCGGCCCAGCGGGTCGAGCAGCTCGGCGCGGGTGGCGGCGGGTGGCAGGGTGAGGGCCACGCGCCCGGTGGCGGGGCCGTGCCCGGCAGGGTTGGGGTAGGCCGTGAGGGCGGCGGGGGCGCGGCCGGCAGCCGTGGCCAGCGGGCCGGCGCTGTTGTTCAGGCGCACGCTCACGGTGCCGGCCGTGGTGGTGTTGGCCGCGAGCAGGTCGAGGTCGCCGTCGCCGTCCACGTCGGCCAGCGCCACGGCGCTGGGCGTGCTGGGGCCGCTGGCCACGTCACCCACCGGCACGTCGGCCCCGCCGGCAAACGTGCCGGTGCCATCGTTGAGGCGCACGCTGGCCGTGCTGTTGCCCGAGTCGGCCGTGAGCAGGTCCAGGTCGCCGTCGTGGTCCACGTCGCCCAGCACCACGGTGGGGGGGTAGCTGGGCACGGCCACGCTCTGGGTGCCGCCGAAGGTGCCGCTGCCGTTGTTGAGGCGCACGCTCACGATGCCGTTGAAGAGGTAGCTCACGGCCAGCAGGTCGGCGTCGCCGTCGCCGTCCACATCGCCCACGGCAATGCCGAAGGGCTGCCCGCCGGTGGGCACCTCCTGCCCGCCGCCAAAGGTGCCGCGGCCGTTGTTGAGGCGCACGCTCACGGTACCGGCCAGCAGGTTGGTGGCCAGCAGGTCGAGGTCGCCGTCGTTATCCACGTCGCTCAGGGCCACGCCCTGGGGGCCATTGCCCACCCCCACGCCCCGGCGGCCGCCAAAGCTGCCACTGCCGTTATTAAAGCGCACGCTCACCGAATCCACGTCGCGGTTGGTGGCCACGAAATCCAGGTCGCCGTCGCCGTCCACGTCGCCCAGGGCCAGCGCTTGGGGGCCGGCGCCGGCGGGCACGTCGGCCCCGCCGCCGAAGGTGCCGCTGCCGTTGTTCAGGCGCACGCTCACGACGTTGCCCGTCGTGCTGGATGACAGCAGGTCGAGGTCGCCGTCGCCGTCCACATCGCCCAGCACCAAGCCCAGCGCGGCGCTGGCCACGGCCAGGCTCTGCCCGCCGCCGAAGGTGCCGGTGCCGTTGTTCAGGCGCACGCTCACGGTGCCCGTGCCCCGGTTGCCGGTCAGCAGGTCGAGGTCGCCGTCGTTGTCAAGGTCGCCCACGGCCACGCTGTTGGGCTCAACCCCCACGGCTACTTCGGTGCCCGGCGCAAAGCGGCCCGTGCCCGTGCCGCCCACCGCCGTGGTAAACTGCTGCACCCGGGGCGCGGCTAGGGCCCCGCCCGCGCTGGCCGCCGCCGTGGTCACGGTGAGCTGCACGGTTTCGCCGGGCCGGAAGTCGTAGGCCGTGGGGAAGAAGCCCACGTTGGCCCCCACCACCGTGGCCGCCCCGCCCCCCCGCAAGCCGCCCCGCTGGCTGCTGAACACCCGGAGCGCCCCCGCCGAGGCGGCGGTGAGCGGCTGGCTGAAGCTGGCCACCACACCCCCGTTGCGGGGCGCGGCCACGGCATTGGCGGCCGGCGCAATGTTGATGAGGACGGGGGCCTGGGCCAAAGCCGGGGCCAATGGGGCCAGCAGCAGCAGGGCCACGGCCCGGGCCGGCAGGAAGTAGGGATTCAACACGATAGCAGGGGGCAAGAAGATAGCAGAAAGCCGGCCCACAACCCACGGTTGCGCGGCCGGGGTGCAAAGCTACGGCAGCCCCGCCCCCAGCCGCGCCACGCCGGCGCGGGTGGGGCCACCAGAACCGCAGGAACAGGCGGGGGCCTCTCCTACTCCACCTTCAGGGTGCGGGCCACGCGCTGCGCGCCGGCCCGCACCTGCACGCGGTAGAGGCCGGGGGGGCGGCCCAGCAGCGGCACTTCGGCCGCGCCGCCGGCCCCGGTCAGGCTCACGGGCTGCTCGAAGACCACGGTGCCCAGCGCGTCGGTCAGCGTCACGGTGGCGGTATCGGCCCCCGGCACCGCCGGCACCTGCACCGTGGCCCGGATGTGGGCGGGGTTGGGGAACACGCCCACCTCGGCCAGGGGGGCCAGGTCCTGCGCGCAGGCCGCCGGCCCCAGCAGCTCCAGCAATACCGGGATGGCCAGCAGCCCCATGCGGGGCGATAACACAATGCGTCTCATAGCGGGGATAGGATAGGTAAGATAAAACGGCAGCATAAGGCGGGCCGGGGCGCTGGGCGGGTGCTCCGCTCCGGGGTTGTGGGGAGGGGGCGTCGGCTTCACTCGTCCATCAATCATCGCCGCCCCGCCCCCTCCTACTCGAAAGCCGCCCCCAGTGTTAACCCCCGTTCCATAAACCAGGCCCGCTCCTAACGGTAGCGGGCCTGGTTTATTTTGTTTGTCTCTGCTGATTACGCAGTGGTCCGGGCTGCCATGGCCTTCCGCGGCCTAACAGCGGCGGCCATTCAGCCACCGGCTATTCCATCCTCGGGGTGCCCGGCGTAGGCTTCCCCCCGGCTTACTCCACCACCAGCGTTTGGCTGGTGAGCTGCCCCCCGGCCTGCACCTGCACGTAGTAAAGGCCCGGCGCGAGGCCCGCCAGTGGGACTTCGGTGGCCGCGCCGGCAGCAGACAAGGCCACGCGCTGCGTGTGCACCGGGCGGCCCAGGGCATCCAGCAGGGTGAGCGTGGCCCTGGTAGCACCGGCCAGGGCGGGCACCTGCACCGCCACGCGGGCACGGGCCGGATTCGGATAGAGGCTAATGGTGATTCCCGGGCGAGCGGGGGTGGCCGTCGCCAGCGGCGCACTGGAATAGTAGCCGATATTCGACATCAGCTTGCTGCCGTCGCCCAGCGTGCTGAAATCGCCCCCCACGTACACGCCGCTGCTGCCGGCCGCCGCCAGGGCATACACGTAGCCATTCAGCCCCGAGCCCAGGGGGCTCCAGCTGCTCCCGTTCCAGCGGGCCACATGGCTGGCGGCCACGCCCCCGATGCTGCTGAACAGGCCGCCCGCGTACAGGCTGCCGCTGCCATCCACGGCCAGCGACAGGATGGGGCCGTCGGCACCGGCCCCGAGGGCGGCCCACGTCGTGCCATTCCAGCGGGCCAGGTTGGTCGCCGGCACGCCCCCGGCCGTAGTAAAATATCCCCCGGCGTACACGGTGCTGCCATCCACCGCCAGCGCGTACACCGGGCGGTCGGTGCCGGTGCCCAGCGCCGTCCAGGCGGTGCCGTTCCAGCGGGCCAGGTTGGCCGCCGGCGCGCCCCCGGCCGTGCTGAACCCACCACCCACGTAGAGGTCGCCGCTGCTGCTCAGGGCCATTGCCCACACGTTGCTGTCGGTGCCGGTGCCCAGGGCCGTCCAGGCGGTGCCGTTCCAGCGGGCCACCCGGTTGGCCGGTGCCCCGCCAGCCGTGGTAAACACTCCCCCGGCATACACGTTGCCGGCGGCATCCACGGCCAGGGCCGTCACGGCCCCGCTGGTGCCAGCGCCCAGGGGCACCCAGGTGGTGCCGTTCCACTTGGCAATGTTGCTGGCCGCCACGCCGCCCGCCGCCGTAAACGTGCCGCCCACGTACACGCTGCCGTTGGGCCCGACGGCCACGGCACTGACGCTCCCCGTTACCCCGCCGCCCATGTCGCTCCAGGTTGCCCCGTTCCATTGGGCCACTTTGTTCAACAGCCCATTGCCGGCGGTCAAGAAGGTCCCGGCCGCGTACACATGGCCACTGGCATCCACCGCCAGCGCGCCCACTCCGCTCCCGCCCCCGTAGGCAATGCCGTACAGGCCCTGGCCCGGCCCGGCCACGGTGCCCAGGCGCGCCCAGGCAGCCGTGCCGGGCACCCATTGGGCCACGCTGTTCACGGCCACGCCGCCGACCACGCCAAAACTGCCGCCGATGTACACCGTGCCGTCGGCCCGCACCGCGAGGGCCCGTATCGCGTTGTCGGCACCAGTACCCAGGACCGTCCAGGTTGTGCCGTTCCATTTCAGCACGCTGCCCGTGGCCGCCAGGACCGGGGTGGTGGTGCTGACGGTGCTGCCCACATACACGTTGCCCGCCCCGTCTACCGCTAGGGCACTCCCTCCGCCGGCTACTCCGGTGCCCAGGGCACTCCAGGCCGTGCCGTTCCATTCGGCCACGTTGTTGGCCGGCACGCCGCCCGCCGTGGTGAAGCTTCCACTGACGTACAAGCGGCTGCCCGATACGGCCAGCGCGTCTACCTCGTTGTTGAGACCCGTGCCCAGGGCACTCCAGGCGGTGCCGTTCCATTTGGCCACGTTGGTGGCCGGCACGCCCCCAATGGCCGTGAAGGTGCCGCCCGCGTATAGATTGCCGCTGCCATCCACGGCCAATGAAGTAACAAACGCATTGCTGCTAATGCCTGCGCCCAGGTTCACCCACGCGCTGCCCGTCCACTTGGCGATGCAGTTGGCGGGGGCACCGCCGGCACTGTTGAAATAGCTCCCGGCGTACACGTTGCCCCCAACGTCTGCCGCCAGCGCATACACGGCCGTATTAATCCCGGCCCCCAGCGCACTCCAGGCCGTCCCGTTCCACTTGGCAATGTGGCTGGCAGCCACGCCCCCGGCGGTGGTAAAGTCGCCCCCGGCGTACACATTGCCGCTGCCGTCTACCGCCAGGGAGTACACGTAATGGTCGATGCCGGTGCCCAGCGCCGTCCAGGCCGTGCCGTTCCACTTGGCA
Organism: Hymenobacter sp.; assembly: GCA_028288445.1. GTDB lineage: Bacteria > Bacteroidota > Bacteroidia > Cytophagales > Hymenobacteraceae > Hymenobacter. The sequence goes on along the minus strand of JAQBNT010000160.1, from coordinate 13,990 downwards.
ATGCAATTGGCGGCCACCCCGCCAGCGGAGGTAAATAGTCCCGCCACGTATAAGTTGCCGCTGCCATCCAAGGCCACGGCATATACCCGGCCGTCGGTGCCGTTCACGCTAAAGGCCCCCGACCAGTTTGCGTCGCCGGCGCCCAGGGTGCCCGCCACGCGCCGGGTGTTCTCAGGCTGAAAAGTCGGCTGGCCATCCGTCGCGATGCGCAGTCGGTATCCCCGGGCATCGAACGAGCCGGACGCACCGCCGCGCAGCTTCCCGTTCTCATCGAGGGCACTCGCTAACGCGGGCACGCCTTTCGCCGAAGCAGGCACCAGCCCCGCGAAAACGAATAAAACCAGCGCAATGACACATTGAAAACGGGTGCGTAGTAAATACTTCATCACTATATGGAAAGGGAAATAGGGAGGTGAAGGTAGCCTCCGGGTTTCACAGGGAATGCCTGTGCCGAAGCATTGGCGCAAAAAAAAGCCTGGAAACCTCACGGTTTCCAGGCTTTTCCACAAATTAGCATGCCGAGCCTAGCCAGCCGCCAGCGCCTCAGCACCGCCCACGATTTCGAGAATCTCGGTCGTGATGGCCGCCTGACGCGTCCGGTTGTAGGTTAGCTTGAGGGCCTTGAGCAGCTCACCGGCGTTGTCGGTGGCTTTGTCCATAGCCGTCATGCGGGCCCCGTGCTCCGAGGCGTTGCTTTCCAGCACCGCTTTGTAGAGCTGAATCTTGATGGACTGCGGAATCAGCGTCTGCACGATGTCCTCTTTCGAAGGCTCGAACAGGTAATCCACGTTCGACTCCGGCTTGGCCGTAGCGGGCGCTTCCTCCTGCACCAGCGGCAACAGCTGCTGGGTGCGGATAATCTGCGTAGCCACGTTGCGGAACTCGTTATAGACCATCACCACCTCGTCGTAAATGCCGTTGCGGAAACCGTCCATCGCCACTTCCGCTGCCGCCCGCACCGTCTCGAACGAGAGCTTGGCGAAGACATGCGTGTAGTCGCCCACTATCGGGCCGCGACGGCCGTAGTAGTCGTGCGCCTTCTTGCCAATGGCCATCACCGAGATGTTGGCCGCCGGCAGGTTGGAATAACGCGAAGCAATGGCCGCGTTCACGCCCTTGAATACGTTCGTGTTGAACGCGCCGGCCAGGCCACGGTCGGAAGTGATGGCAATGACCAGCACCTTGCGCACCTCGCGGGCCACGCCGTAGTCGCTCACGATGTCATCGTCGGCGTTGCGGGTCAGGTTGGTCAGGATGGCATTCAGGCGCTGGGCGTAGGGCCGCATCCGCACGATGTTGTCCTGGGCCCGACGCAGCTTGGCCGCCGCCACCATTTTCATGGCTTTGGTAATCTGCTGCGTGCTGCTCACCGACTGAATGCGGTTGCGGACTTCTTTTAAGCTTGCCATTTAGGTTGAATTAAGAATGAGGAATGAAGAATGCAGAATTGCTGCGCCAGAAACGGCAGCGACAATTCCTCATTCCTCATTCTTCATTCTTCATTGATAATTACTTGGCTGCGTAGTTCGCCGAAACGTCCTTAGCTACCTCGCGGATGGCCTTGGTGCCAGCGTCCTCCAGCTTGCCGGCTTTCAGGGCCTTCAGCACGTCGGGGTAGCGCGAGTTCATCACCTGGCCAAACTCCTTCTCGAACTCCCGCACGCGGTTCACGGGCACGGTGTCGAGGAGGCCGTTGGTGGCGGCGTAGATGATGGCCACCTGGTCTTCCACCTTCACGGGCGAGTACTGGGGCTGCTTCAGAATTTCGAGGTTGCGGCGGCCGCGCTCGATGGTGAGCTTGGTCGAGGCATCGAGGTCGGAACCGAACTTGGCGAAGGCTTCCAGTTCGCGGAACTGGGCCTGGTCGAGTTTCAGCGTACCGGCCACCTTCTTCATCGACTTAATCTGAGCGTTACCACCCACACGCGACACCGAGATACCCACGTTGATGGCCGGGCGAACACCCGAGTTGAACAGGTTAGTCTCCAAGAAAATCTGGCCGTCCGTAATCGAAATCACGTTGGTCGGAATGTACGCCGATACGTCACCAGCCTGCGTCTCAATCAGAGGAAGCGCGGTCAGCGAGCCGCCGCCTTTCACCAAATGTTTGATGCTATCGGGCAGGTCGTTCATCTCGCGGGCGATTTCGTCCGAGGAGTTGATTTTAGCGGCCCGCTCCAGCAAGCGGCTGTGCAGGTAGAACACGTCGCCGGGGTAAGCCTCGCGGCCCGGAGGACGACGCAGCAGCAGCGACACCTCGCGGTAAGCCACGGCCTGCTTCGACAAGTCATCGTAAACCACGAGGGCCGGACGACCCGTGTCGCGGAAGAATTCACCAATGGCAGCACCCGTGAAAGGCGCGTAGAATTGCAGCGGAGCCGGGTCCGAAGCCGAAGCGGCTACTACCACGGTGTAATCCATCGCGCCGCCTTTGGTCAGGGCCTGCACTACCTGGGCCACGGTCGAGGCCTTCTGGCCAATGGCCACGTAGATGCAGAATACCGGGTTGCCGGCCTCAAAGAACTCGCGCTGGTTGATGATGGTATCGATGGCCACGGCCGACTTCCCGGTCTGGCGGTCACCGATAATCAGCTCGCGCTGACCACGGCCAATCGGAATCATCGCGTCAATCGACTTGATGCCGGTTTGCATCGGCTCGGTCACGGGCTGACGGAAGATTACGCCGGGAGCCTTGCGCTCCAGGGGCATCTCGTACAGCTCGCCGGCGATGGGGCCACGGCCGTCGATGGGCTGGCCCAGCGTGTTCACCACGCGGCCCACAATGCCCTCGCCCACTTTGATGGAGGCGATTTTGTTGGTGCGTTTCACCGTAGCGCCTTCCCGGATTTCCGAGTAGTCGCCCAGCATTACGGCACCCACGTTGTCTTCTTCCAGGTTGAGCACGAGGGCTTGCAAGCCGTTCTCGAACTCAATCAGTTCGCCCGCCTGGGCTTTGCTCAAGCCGTAGATACGGGCCACGCCGTCGCCTACTTGCAACACGGTGCCAACTTCTTCCAGCTCGGCTTCGGACTTGAAATTGGACAGTTGCTGCCGCAGGATTGCGGAGACTTCATCCGGACGTACTTCTGCCATTTTTGGGGGAATTAAGGTATAGGGAATCCGGGATATGGGGTGGGGACGGCGGGAGCGTGTCCCCTATCCCAACTTCCCTATACCCTACAGTTTTTGTTGGTAAGAATTTTCTTGCAGCGACGTGCGCAGCTTGCGAAGGCTGGTACGCACGGAATCGTCAATTTGCTTGTCGCCCACCCGCAGCACGAAGCCGCCAATAAGCTCGGGGTCCACCTTCTCGGAGAGCTGCACGTCGGCGTGGCCGGTTTGCTTGGTCACGAGGGCCTGCATCTCGGCGCGCGAAGCGGCCGTGAGCGGCGTGGCCGACGTTACCTGGGCCGACTGAATGCCTTGCAGCACGTTGTACTGGGCCAAAAACTCCGGCCCAATGCCTTCGATAGCCGACTCGCGGTTTTTATCGGTGAGGATGGTGAAGAAGCGCAGCGTCATGTCCGACACCTTGCCCTCGAAAATGGCCTTGAGGATGGCCAGCTTCTTGTCGTGCTTCACAATCGGGTTGCGCAGCAACAGACGCAGCTCGCGGCTTTCGGCCATGGTCTTGCTCAGCAGGTCCATGTCCGCTTTCACGGCATCCAGGGTACCCATCTCTTGGCCTAAGTCGAGGAGCGACTTGGCGTAGCGGGCCGCTACTCGTTGGTCAGCCATATTTAGTAGTGGTTAACGGTTAATGGTTAGTGATTAACCGTTAATTCAATTTTACGTCTTTCAGATAGGAATCGACCAGCTGGGTTTGAGCAGCAGGGTCGGTCAGCTCGCGGCGCAGGATGCGCTCGGCGATGTCGAGCGAGAGCTTGGCGGCGGTATTTTTCACTTCGGCCAGGGCCGCGTTTTTCTCCTGCTGGATGGCTTCGCGGGCTTGCTGGATGATGGTGTTGGCTTCGGCCGTGGCACGGGCCTTTTCGGCTTCGCGGTGCTGGTTGGCCATCACGGTGGCTTCCTGCATCATGCGGTCGCGCTCAAGACGGGCTTCGGTCAGCAACTTCTCGTTGCCGGCTTTGAGCTGCTGCATCTCGATTTTGGCCTGGTCGGCCATGCGCAGCGCGCCTTCGATGTTGTCTTCACGCTCCTTGAGGGCGAGCAGAATCGGCTTCCAGGCAAATTTCCCCAGCAGGAACAAGACCAGCAGGAAAATAACCAGTTGCCAGAAAATCAGGCCGAGTTCAGGGGATAAAAAAGCTGGCAGCATTGATATGGTATTTTAAAGAAATGTCGACTAATCAAGTATACAGATTAGGAGCAGGTAAGCCCGCCGCGCCAACTGCGTATTGCAGCAGCGGGCGGCGGGCTTCCAACTACTTCCGGGCCCGAAGCCCGGCCAGCACTAAACGAGTTTCGTCCAGATAAGAACGCAGACTACGACTGCGAACAGGCCCAGACCTTCAATCAGAGCGGCGGCGATAATCATAGCCGTCTGAATTTTGCCCGAAGCTTCCGGCTGACGGCCGATAGCATCCATGGCGCTGCCGCCGATGCGGCCAATGCCCAGGCCTACGCCCAGAGCAACCAGACCTGCACCGATACCGGCACCCATTACAGCCAGACCAGGACCGTAGTTAGCCGCCATAGCGACAGCTTGCAAAAACAAAGAGAGCAACATAAAAATTGGAAAAAGGGGAAAAAGAAAAAGTTCGTCAGTCCCGCGGCGGGGGGGGGGATTGCCACGGTCTGGCCGAAACAGCCAGTTGGCGGATGGCAGGCATCCGGCCGGTTAAGTCAGATTAGTGGGAAACGTGGGGAGCGGTGCTATCCTCATTGTAGCCGATTTGCAGGTCGGCGTCGTGGTGCTCCTCCACCGCGCCGCCGATGTACATCGAGGTCAGCAGCGTGAAGATGAAGGCCTGCAGAACGGCCACCAGCAATTCGAGCACGTTGATGAACAGGCCGAAGGCCAGCGTCACCGGTGCTACGGCCCACGATTTGAAGATAAACACCAGGCTGATGAAGCTTAGCACCACGATGTGGCCCGCCGTGATGTTGGCGAACAGACGAATCATGAGCGAGAAGGGCTTGGTGAAAATGCCAATCACCTCCACGATAATCATGATGGGCAGCAGGGGCTTGGGCACGCCGGGCGTGGCGAAAATGTGCGCCCAGTAGTACTTATTGCTCGAAGCCAGGGTGATAACCAGGGTCATCAGGGCCAGCACCATGGTCACAGCGATGTTGCCGCTGAGGTTGGCCGCGCCGGGCGTGAGGCCCAGCAGGTTGTTGAACCAGATGAAGAAGAACACCGTGAGCAGGTACGGCATGTAGCGCTCGTACTTCGGGCCAATATTTTTCTTGGCTACTTCGTCGCGGATGAAAACGATGATGGGCTCGAAGAACGACTGGATGCCTTTGGGGGCACGGCCATGGTTCTTGCGGTAGCCGCTGGCTACGGCGGTGAACACGACCAGCATCAAAATGGCACTGCCGATGAGGCCGGCCACGTTTTTGGTGATGGAGAAGTCGTAGAGCTTGCTGCCATCGGTGCTCACGAGTTTCTCGTGTTCGAGCTTCAGGCCGTCGTATTCTTTCGCGGGGCCTTCCGACTCGCCGTTGGAAATGTGCTTCGAGGAGAACACCGAAACCCCCTTGCCGGGACGGTAGGCGATGATGGGCAGGTAGGTGGTGAAGTTGCCGGTATCGGTGGCCAGCCAATGCCACTCGTGCGAATCGCCGATGTGGTGCAAAATCATTTCGCCGGGATTGAAGCCTTCGGCCTTTGCGCCCTCGCCGGCGGGTTCGTTAGCGAAAACGGACAGGGAGACGAAGCAAAGGAGAATCGAGAGTAAACGCTTCATTCAAAGTTAATTAATGACTAATTCCGGGCTAACGCATTATCATTGCGCTACTTGCTTTCCTGAAATCGGCCGCAAGTTACTCAAAGTAGCCCAGATTTCAAACCCGGCCCACGAAAAGTACAGGATGAAGAAGGCTCCGAGGAAGGTCCAGACGCCCCTCGGCTCGCGCGCAATTCCGCCCGCCAGCAGCCACGTTACGAGGCCCAGCGACACCAGTAGCCGGACGGTCATGCCGATGAGGTAGCCCATGCCGAGGTTATCGGGCGAGCGGGCCACGAGGCGCGCCGTGAGGCTGTAAGCAAAGTAAGTGAGCGCGGCCATGACCGCGAATAGCAGGCCGGTGCGCGGATGCACCACCGCCGTGCCGTAGACGCGGTGCAGGACGTAGATGGGCAGGCCCAGCGCGAAGGCAAATACAATAAACTGACGCAGAAACTTGGGCATAGGCTATACTAGCGTTGCGGCTGCGCCTTACAGCGACTCTTTGGTGAGGCTGCGGATGACTTGGAACACGGCTACGAACACGCCGAGCAGCAGCAACCCGATGGTGAGCCAGGGCTGGGTGTGGAAACGGCCGTCGAGCCAGGTGCCCAGCCAGGCGCTGCCCCCGATGATGGCCAGCATCTGGAAGGCCAGGCCGGAGTACTTCATGACGGCCTGCAGGCGGTTGTTGCCGGCGGGCTGGGGGTCGGAGGGAGTGGGCATGGGTGGGACGGGAAAGACGGTTGACAAAGTTACGGCGCGGGCGGGGCTACGTTTGCCCGGGGAAAAACGTAATTTTACCCGTGCGGCTTCGTTATCTGACAGAGCCGTCGAACATTTCCGGCTGCTTTGGGCGTTCCGGCTGCTCCGGGCCGTCCTTTCCCTTGCTTTGACTTTGACACATTATTCGCTGACATATCGCTGGGCCGCGCTGCTTACCTTCCTGCTGGGAGTGGGAGCGGCGGGCTGCGCATCGGACAAAAACTTGGTGGCGCACGCCTTCAACAACGTGGCCGCCCGCGACAACGCCTACTTTCTGGCCCGCGAGAAGCTGCACGCCGCTGAGGACAAGATGTACGCGGCCCGCGTGAACGACTACAACCAGACGCTGCCGCTGTTCCCGACGCTGGACAGCGCCAGCGTGAAGGCCAACCGCGCCGATTTGGTGGACATCATCAAGAAGGCCTCGATGCCGATTCAGAACCGGCCGGGCTCGGACTGGACCGATGATGCCTACGTGCTGGTAGGCTGGGCGCGGTTTTATCAGATGCAGTTTGATGACGCGGCGCAGACCTTCAAGTATGTGAACTCGACAAGCAAGGATGCTAATGCCAAGCACGAGGCGCTGATTGGGCTGATGCGCACGTTTGTGGCGCAGGGCGAGATGGAAAGCGCCAAGGCCGTGTCGGATTTGCTGGACAAGGAAGAGGGCCTACCACAGGACGCACGCCAGCTGTTTCTGACGCGGGCCGACTACTACATCCGCACGGAGGAACCGGCCAAGGCCATTCCGCAGTTGGAGAAGGCCATTCCGCTGATTGAGTTCAAGAACGAGCGGTCGCGCACGCGCTACATCCTGGCGCAGCTGTATCAGGATGCGGGCGAGAATAAGAAAGCCTATGAGCAGCTTGACCAGATTCTGGCCCGCAACCCGCCGTATGAGCTGGACTTTCAAGCCAAACTGATGCTGCCGCAGGTATCGGACCTGACCCCCGCTGACCGGGCGAAGCTGAACAAGAACTTCGCCGACCTGCTGAAAGACCCGAAGAACAAGGACTACCGCGATAAAATCTACTACGAGATGGCGCGGCTGAACTACCGCGAAAAGAACTACCCCGAGGCGCTGAAGCTGCTGCGGCAGTCCGTCAAAGCCACCACCACCAACCGCCTCCAGAAAAGCTATACCTACCTGCTGGCCGGCCGCATATACTACGAGAACCTGCAGAAGTACCGCCTCGCGGCGGCGTACTACGACAGCACGGTGCAAACCCTGAACAAGGAGGCCAAAACTTACGCCGCCATCAGTGAGCGCAGCGGCATTCTGAAGGATTTTGCCAAGCAGTATACCATCATCGAAACGCAGGATAGCCTACAGGCCCTGGCCCGTTTGGCTCCCGATGCGCTGACTCAGCAGCTCAATACGTACGCCGAGGCTGAGCTGGCCGCCAAAAAGGCCGCCGCCGACCGCCTGGCAGCCCAACAGAAGAAGCAGGCGTCTGCAGCCGAGTTTTCCAGCCGGACTACCTCCAGCGGAAGCGGACTGGGCAGCAACCTGCCCGGCGGGGCCGGCAGCTCCGACCCAATGGCTTTTGACCCCACGGCCGTGGCTTCGGGGGCGCAGTGGTACTTCGACAACCCCGCCACGCTGGGAACGGCCCGCGCCGACTTCATCCGCAAATGGGGCGACCGGCAGTTGCAGGACAACTGGCGCACCAGCCGCCAGGCCAGCAGCTCGCCCAATACCGTTGCCAACGGCGGCGTGCCCTTGTCGATGACCGGCAACGATAACACGCGGGTGAACGGCGGCCGGCCCGATTCGGCGGCCACCGCAGCGGCGGCCAACCCCGACGCCGCCCGGAATGCCCTGGTGGCGCAGTACCGCGCCGCTATCCCGGCCACGCCGGCCCAACTGGCTGCTTCTGATAAACAGGTAGAAGGGGCACTCTATGAGCTGGGTGGCATCTACAAAGAGCAGTTGAAGGAGCGCGAAAAGGGCTTCGAAACCTACGAAAAGCAGGTGACCCGCTACGCGCGCGGCGAGCACGCGCCGGATGCCTACTACCTGCTGTACCTCTACTACAAGGACATGCCCGACGCGGCCAAAACCGCGCAGTACGCGGCGGCGCTGCAACGCGAATTCCCGCAGTCGCTCTACGCCAAGCTGATTGCCGACCCGCTGTACCGCGAGCACCAGTTGGCCCTGCACAACGCCGTGGCCAGCCGCGTCGATTCGGCTTTCACCTATTACAAAAACCAGGAGTTCCGCAAGGCCACGGCCGTACTGGCACGTACTGAGCAGCAATACCCCAAAAGCGACCTCAGCGACCGGGTGGCCTACCTGAAAACGCTGCTCGTGATTCGCACCCAGCCGCCGCTCACGGCCCGCTCTTCGGTAGAAAAGTTCTACAAGGACTTCCCGGAAAGCCCCCTGGTGCCGCAGGCCCAAGCCCTGGCCGCTGCTTATCAGAAGAAGGACGACGGCCAGATTGCCGGCGCGCTGGCCTCCACCGAAAAGCCCGTGGTGTCTATTTTCCGCCCCGGCGAAATCGACAACCGGATGCGCATCGTGTACCGCGAAGGCGACAGTCCGGCCAAAGCCCTGGGGCCGACTACTCCGCCGGCCCCGGCTACCACTACGCCTGCCTCCGCAGTGCCGGCACCGGATGCGATACGAAAACGGCCGGGGCGTTCGGCCGCTGCTGAAGCAATACCAGAAGCAGAAGCCCCGGCGGGCTCGTCAATAGCTCCCGCAAAAGAAGCGGCGGCTACCTCCCCAACCAAAGAGACAGCCCCCGCGCTCACGCCGGGCGCGGCACCAGTTGCGGCAGCCCCGGTGCGTAAGGGCCGGCCTACGCGCAAGCAGCTGGCCGATGACGCAGCGGCGAAAAAAGCGGCCGCGGCCGCTACTGCCGCCACGGGCGCTTTGTCAACGGCGGCGGGTAACAGCCCGACCACTACCGCGCCCGCGCCAACGGCCTCACCGGTTCCGGTGGCCGCTCCGAACGGGACATCGGCCGCAACTACGCCCACAACCACGGCGGCCCCTGTTCGCAAGGGCCGGCCGACTCGCAAGCAATTGGCCGACGAGGCCGCCGCCAAAGCCGCCGTTGCCAAAGCCGCCGCTGCAACGGGAGCTACGCCCGGCACACTGCCCCCAGCCCCCGGCACCACGGCTACTCCCGCGGCTACCACTCCGGCCGCCACGCCCACGGCCGGCGCAAGCACAGCCTCCTCGGCCCCAGCCACGGCTTATACCACGCAGCTGAATAGCCCGCACGTGGTAGTGCTGGCATTTCCGAAAGACTCGCCCGCTATTGCGGGCCTGGCGGCGCAGCTGGCCACATATAACAGCCGTTTCTTCAAAGCCAACAACCTGACGGTGGAAGTTACGCCGCTGGGGGCTGACCAGGAATTAGTAGTAGTGAAAACGTTGCCCTGGGCCAAAGTGGCCCAGAGCTACGCCACCAAGCTGCGCGGGCCGCAGTCGCCGCTGGCCAAGCTGCGCGGCGCGGGTTACCAGACAATGGTTATTAGCCTCGAAAACCTGGCTTTGCTGCAAGCCAGCGGCGATTTGGCGGGGTATTTGACCTTCTACCAGCGTGTTTATAAATAGCCGCTTGTAGTCCTTCCTGTTACTTGAAAGCCTCCGGCGCGGCCGGAGGCTTTATTTTTGCTGAATAATTCCGCTTTTGATTCCCATGCCCACCACTCCTCCCACCCGTCGTTCCAAGCCGCAGCAACCCCTGAAACCGGCTCGTTCCGGGCGATTCACGGCGTTTGTGCGCACCATGTGGGTGCTGTTTGGCGCGGGCGTGCTGGGGCTGGCGCTGTTCGTGCTGGCCGTGAGCGGCAACTTCCTGAACCTGTTCGGGCGCATGCCCAACCTCAAAAGCCTCGAAAACCCGCGCTCGGAGCTGGCCTCCGAAATTTATTCAGCCGATGGCGTGCTGCTGGGCAAATACTTCCGCGAAAACCGCACGCCCGTCGATTTCAAGGACCTGCCCCAAAACCTGATTGACGCCCTCATCGCCACCGAGGACGTGCGCTTCGAGCAGCACTCGGGCATCGACGCCAAGAGCGTGCTGCGCGCCGTGACCGGCGTGCTCACCTTCTCGCACAACGGCGGCGGCTCCACGCTCACCCAGCAGGTGGCCAAAGTCCTGTTCCGCACCCGCGGCGACCTCAACGACGGCACCCTCAACGGCACCGGCAAGCTGGGCATGCTCATCACCAAAACCAAGGAATGGATTCTGGCCATCCGCCTGGAGCGCAACTACACGAAGCGCGAAATCATCCGCATGTACTTCAACACCGTGGAGTACGGCTCCAACGCCTTCGGCATCAACACGGCCGCCAAAACCTTCTTCAACAAAGCGCCCAAAAACCTGAGCACGCCCGAGGCCGCCACCCTCGTCGGCATCGTGAACGCGCCCGGCCGTTTCAGCCCCGTGGTGCACCCCGACCGCTCGCGCAAGCGCCGCAACTGGGTACTGCGCCAGATGGCCAAGTCCAACTACATCACCGATGTGGAGCTGGCCCAGGACACCGCCAAGCGCATCGTGCTCCATTACTCCGTGGAAAACCCCAGCAAGGGCCTGGCCCCCTACTTCCGGGCCGAGGTGGTGAAGTCGCTCATCAGCTGGGCCAAGGAAACTGACCACGACCTGTACGCCGACGGTCTGAAAATCTACACCACCATCGACTCGCGCATGCAGCAGTACGCCGAAAAGTCGCTGGCTGAGCACATGACTTTGCAGCAGAAGTGGTTTTCGCAGCACTGGAAGGGCCAGTTGCCCTGGCGCGACGAGAACGGCAAGGTCATTCCCAACTTCCTCGTCAATTCCATGCGCCGCACCCAGCGCTACAAGTCGCTGATGGCCCAGCACGACGGCAACCGCGACTCGGTGAACTACTACCTGCGCAAGAAGTACAAGATGCCGGTATTCACCTGGGCCGGCGAAAAGGAGATGCTCATGTCGCCCTACGACTCGCTCGAATACTACAAGCGCTACCTCCAGGCCGGTTTCATGGCCATGAACCCCCTCAACGGCCAGGTGAAAGCCTGGGTGGGCGGCCCCAACTACAAGTTCTTCAAGTTCGACCACGTCCGCCAGGGCAAGCGCCAGCCCGGCTCCACGTTCAAGCCCATCGTGTACGCCGCCGCCATCGACCAGGGCTACTCGCCCTGCTACCCGCGCCCCGACATCGCCACCACCTTCCCCGCCGTGGCCGGCCGCGCCGCCTACACGCCCCACAACTTCGAAGGCAACTTCTCGGGCCGCACCTTCACCCTGCGCCAGGCCCTGGCCCGCTCCATGAACTCCATCACCGCCTGGCTCGTGATGAAGCTCGGCCCCGAAACCATCGCCACCTACGCCAAGCGCCTCGGCATCACCTCCCCCGTCGATGCCGTGCCCTCCATGGGCTTCGGCACCTCCGATTGCAGCATCTACGAGCTCTGCGGCGTGTATTCCACCTTCGTCAACAAGGGCGTGCACACCACCCCCATCATGGTCACCCGCATCGAGGACAAGAACGGCAACGTGCTGCGCGAATTCGTGCCCCAAACCAAGGAAGTGCTCAGCGAAGAAACCGCCTTCATCATGACCAACATGCTGCAAGCCAGCACCACCGAGCCCGGCGGCACCAGCACCATCCTGCACACCGGCTTCAAGTTCCCCTACGAAATCGGGGCCAAAACCGGCACCACCAGCAACTACTCCGATGCCTGGTTCATGGGCATCACCCCCGACCTCGTCTGCGGCATGTGGGTGGGCGGCGAAGACCGCAGCATCCACTTCCGCACCGGCACCTACGGCCAGGGTGCCCGCGAAGCCCTGCCCCTCTACGGCCTCTTCATGCAGAAGGTGTACAAGGATAAGAGCATCGGCATCAACACCGGCCCCTTCCCCGCCCCCGCCGCCCCCCTCAGCATCGAAATCGACTGCTCGAAGTACTACGGCGGCACCCGCGACACCATCCCCGCCGACCAGAAGATGCAGGTACCCGACGCCGGCGACTTAGACGACAAGGACATCTAGGCCAACTCACAGTGATGAGTTGCCTAACTCATCACTGTGAGTTGATGAATTCATAACTATGAGTTGAGCAAAACCCGCCGGGGACTTGCCCAACTCCCCGGCGGGTTTCTATGTCATGCCTTAGACCTTTGAAATTTTGATATGGCTGGCGACTTTCGTCAGCCATATTTCGTTAGTATAAGCTCCCTCCTACCTCGCAAGACCTCATGGCCGCCAACCCCGAACTGCAAGCCCAAATCTCCGCCCTGCCCCACAAGCCCGGCGTCTACAAGTATTTCGACGACGAAGGCATCATCTACGTGGGCAAGGCCATCGACCTGCGCAAGCGCGTGAGCAGCTACTTCACCAAAAACGACCACAACAAGAAAACCCAGCAGCTCGTCCGCAACATCAAGCGCCTGGAGTTTACCATCGTCGACAGCGAATCCGATGCCTTCCTGCTCGAAAACAACCTCATCAAGCAGCACCAGCCCAAGTACAACATCCTGCTCAAGGACGGCAAAACCTACCCCTTCCTCTGCCTCACCAACGAGCGGTTCCCGCGCCTCATCCCCACCCGCAACAAGATTAACGACGGCTCCCGCTACTACGGCCCCTACGCCAACGGCACGTCCCTCAACGTCCTCCTGGAGCTCATCCGCGCCCTCTACCCCCTCCGCACCTGCAACTACAACCTGAGCGCGCAGAACGTCGAAGCCGGCAAGTTCAAGCCCTGCCTGGAACTCCAAATCGGCAACTGCAACGCCCCCTGCGTGGCGAAGGAAGACGAAGCCACCTACAACACCTATATCCAGCAAATCCGCAACATCCTCAACGGCGACCTGCGCATCCCCAAGCAGTACTTCCGCGAGCGCATGTCCGCCGCCGCCCAGGACATGCAGTACGAGTTGGCCCACGCCTTCAAGGTAAAGCTCGATAAGCTCGAAGCCTTCCAGGCCAAGTCCACCATCGTCAGCGACACGCTCACCAACATCGACGTCTTCGCCATCGCCAGCAACGAGAAATCGGGCTTCATTACCTATTTGAAGGTGATGAACGGCAGCATCATCCTCACCCAATCCCTCGAAGTCACCAAAAAGCTCGACGAAGAGGATGCCGAAATCCTCGCCCCCCTCATCATGCAGCTCCGCCAGGAGTTCGAAAGCGAGTCGAAGGAAATCCTCACCAACGTCGCCGTCGTCCTCCCCCTGCCCGGCACCACCCTCACCGTCCCCCAAATCGGCGACAAGCGCAAGCTCCTCGAGGTCGCCATCAAAAACGTGCTCTACGCCCGCAAGGAGAAGGAAAGCATGAACGAGCGCAGCAAGGATGTGAACGAGGTGCGCATCATGGAAACCATCAAGAAAGACCTGCGGCTCACGGAGCTTCCCA
>JAQBNT010000125.1 GCA_028288445.1 Hymenobacter sp. | reverse complement strand
AATGGCGGCAATGCGCTCAATGGCTTCCTTGCAGGCGGCCTGCGGGGTGCGGCCCTGGCGCATAAGCTCCACGATGAGGTGGGCACCGGCAATGCGCACCACGTCCTCGCCCTGGCCGGTGGCGGCGGCGGCGCCCACCGCTGGGTCTACGAAGAGGCCGGAGCCGATGAGGGGCGAGTCGCCCACGCGGCCGCGCATCTTGAAGGCCATGCCGCTGGTGGTGCAGCTGCCGCAGATGCGGCCCTGCGCATCGAGGGCCAGCATGGCAATGGTGTCGTGGTTCTGGGGCCCGCCCACGGGGCCGTTGGGGCGGCTTTTAGCATTCTCGATGTTGACGACGGGCTTGTACTGGCTGGTTTCGAGCCACTTTTTGTAGGCCTTCTCCGCGTCGGCGCTCAGCTTGCGTGGCTCCAGCGCAAAGCCCTGGGCCACGGCAAACTGCTGCGCCCCTTCGCCCACCAGCAGTACGTGCGGCGTGCGCTCCATCACCCGCCGCGCCACGCTGACGGGGTGCTTGACGCGCTCCAGCGCCGCCACGCCGCCGCAATTGAATTTTTCGTCCATGATGCAGGCATCCAGCGTCACAATGCCGTCGCGGTCGGGGTTGCCGCCCAGGCCCACGCAGCAGCCCTGCTCGGCCTCGGTCACCATCACGCCGGTTTCTACGGCATCGAGGGCGTAGCCACCGGCCCCCAGGATGCGCCACGCGCCTTTGTTGGCATTCACGCCCGCGTCCCAGGTCGATATCACGATGGGTTTGCCCACGGCCGGTGCCGCCGGCAGGGCCACGGCGGCGAGCGGGGCGGCCGCTAGGCCGGCCAGCCCGGCGGCGGAAGTATGCAGAAATTTCCGGCGAGAGGACATAGTAATCGAAAGAAAATGAGACGGCGAAAGATACTGCCCGCCGCCAGCTCCCGCGTACTTTCGCTTAACTATGCTACTCCTCGCCGACGGCGGCTCGACCACTTGCAGCTGGTGCCTGCTGCACGACGCCAAGCCCATCTATTTCAGCACCGAAGGCTACAATCCCTATTTCTGGGATACGCCCGCCATTGCCGCCTCGCTGGCGCGGGGCGTGCCTGCGGCGGTGCGCCAGGCCCCCATCAGCGCCATCTACTATTACGGCTCCGGGGTACTCTCGCCGGCCAAAGCGGAGATAGTGGCCGGGGCGCTACGCCAGGTGTTTCCGCAGGCGCGGCAGGTGCAGGTGGCCGAGGACCTGGTGGCGGCGGCGCGGGCGCTGCTGGGCCGGCAGCCGGGCTTCGCCGCCATTCTAGGCACGGGCACCAACTCCTGTCTATATGATGGCCAGCGGATTACACAGGTGGTCGAGTCGTTGGGCTACTCGCTGGGCGACGAAGGTTCGGGCACATCCATCGGCCGGATATTGCTGCGCGACTACCTGCGCGGCCGCCTGCCCGCAGGTCTGGCCGACCAGTTTAAAAGCACTTACCAGCTAGGCGAAATCAGCGAAGTGCTGGACCGGCTCTACAACCAGCCCTCGCCCAACCGCTTCCTGGCCGGCTTCGCCCGGTTTGCCGGCGACCATTACGCCGAGCCTTATTGCCAGGCCGTGGTAGGGGAGGCCTTTGATGCGTTTTTTGCGCAAATCGTCACGCATTATCCCGATTATCAAAACTATGCTTTTAACTGCGTGGGCTCCATTGGCTACCATTTTCGGGCGGCGTTAGCTGCTGCGGCCACCCGCCACGGCATGGCCGTAGGCCAGATTCTGGAAACCCCGATTGAGGCACTGGTGCGCTACCATGAGCTGAGGTAATTCGGGAGAAGTCGTCAGGCAGCGCGCAGCGAAGCAGGACCGTTTTTGATGAGCCCAGGTCTAACCTCAAACACATTCTGTCGGTAAAGCAGGTAAATCTGCGAAAGCGCTGCACTTTTGCGCCACCATCACTCCAAGTCCCCCCAACCCCATGAACACCCTCGATACCTACAACTTCGCCGGCAAGCGCGCCGTGATGCGCGTCGATTTCAACGTGCCGCTCGATAAGGACCTGCGCATCACCGACGACACGCGCATCCGCATGGCCACCCGTTCGGTGATGAAAATCCTGAACGACGGCGGCTCCGTGGTACTGCTCTCGCACCTGGGCCGGCCCAAGGGCGGCTACGAGCAGAAATACTCGCTCGAAGCCCTCGTGGCGCGCCTCTCGCAGGAATACGGCCGCGAAGTGCAGTTCGGCGGCGACGTGCTCGGGGCCGAAGCGGCCCAGAAAGCCGCTGCTTTGCAGCCCGGCCAGGTGCTGCTCATGGACAACGTGCGCTTCTATAAGGAAGAGGAAGCCGGCGAGCCGGCCTTCGCCGCCAAGCTGGCCGCGCTCGGCAACGTGTACGTGAACGACGCCTTCGGCACCGCCCACCGCGCCCACGCCTCCACGGCCGTGATGGCCAGCTCCTATGCCCCGCAGGACCGCGTGGGTGGCTACCTGCTCCAGTCCGAAATCGACAACGCCAAGAAAGTGCTGGAAAATGCCGAGCGGCCCTTCACCGCCATCATGGGCGGGGCCAAGATTTCGGACAAGATTCTCATCATCGAAAAGCTGCTCGATAAGGTCGATAACCTGCTCATCGGCGGCGGCATGGCCTACACGTTTGCGGTGGCCGAGAATGGCCACGTCGGCAGTTCGCTGCTGGAGGCCGACAAAGTGGACCTGGCCCGCCAGCTCATCCAGAAAGCCAAGGACAAGGGCGTGAACCTGATGCTGCCGGCCGACTCGCTCATCGCCGACAAATTTGCCAACGACGCCAACGTGGACGTGGCCGCCAACACCAGCATCCCCGACGGCTGGATGGGCCTCGACCTTGGCCCCGACTCGCGCGAGGCCTTCGCCGAGGTCATCCGCCAGAGCAAGACCATCCTCTGGAACGGCCCGATGGGCGTGTTCGAGATGAGCAACTTCTCGCTCGGCACCGAGTACGTGGCCCAGGCCATTGCCGAGGCCACGGCGGCCGGTGCCTACTCGCTCATCGGCGGCGGCGACTCGGCTGCCGCCGTGCAACAGCTGGGCTTCGGCGAGCAGGTGAGCTATATAAGCACCGGCGGCGGTGCCCTGCTGGAGTATATGGAAGGCAAGGAGCTGCCCGGCGTAACGGCTCTCGGATAAGGATTTAGCGGCCTGTTAAAGCTTGAACACCCACCGGTTTCGACTGCCTTGGCAGCCGAAACCGGTGGGTGTTTTGGTATCTCCCTGCATCGGCACGAATAAATATGGCGGCCTCCTAAAACCAGGTATTTATACGCTATTACAGCGGCTGGAATTGCCGGTATTTTGCGGTGTAGTTAGTTCATCGGTGCTTCAGGTTAGAGTTGTTGCTGATTTTTGTTAGATAATAAAATATTTATATAATAATTATAAATGAAGGAGAGCATCATGTCAGGAAAGAAAAAAGCTTGCTGTAACTGCGTTTATGAGGTCCTGAATGTATTATCAAAGCATTAGTATAGAAATAAATTGTTCCTTCTTTTGACTCCGGTTTAGTTGCTACAATACCTTTCAAAAGTGCTGGCATAGAAAACTTAATATTAATTAGTGCTGAGTCGCTTGTAGTGTAATTGCAAGGCGTACCTTTACCTTGCTTTTCCTACTAGAATCACATTTAAAATATGATTACACCCCTTACTCAGGTTACCACTCAGGAGGTTTTGGCACTGGCCCAACCCCAACTTGCGTCGCGCCGGAGCTGGCTGAAGGGGCTGAGTGCCCTGCTCGGCACCGGCCTGCTGGCCACGCCCACGGCCCTGCTGGCCAGTCCGGTAGCCCTGGCTGCGGCCCCGCTGCCGGCTTCGGCCGGGGTTGGCGGCAATGAATACATTGGCGTGGTAAAGCTGCTGGTCGGTACGGAGCTGCCCTCGGGCTGGGCCCTGTGCGATGGCCGCGAGCTGCCCGTGGCCCAGCACCCGGCGCTGTTTGCCGTGCTGGGCGCGGCCTACGGCGGCAACGGCCGCAGCACCTTCGCCCTGCCCGACCTGCGCCAGGAAATGGCTACGATGACGACCTCGGCCGCCTACCAGCCCGCCAATGGCGCGTCGCTGGGGCAGCTCTGCGCCATTAAGGTGGCCAATGCTCCCGCCACCACCACGTCCGTGCTGGAGCTGCGCCTGGCGCACCTGCACCGGTCCCGCCAGGCCACGGCCTAGCAAGGCCATCCGGCGCGGACCTTGTCCGCACCCGTTGAGGGCCATCTTTTTGGTAGTTTTTTCCGGGCATCAGCAGCCTGCTGGTGCCATTTTCCCACTCTTACCCTTTTTTACTCTATGGACCCATTTGTAGGAGAAATTCGCTTGATGGCCATCAACTTCCCCCCCCGGGGATGGCTCCTTTGCCAAGGTCAGCTGCTGGCCATTCAATCGAACACCGCCCTTTTTGCGCTGCTGGGCGTGCAGTACGGCGGCGACGGCCGCACCACCTTCGGCCTGCCCGACCTGCGCGGGCGCACCCATGTGGGGGCCGGCCAGGGGGCGGGCCTCTCGCAGTACCCGCAAGGGACTATAACGGGCACGGAGGGCGTGACGCTGCAATCGACCCAGATGCCCGCGCACACCCATACGGTGAACCCTACCACCATGCCGGTGAGTTCCTCTGTAGGCAGCCAGGCTTCGCCCGTGAACACCTACTTCGCGCAGGCTGCCGGCACGCCGACCCCGCAGCAGTACGGGCTCGACCCAGGGGGAAACATGGCCGCCGATGCTATCACCGGCAATTCCGGTGCCATTGGGGGCGGGCAGGCGCACGAAAACCGGATGCCTTTCCTGGCGCTCGAGTATTGCATCGCGACGCAGGGCATTTTCCCGCAGCGGCAATAAGCGCAGTTTCTTTCTCCTTACTTCTTCGCTTTTACTATGTCATACCCTTACATCGGCGAAATCCGCACCGTCGGCTTCACCTTTCCTCCCGTTGGCTGGCTGACCTGCAACGGCCAACTGCTTAACATTTCGGACTACGACGTGCTGTTCAATCTCATTGGCACCACCTACGGCGGCGACGGCCAAACCACTTTTGCCGTGCCCAACCTGCAAAGCCGCGTGAACGTGGCCGCGGGCAACGGGCCCGGGCTGTCAGCTTACGTGCCAGGGCAGCAGGGCGGCACCGAAAACGTGACGCTGACCACCACCCAGATGCCCACCCACACTCACCCCTACACGGCCTCGGTGAATGCGAACACCGGTAGCGCCGCCATCAAGAATCCGGTCGGGACCAACGTTTACCCTGGTATTGCCAGCGTCAACGTGTATAGCAACACCCCCACGGGCACCGATACCCTGGGGACCGGGGCCATTACAGCCACGGCCGCGCCGGCCGGCGGCAGCCAGGCCCACCCCAACATTCAGCCCGTGCTGGCCCTGAACTGCATCATTTGCTTCGAGGGCATTTATCCGTCGCGGCCTTAGCCAAGTACCGCTTTTTCGCTCACGCTTTAGCAATTTCTTTTTATGGACGAACCATACCTCGGCGAAATTCGCGCCATCGCCTACGACTACGCGCCCAAGGGCTGGGCTTTCTGTGCCGGCCAGACGCTGCCCATTAATTCAAACCAGGCGCTGTTTTCCCTGCTGGGCACCACCTACGGCGGCAACGGCGTCACCACGTTCAACCTGCCTAACCTGCAAGGCCGCGTGCCGGTAGGCATCGGCCAGCTGCCCGGCGGCGGCAGCTACGTCCTCGGGCAGCAGGGTGGCAACGAGTCGGTGACCCTGACCCAAGCGCAGCTGCCAGCCCACATCCACCCGATTACGGGTACAATGAAAAGCGGCTCCGCCGGTGAGGAAACGGGAGCTCCTGGCGATTACCCGGCACCTGGTACGGTAAGCATGTATGCAGCCGGCACTAAAAACGCGATAATGGGTGCTGCCAACGGCATCACGGGCACCACGGCCGCACAAGGCGGCAGTGCCCCGCACGATAACCGGATGCCCTACTTGGCTACCTATTACGTGATTGCCCTGCAGGGAATTTTCCCCTCGCGCGCTTAAGCACAACACCAACTTCCTGGCCGCCAGCCGTGCAAAAGCGGGGCCGGTGGCCAGGAAGCTGGCATTGTGTCGGGCTACATCGAGGCTAAGCCTTGTGGAGTGCCGAAACAAAAGAATAAATCGCTGCCAACCTGATTACTGGGGCTTGCCCGCCCCAAAACTGGACAGCTACCCCCCCCAACCCCGACCCGCTAATTTCCTTTCCATGCGCTTTGCCGTTATCATCAGCAGCCTCTTGGGCTGGCCCCTGCTTCAGGACCTGGTTGCGCAAGGCGTAGTGGCAGGAGTGGCCGTGCCCGCCTCGGGCCGGCCTGAAACCGAGCAGCTGGAGCAATTACTGACGCAGGCCGGAGCAGCTCCGCGCCGCCTCGTGCGCGCTACGCTGGGCCCGGACCTGGCCGAGTGGGTGGCGGCCCTGCAACCCACGGCGGTGCTGGTACTCACGTTTCCGTGGCGCATTCCGGCGTCGGTACTGGGACTGCCGCCGCAGGGCTTCATCAACTTTCACTTTGCGGCCCTGCCGGGCTACCGCGGGCCAGAGCCCACGTTCTGGCAGCTGCGTAACGGCGAGCCCGCCGGAGCCGTGACGGCCCACCGCATGGCCGCCGACCTGGATACCGGCCCCGTGCTGGTAGCCCTGCCCGTGCCCATCGGCCCGCACGATACCCACGGCATCCACCGCGCCCAGCTGGCGCTGGCGGCCGTGCCGGCAGGCCGGCAGCTGCTGGCCGGGCTGCGCGGCGAAACACCGCTGCCCGAGCAGCCGCAGGACGAAGCCACCGCCCGCTACTGGCCGCGCGCCGGCCTGGCCGATGTGTGCATTGCCTGGCAGGAGCCAGCCGAGGCCATTGGCCGGCAGGTGCGCGCCGCCAATCCCTGGAACCGGGGCGCTCTGGCCACCCTGCGCGGCCAAGAGCTGCGGGTGCTGGCGGCCACGCCCCGGCCCGAAACCGTGGTGGCCGCGCCCGGCACCATCGTGCTGGCCACCCCCGGACAGGCGCTGCTGGTGGCCTGCGGCGAAGGCTCGGTACTACAACTGGATATTGTATGCCTCGACGAAGGCTATTTCACGGGTGGGCAGCTGGCGGGCATGGGCCTGCAAGTGGGCGAGCCACTGGGCGAGCTAGCCGGGCAGCTACGGGCGGCCCCCGCCTGATAAGACCTCTGCCAAAGCCGTGAACTTACCCAAATAACTTACTACGCTTCAATGTTGACCTAAATAGAGTGAGCAGCTTGCTTTTTTTATTTTTCTGAAAGAATTGCCCTGTTTTTGTTTCATTCTTTATTTAATATTCATTTTTCATGAAAAAAACTTTTTACCAACTTCTGCTCCCGCTGCTGCTCCTGACTTCCTGGGCGGCCCGGGGGCAGACCAGGACCGAGCTTCAAAAGGAGTCTTTTGAAAATGCGCTGGGCTCGGCAGCCTCGCAGGTGGACCGGACCGGAACCAACACGCATGTGCTGGTGCCCAGCGTGGCCACCGCCACCACGGGTACTGCCACGGCTACTACCGGTAGCACCGACCAATACTTTCTGCGCACCTCCAATGCCACCGTGGCAACGGACGCGCCGGGGTTTACCTCCTCAACGCTGCCCACCAACGTGGATGGCACCTATTACTGGGCGGGCGAGGGCGTGAAGGGAGCAGACAATAATGTGGTGATTCCACCCACCCGCATCGGGGGGCGGGTGACGCTGAAATCGGTCAGCATTGCCGGCTACGCGGACCTGAAAGTGACAGTGGCCTTGCTTATCGGCCGCAGCGCCCGTACCTACGACCGCATGGAGCAGGACGATACCCTGCAGGTGCAGGTGCGTTTTAATGGCGCCGGCAGCTGGACAACCGTAGGCATGCTGGTGGGCGACCGCACGTCGGGCACTACTAATGACATATATGCCAGTGGCAACTGGCGGGTAGATGCCGCCAAGAACGGTGTATCGGCCGACGACGTAGCCGCGGGCACCCCAATTGTAGGCAATCCTTTCAGTGACTTCACGTTTGACGTGCCGGGCTCGGGCTCGACCATGCAAACGCGGATAGTGGTGGCCGAGCAGGGTGGCAGCGAGGAGTTTGCGTTCGACAACATCCGGGTATCGGGGCTACTGAGCACCAACCAGGCCCCGGTGCTGGGCAATATCGAAGGCACGGCGCTGGCCTATGCCGAAAGCAACCCGACCTTGTCAGTCCCAATCACCAGCTCCCTGACGGTATCGGATGCTGATAATACCACCCTGGCCGGTGCCACGGTGCGGTTCACGTCGGGCTTCAACAGCATCGAAGACAACCTGGATTTTGTCAATCAAAACGGAATTACGGGCAGCTATAACACCGGCACGGGGGTTCTGACGCTGTCGGGTACGGCCACCCTGGCCGCCTACCAGGCGGCGCTGCGCTCGATAAAATACCGAAATTCGGACCCCATCGATGCCCAGGCTGGCACACGCACGGTGAGCTTTGCCGTGACCGACGGCATCAGTGCCAGCCTGACAGTTACGCGCGATATCGCCGTGACCAGCGCGCTGGATGCCGCTTCGGGTCTGCCTTACACCGAAGACCTGACCACCGACGGCGAAGGCCTGCGCTACACCAGCAACCACTTCGCCAGCACCAACGGCACCGGCACGGCCTTCTTCCGCACCAACGTGACGACCAACGCCAACGGGCAGTTCAACCAGAACGGCTTTACCGCGCCGACCTTCTCCAACATCAGCAACGGCTACTACTGGTACGGGGCCGGGGTAAGCAACAGCGGCGTCACCGGGTACTTCATCACGAAGCAGGTAAACGCGGCCAGCTACGCTAACCTGCAGTTTCAGGTGCGCCTGGGCGCGACGTCCGGCGTGTGGGATGCCAACGACCAGACTCGCTTCTACTACCGCGTGAACAACGGCACCTGGGTGCTGTTTGGCTCGTTCCGCAGCACCGACCAATCGGCTAATACCAATGCCAGCGGCAACATGGCCCAGGATGTGAACCCGGCCAACCTGGCCAGCCCGCCCACGGGCACCGTGCTGAGCCCGGCGCTGCAAAACTTCACGTTTGCCCTGCCCAGCGCCCTCAACGGCCAGCTGGTCGATTTCAAGATTGAAGAAAACAACGACTCGGGTTCGGGAGCCGGCGAGGTGTTTGCCTTTGACCTGATTCAGGTGAGTGGCACGCTGCTGACCCCCCCGACGGTAACAACGGCCGCCGCTACCAGCATCACGAGCACCAGCGCCGTACTGGGCGGCAGCGTAACTGCCGACGGCGGCGACGCCGTGACCGGACGCGGCGTGGTGTACAGCCCCACCAACACGACGCCGGCCATCGCCGGCACCGGCGTGACGCAGGATGCCAACGGTACGGGCACGGGCACGTTCTCGAAAACTATTTCGGCTCTGACCCCCGGCACCACCTACTACGTACGCGCCTACGCCACCAACTCGGCGGGCACGAGCTACGGCGCGGTGCAAAGCTTCACGACGACTGCCGTGGCTCCGACGGTGACGACGGACGCCGCGACCAGCATCGCCACGACCAGCGCCGTGCTGGGCGGCAGCGTGACCGCCGACGGCGGCGCGGCGGTGAGCGAGCGCGGGGTGGTGTACAGCACCACCAATACCACGCCCACCACCAGCGACACGAAGGACACCAACGGCACGGGCACGGGCACGTTCTCGGAAACCATTACGGGCCTGACGTCGCGCACCACCTACTATGTGCGGGCCTACGCCATCAATTCGGTGGGCACCAGCTACGGCGCAGTGCAAACCTTCACGACCCTCAACATCGCGCCCGTAGTGACCACCACCGGCGGCAACACCACCTTCATCATCGGCGGGGGTGCCGTGGCCATCGACAACGGCCTGACGGTGACGGACGCAGACAACGCGACGCTGGCCTCGGCCACGGTAAGCATCACGTCGGGCCTGCAATCCGGGCAAGACGTATTGCAGTTCTCCAATACTAACACCACGACGTTTGGCAACATCGGCTCGGCCGCCTCGGCCAACGGCACGCTGCCGCTGTCCTCGCCTGGGGCCACGGCCACGGTGGCGCAATGGCAGGCCGCGCTGCGGGCCGTTGCCTTCAACAACTCGGTCGGCACCGCCCCGACGACGACCCGCACGGTGTCGTTTGTGGTCAACGATGGCACGTCGGCCAGCGCGCCCGCGACCAAAAACGTTGTGTTTGCTGCCCCCACCACGGTGGTGTCGGTGACGCGCCTGACGCCTTCGCCCACGGCCACGGCCCAGGTGCGCTACCAGGTGGTGTTCTCGCGCAGCGTGAGCGGCGTCACCGTGAGCAATTTCAATATCACGAACACGGGCTCCGTGAGCGGGACCAACGTGAGCAGCGTGGTTGGCTCGGGCACGACGTACACCGTGACGGTGAACACCGGCACCGGCGACGGGACCCTGCGCCTGAACGTGAACAACAGCACCGGCATTACGCCCACGGTGTCAGGCTTGCCTTACACCGGGGGCGAAGTCTACACCATCACCAAGAGCTTTGCGGCCGCGCCCACCCTGCGCATTCAGGCGACGGGCAGCGCCAGCGGCAACAGCGACGTGACGGCCTTTGTGGACGTGGTGCAGGTGCTGCAAAGCGGCACCAGTACCGTGGTGGCCAATGGCTTGCAGAACGGCAGCTTCGAAAGCAACAACGTACCGGCGAACGGCTTCCTCTACCAGCAGGATGGGGTCGTCGCGTCGCCTTGGACGTTCACGACGCAAGCCGGCGTGTCGCGCAACAACAGCGGCTTCGGCTCGACGGCCGCCAGCGGCGACGCGGTGGCGTTGCTGCAAAGCAGCGGCGGCACCAACGGCAGCGTATCGCAAAACCTGGCCGTGCCCACGGGCAGCTACCAGGTGAACTTCCAGACCATGCAGCGCAACTACACCTCGCTCGACCAGCGGCTGAACGTGTTCGTGAACGACGTGTTCGTGGGCAACATTCAGCCGAACAGCATCCCCACGTACGACACCTTCACCTCGGCCACGTTCAACGTGACGGCCCCGGCCCTGACGGCGACCCTCACGAGCGCGACGGCGGCCAACGGCGGGTCGACTTCGACTTCGCCCATTGCCTACACGGTGACCTTCTCGCAAGCGGTAACGGGCTTTGTGTCCGGCGACGTGAGCGTGAGCAACGGCACGGTGTCGGGCTTCAACGGCTCGGGTACCACTTACACCTTCAACGTAACGCCCGCCGCCAACGGCGCGGTGACGGTGAACGTGCCGGCCAACAGCGCGGTGGATGCCAACAATACCGGCAACACCGCCGCCACGACCTACACCATCACCTACACGCAGCCGGCAACGGCTGCCCCGGTCATCACCGCGCCGGCCAACGGCAGCCTGACCAACCAGGCGGCGGTAACCTTCAGCGGCACGGCCCCGGCGGGCAGCACGGTGGAGCTTTATGTGAGCCAGAACGGCACCGCCTACCAGGACCTGGGTGCCTCCGCCCTCGCCACGGCGGCTGGCACCTTCTCCTATACCATACCATTCCCCCTGCCCGACGCTACCTACAGCGTCTACGCCACCGCCCAAAGCCCGGGCGCGGCTGTGAGCGCCAACAGCAACATCAACACCTTCGTCGTGGACGCGACGCGCCCCTCGGTGGTTATCACCTCCACGGCCGGCGCTTCGGGTAGCACCACGCCGACCACGCCGATTCCGTTCACGGTGACGTTCTCGGAAAACGTGACGGGCTTTGTGGCCGGTGATGTGACCGTTACCAACGGCACGATTTCGGGCTTTGCAGGCACGAGCCCGGGCACGGTTTACACCTTCAACGTGACGCCGACCACGGCTGGCACGGCCACCACGGTGAGCGTACCCGCCAACGTGGCCCAGGACGCGGCCAGCAACTTCAACACCGGCGCTCCTTCGACCTACAGCATCACCTACGTGCAGCCGGTGACGGCGGCACCGGTGGTGAACGCGCCAGCCAACGGCAGCCTCATCAACACGTCCACGCCGGCCTACTCGGGCACGGCGGTAGCCAACAGCACGGTGACGGTGTATGTGGACGGCACGTCCATCGGCACGACCACGGCCACAGCCGGCGGCACCTTCAGCCTGAACCAGCCTACGGCTTTGGCCCAGGGCAGCCACACGGTGCGCGCCACGGCGCAGACCAGCGGCTCGGCTGTGAGCGCCAACTCGGACACGAACACCTTCAGCGTGGATTCGGTGCAGCCCACGGTTGCCATCAGCTCCTCGACGGCTGCCAACAACGGCACCAGCGGCAGCGCCACGTTCGCCTACACGGTGACCTTCTCGGAGGCTGTGACCGGCTTTGTAGCCGGTGACGTGACGGTGACTAATGGCAGCATCTCGGGCTTCAGCGGTTCGGGCACGACCTATGCCTTCAACGTGACGCCCGCCGCCAACGGCGCGGTGACGGTGAACGTGCCGGCCAACGTGGCTGTGGACGCGGCCGGCAACGGCAACACTGCCGCTACGCAGTACAGCATCACCTACAGCCAGCCGGTGACGGCGGCACCGGTGGTGAACACGCCGGCCAACGGCAGCCTCATCAACACGACCACGCCGACCTACTCGGGCACGGCAGTGGCCGGCAGCACGGTGACGGTGTACGTGGACGGCAGCGCCATTGGCACGACGACGGCTACGGGCGGCAGCTTCAGCCTGACCCAGCCCACGGCCCTGAGCCAGGGCTCGCACACGGTGTACGCCACGGCGCAAACCAGCGGCTCGGCCGTGAGTGCCAACTCGAACACGAACACCTTCAGCGTGGATTCGGTGCAGCCCATCGTAGTCATCAGCTCCACGGCTGGTGCTTCGGGGAGCAACACGACCACCACGCCGATTCCCTTCACGGTGACCTTCTCGGAAGCCGTGACCGGCTTTGTAGCCGGCGACGTGACCGTGACCAACGGCAGCATCTCGGGCTTCAGCGGCTCGGGTACGACCTACACCTTCAACGTGACGCCGACCACGGCCGGCACGGCCACCACGGTGACCGTACCCGCCAACGTGGCTGTGGACGCGGCCGGCAACGGCAACACGGGTGCTGCGAGTGCCTACTCGCTCACTTACCAGCCGACGGCCGTTACCTGGAATGGTAGCATCAGCGGCGATTGGTTTACGGCGGGCAACTGGACCCCAGCCGTGGTACCCACCACGGCCATCAATGCCAGCATCCCGGCTTCGGCCCCGAACATGCCGGCCCTCACGTCCGGCACGGCTTCGGTGAAGGCGCTGACCATTAACAGCGGCGCAATGGTTTCGCAAAGCGGCGGCACGCTCGACGTGCGGGCTAACCTGACCAACAACGGCACCTACACCGCTACTGGCGGCACGGTGGTGCTGGGTACGAGCACGCTGGCCAACATCCTGGGCAGCAGCAATACCCGCTTCTGGAACCTGACGGTGGATGCCAACGGGGCGCAGTCGAGCACTTCGGCCAGCACCTCGGTGCAGCGCTTGTTCACGCTCACTGGCAACTTCGCCACCAACGGCAACCCGCTGACGATGGAGTCGAACGCCACGAACACGGCCCTCGTGTACAACAACCTCGGGGTTATCACCGGCAACGTGACGGTGCAGCGCTACATCTCGCCCGCTACCAACCCGGGCCTGGGCTACCGCCACTACTCGTCGCCGGTTAGCAACGCGACCGTCGCCAGCCTGGCCACAGCCAGCTTCACGCCCGTGGTGAACCCGAACTACAACACCTCGGCCACGCCCAACAGCGTGCGGCCCTTCCCCACGGTGTACTACTACGACCAGGCCCGCTTGGCCACGTCGAACAACTTGCTCGCACCCTTCGATAAGGGCTGGACGTCGCCCAGCGCGCTGACCGACCCCCTGACCGTGGGCAAAGGCTACACCGTGAACCTGACCGCCAACCAGACCCTGGCCGTGACCGGCCCGCAGAACAACGGCACCGTGACGCAGGCGCTGTCCCGCACCACGACGTTCCCGCTTGATGCCGGCTGGCAGCTGCTGGGTAACCCCTTCCCGAGCCCGCTGGACTACTCGCTGGTAACCCCCGCCGACCGTGTTAACCTCAACGCGGCTATCTACATCTTCGCCAGCTCGGACCAATACAACGGCACATACCGCAGCTTCGTGAACGGCATAGGCGGCGACCCCATCCTGGCCCAGGGCCAGGGCTTCTTCGCCCGCGTAGCTGCTGGCCAGACCAGCGGCCAACTCACCCTGCGCAACGCGCACCGGGTAACGAGCTACGCGAACCCGGTTTACCAGCGCGGCACTGCCAACCGCCCGCTGGTGCAACTGGACCTGCAAGGCGCCGGCAAGGCCGACCCGCTGTACGTGTACTTCGAAAACGGGGCCACGGCCGGGGTTGACTCCGAGTTTGACGCCGTGAAGCTGCCCAACTCGACTGGCCTGAACCTGGCCGCCTGGACCGGCAACGACAAGCTGGCCATCAACGGCCTGCCGCTGGCTTCGACGGCTTCGGTCACGGTGCCGCTGTTCATTGGCCTGCCCGTGACGGGTACCTACACGCTGCACGCGGCGCAGGTGCTCAACTTCGGCGCCGGCGAGCAGCCCTTCCTGCGCGACTTGCAGCTGGGCACGCTCACCGACCTGAGCCTGCACCCCGACTACACCTTCACCATGAACGCGGCCAACACCACCCCGCGCTTCGAGCTGGTGTTTGGTGCCCGGGTGCTGGGCGTGGCTTCGGCCAAACTGGCTGCCCAAGTGGTGGTGTACCCGAACCCCGCCAGCAAGGCGGTATTCGTCGAGCTGCCCTTCGCCCTCAACCGCAAGGCCGTGACGGCCGCGCTGGTTGATGCCTTGGGCCGGGTAGTGCTCACGCAGGCCCTGCCTGCCGGCCTGCCCACCTACACCCTGCCGCTGACCAACCTGGCCACCGGCGTGTACTCGCTGCGCCTCCAGACGGAAGCCGGTGTGGTGGTGAAAAAGCTGGTGGTGGAATAACCTTCCACGAGCTTCTGATGCAGCCGGCCCCCGGTCCCGTAGTGGACCGGGGGCCGGTTTGTTTTAGAGCCACCCGCATCGTGGCCTGCGAAGTTCGTAGCACGCTGACAAAAAATATTCTGCCCTGCTACAGCAGATGTTACATTATTTAAAAAAATAAAAAAGGATGTAACATCTGCTGTAGCAGGGCAGAATATTTTTTGTCAGCGTGCTACAAGCCGCCACCCGGTCATGTGGCTATTGCGTATTTCTTAGCGGTTGGTGGAGTGAAGCAGAGTGGGGTAGAGACGCCAGGATACGTTGCTACACCAGCCGGCCGATGGTCATACTGATGTAAGCCAGGCTGCCTGGAGCGGTTTCTCCGGCTGCCCGGCGAGCTACATGCGAAAGCCCCGACTGCATCTGCGGCCGGGGCTTTTTTGTGTTCGATAAAAACGGGCCAGCCGGTTGGGCGGCGTACTTTTGAGCCATGCAGCAAACCATAGAGCTCCCGTCCCGCAGTATCTCCTTTCGTCCCGATTTGCGGGTGATGGTGGTGCGCTGGCACAGCCATGCCTCGTTTGAAGCGGTGCAGGCCGACTATGCCCAAATGCTGGCGGCGGCCGAAGAGCACGGCATCAGCGACTGGCTGCTGGACGTGCGTCGCCGCGACAAAATCCCTGCCGACCTTAGCGATTGGGTTACCAACGTGTTTTATCCGCAGGCTACGCAACGCATGGCACCACGCCGCCTGCGCATGGCCGTGCTCAACTCGCCGGCCCTCACCGAAGCTTACACCTCGGACCCCGCCCAGAAAAAATACGTGACCTACGTGATGGACCCCGCCCGGCCCTTCGATATCGGCCTATTCGAAGACGAGGGGGCCGCCATGCGCTGGCTCAACCCCCTCGTGTTCTAGAAAACGGCTGGATAACCGGAACGAGTTGCCACTACTTCGCTGCCTTCTCCAGCAGCCCCAGCAACTCATCAGCCGCTTTTTCGATGTCGGCGTAGCCTTGCTGGGCGGCGCGCTCCTTGGCGGCGATGAGGCCGTCGCGGTGCACGGTTTTGAAGTCGCCGTAGGGGAATTTGTAGCGGCCCTTGGTGTCTTCGCCTTTGCTCTTGTCGAGGCCGAGGTGCCAGGTGGCGTACTCGTCCATCTCGTGCTTTTTGAGGAAGGTGTTTTCGTCCGACGAGTCGGGGTTGTGCTGGCCCCAATGGCCTTGGTCATTCTTGATTTTGCCGTCCTTAATCAGTTTTTTAGCAAAGGTAACGGCGGCGGAATTCAGGGATATGCTCATAGCTCAGAAGGAAAAAGTGACTTAATCCGCTTTCCTACGTGGCATTTGCGCCCAGGTTCCTAGTGCTCAGCTTTTGCCGTGAAGCAAATACTTGGTCTGCTTGAAGCTGTAGCCGACGGACACCACCATCCGGCCGGCGCTGGCCGGATGGTCCGTGGCGGCGGTGTAGATGGGCAGCTGGAAGCTGGTGTTCAAGGACACGTTTTTGTAGTAGATATCCAGCCCCGGCCCGAGCAGGGCGTTGTTCATGGCGTGCTCGCCGGTGAGGTGGCCGTCGAGCATTTCGCCCTTGGTTTTCTCGTAGAAAAACTGTGCCGAGGGGTACACCTGCCAGTTTTCGCCCAGCGGCACGCGGTAGAACAGGCTGGCGTAGGTGGCCGTGCTCGGGGCCAGGCTGTTGCTGAAGGTGTTTTCCGTGGAGCGGCGGTAGCTGCTGTTCACGCTCAGCCCGAAGCTGTGGAAGCTGCCGATGTAGTTGGCGTAGAGGAAGCCGTCGGTGGTGCCGGTGCCCACCTGGTTGAGCAGCGGGTAGCGTTGGCCCTGCGCGTTCTGGCGGGTGTACTCGCCGGTGGGCAGCTTCACGCCGCCGCCCACGATGAGCCGGCTCTGCACGCCGGCCGTTTCGATGGCCCGGATGAGGTGGTAGCCGGCAAAAACCGTCACGTCGCCTACGCCGGCCGAGTTCAATTGTTTGCCGTTTATCTGCGAGGTATTCATCACGTAGGGCACGAAGGCGTTCAGCTCCACGCGCTGCGAGAGGAAGTATTTGCCCCGCAACTCAATCACGCGGAAGGCCTCGAAGTCGGTCGGGTCGCCGTGGTGGGAGTGCGCGTAGCCGTTGTCGCCGTTGAGGGGCGAGGGGAAAAACGGCCGGGCCCCGGTTGGGAAAAACCGGGCCGACTGCCCCAGCGCCTGGTAGCCGTTGAAGATGCGGTAGCGGTGCATCAGGCTGAAACTGCTTTGGTTGTCGTAGGGCGTGATGCCCATGAAGCAGCCGCAGATGTCGCAGGCCCGGCCGGGCAGTGCCAGCCCGCTCAGGAGCAGGCTTAGGAGAATAAATTTCTTGCTGGTCATCGAAGTAAGTGCTGAAGCCTAGGGCTGCTCGGCCAGCCGCGCATCGTGGATAAACGAGTCGTCGGTGAGCGTTTGCAGGAAGGCAATGATGTCGGCCTGTTCAGTGGAGGTGAGGGGAATGCCCAGCGGCCCGCCGGCCGGGCGCAGCGCCGCGTCGAGGGTGGGGGAGGCCACCACGCCGTGGTCGTAGTGGGCCAGCACCTGCAGCAGCGTGGCGAAGCGGCCGTCGTGCATGTAGGGCGGCGTGAGGGCCACGTTGCGCAGGCTCGGTACTTTGAAGCGGCCCACGTCGGTGGTCCGGCCGGTGATGTGCGCCCGCCCTGAGTCGGCCCCGAAGCTGGTGCTGAGGCCGTTGTTGCGGAACGACTCGTCGGTGAATAAGTCGGTGGCGTGGCAGCTGGCGCACTTCTGCGCCACCAGCACCCGGCCGCGCATTTCCCCGGCCGTGAGCACGGCATTGCCCTCGCCCCGCACCACCTTATCGTAGCGCGAGCTGGCCGAGGTGAGCGCGGCCGTGAACTGCGCCAGCGCCCGCAGAAACTGGTAGGAATCGATGGGACCGGGGCCGTACACGGCCGCGAAGCGGCGCGCATAGCCGGGGTCGGCATTGAGCTTGGCCAGGACGCGGGGCAGCGTCTCGTCCATTTCCAGCGGGTTGGTGAGCGGGGCCAGGGGCAGGGTTTCGATGTTTTTCGGCCCGCCGTCCCAGAAAAAATCCGGCTTCCAGCGCAGGTTTTGCAGGGCCGGGGCGTTGCGCGTGCCCAGACGGTTGTTCACGCCGTGGCTCAGGCGGTGGTCGGCGTTGGCGAAGGCCACGAACTGCTGGTGGCAGCTGCCGCACGACACCGAGCCGTCGCGCGAGAGGCGCGGGTCGTAGAACAAGCTGCGGCCCAGGGCAAACGCCGCCGGCGTGGGCGGGTTGGCATCGAGGGCGTACACGGGGGCGGGGAAATTGGCCGGGAGGGTGGTGCCGGGCACCGAGGCATCCGGGGCCACCACGTCGCTGAGGCCGCAGCCCGCCAGGAGCAGCCCCGCCAGCCCGCAGGCCAGCGAGGCAACTAATGGGCGGCGCATGGCCGGGCTAGTTGGCGTGAATGTGCTCGACCGTGAACATGCCGGCCGCATAGTTATTGGCCACCTGCACAGCGTTGGCGCCCGCCGACATAATCTCAATCATGGAGCCCGTCCCACCGAAACGAATGGTGTTCGGCCCGCTGAACATCTTCAGCAAGTCCTGATTCAGGTGAATTTCGGGGGTGTGGCCCGCCCGCACCAGCAGGGTAGTGCCGGCCGGGAAGGCCGGCGAAACGGTCCGGACGGCATTGTAAGGCGTTTTAAATCCGCCGACGTGGAAGGTAAGGGCCGTGGTGCGGGACTGCGGGGAGGAGCCTTCGAGCTTGGTGAAAATGTAGCCCGAATTCCAGGTCCAGAACATGTTGTTGCTGACGTCGAGCGCACCTTTCTGGGTGCCCGAAACATTGTGCAGGCTATCGACGCCAATGGTAAAAGTGAGGCCCTTGTAGTCGCCTTCCGGCACGCCGGTGAGCGTGATGTGCTGGTTGTCGGGCTTGGCAGCGTCCAGTAGGTAGTAGCTGTCGGGCACGGCGTAGGTCGAGCCGTCGGTTTTGGTGAAGATGATGTTGGAGATGTACTGCCGGAAGATGCTGACCCGGAACTGGTCGCCGGCCAGCGTATTATAGGTTTTGGTGTCCAGCACGAGCTGGTCGGCCCCCACGGTTTGCTCAAATTCGAGGGAAACCGTGGGCGGCGCGGCCACCACTACGTCCTTTTTGCAGCCCGTCAGGGCGAGCATGGCGAGGGCGAAGGTGCAGGAAAGGGCGGAAATAGAAAAGCGTTTCATCGGAAAAGCGGGGAGGGGAATATCAACAACTGATTGAAAAGAAGCGCGTACGCGCGCACTCGGCCCGCCGAAAAGTCCGGCGAACCCAGCAAACTGGCCGGCCTGCTGCTGTGCAGCAAGCCCAAAGCCACAATCAGGTGGATAACAGGGGCGGGCGGAACACGCCCCGGCCGGGCACGGCCGCGCAGTGCGGCATGGGCCGGCGGGCGTAGGGCCGGGCGGCGGCGGGCCAGCGCCGGGGCTGGGGCAGCAGCAAGGCGGCCAGGGGCAGCACCTCGTACTTGACTTTAGCCAGCATTTCGGGGGCTTTTTTGTCGCCGCCCTCGGCTTTGCGCAACTGCTGGGCCAGATGGCACTTGCCGTTGCAGTGCAGCATCGGCCGGGCCTTGTTCACGCAGTATAGCTCCGTGATGCGGGCCTTGTTCAGCTGGTAGTCCACGACCAGCACCTCCTGCCCCAAAGTCTGGAGCAGCATGAGCGTGACGAGGAAAAAAGCCAGAATGCGGTGCATAAAGCGGGATGCTAGTGGGGCAAAGATAGGCCAGCGGCCCACGATTCAGGCTATGCCCGGGCCGGATAAACGACGGTGGGGCAACCCCGGATTGCTCCGGTCGCGGGCCGGGCCGCGATTGCCGGTTTCCAGGGTACTCGGCTCCTCGCTGCCAACCGTTGCCTGGCGCGGCCGGTTCCAGCATTGTTTCTACAATTTACCCTGCCGGATAATGGCCCGGTACACCCGCAGCAAAGCAGGCTGGCCCACGCCCAGGTAATAGAGCCCCGTGAGCAGGTAAAAAGCCGCCTGAAGCCGAAAAACACCATTCTCGCGGTACTTGCGGGCCGAGGTGATGATGGGGCCCGGCAGCACCCGCAGCCGTGTGAGCCGCTTGAGCCGCCGCGTAATTTCCTGGTCCTCCAGCAGCAGCAGGTCCTCGCGGTAGCCGCCGGCCTGCTCAAAAATCGTCCGCTGCACAAACAGGCTCTGGTCGCCAAACCGCGCCAGCGTCATATCGAAGCGCGTGAACCAGGCGTGCGCCCGCAAAAACCAGTGCGGCATATCAAACGCCAGCCGGAAGCAGCCGCAGCCGTAGCCCGCCGCCACCGCCCGCCGGATATCGGCCAGAAAGCCCACCGGCGGCAGCGAATCGGCGTGCAGAAAATACAGGATGCTGCCCGTGGCGTGCCGCGCCCCGTGGTTGAGCTGGGCGGCGCGGCCTTTGCGCGGGCAGGCCACCACGCGGGCCCCGGCCTGACGGGCCAGCGCGGCGGTAGCATCGGTGCCGGGGCTGTCGGCCACGATGATTTCCACGGCCTCATCAGTAGCCGTGCCCGCTCGGCGCAGGTGGTGCAGCAGCGCCGCAATGCCTTCCGCCTCGTTATAAGTGGGGATGATGATGCTCACCAGCGCGGTAGCAGGGGCGGGGGGCATATGAGTTAAAAGTGATGAGTTAAGAGTTATTAAAGGTGAATTCATAATTCTTAACTCACACACCGCTAGTTCAGGTACGGCGATTCCAGCTCCTGGCCCATGCTGCGGAGCGTAGCGGCCCCGCGCCGGCCGGTGAGGCGCGTGCTCAGGGCCTGGGCCTCGGGGGCGCTGAGGACTTCCAACTCGTGCAGCCAGGCCACGCGGCGCAGCTGCGGCTCGATGAAGCCCAGCGGGTTCACCTGGCCGTACTCGTCGCGCAGGTAGGTTTTGGTGCGGCGCTCCAGCTCCGTCACCAGCGCCCGGAACTGCTTGCGCTGCCAGGGCCGGCCAGCGAGCGTGACGGCCAGATGGGCCGTGCGCAGCCGGAAGGTGCACCACTGCTGCTCGAAGCGCAGCCAGCTGGCCAGCGCGTTCAGCCCAAAAATCAGCCACCACGAGTACCACGCGATGTCGGTATGCCCGGTGCTCAGCCACGCGCGCCACGGGCCGTAGCCCAGAAACACGAGCAGCAGCCCCGTGAGCAGCAGCTGGTTGGTGGGAATGTGGCGGTGCTCGCCGGATTTGATGGGTAGGATTTCTTCGTAGGGCACCTCAGTTTCGAGGGTGGGCACGCCCTGGGGGTTGCGCTTGCACACGTAGAGGCTTTCGGCCCGCAATTCAATGTGCGTAGTGCCGAGAAAAAGCTGTTTTTGGCTAAAAATCATTCAGGGGAGGAGTGGGGAGGGGGTAGAGGGGAGGGAGGGGCAAGTAATGAATTCGTCTGTCATCCTGAGTGCAGCCGTAGCGAAGGACCTTCTCACGCAGGAACAGCTTGCAGTGATTATAATAAAGCGGACGCGATAAGGTTCTTCGTCTCTGCTTTAATCGCAGAATGCTCAGGATGACAACTATGTCAGGGCGACCTCACCCAAACGGACTCGGCGTAAAGCAAAGCACAAAAATAACCACCATCAGCCAGCCCAGCAGCTGCCGGCCGGGGCTGAGGGCGCGCTCATCGGGAGCCGGCGGGTGGTAGATGCCCGTGAACCGCCCCAGCAGCAGCCCAAACACCAGCCAGCCGGGGTTGCCGATGACGCCCGGCAGCAGGGCGGTGCCCGCCACCTGCGCCGCCCAGATGCCCGCCGCCAGCAGCAGCCCCTGGCGCGGCCGGGGCAATACCCGCCAGAATATCAGCGCCAGGTACCCCGCGTACACCGGCCCGCCGTAGAGCCAGGTCTGCCAGTCATCGTGCAGCGAAAACAACCCCAGCCCGGCGTAGAAAATGAAGCCCGTGAACAGCACCGGCACCATTCGGTTGAAGCGCCGCGGTCCCAGCAGCCCGTAGAGAATGTGGCCGCCGTCGAGCTGGCCCATGGGCAGCAGGTTGAGGGCCGTGAAAAACAGGCTGAGTGAGCCCGCCAGCAGCACGGGGTAGTGCATCAGCTCCAGCGGGTGGGGCAGGCGGCCGGGGTCGGCGAAGGTGCGTTCCAGGAATTGATACAGTAGTGGGCGGGCCAGGGTGAGGCCGTTGGCCAGCTCCTTAGCGCCGTATACATGCCGCGCATAGTCGGCCCCGTATTGGGCGTAGTCCGGGTGAATGGCGTACAGATACGCCAGCGGCGGCAGGTGCGTGAAGCCATAAATCAGCAGCGGCACCGCCACCAGAAAGCCCGCCAGCGGCCCGGCCAGCCCGATATCAAAAAACTCGCGCCGCGAAAAAATCCGCTCCCGAATGCGAATGATGGCCCCGAACGTGCCCAGCCCCATCGGAAACGGAATGTAGTAGGGCAGCGACGTGCGCACCCGGTTGCGGCGCGCCGTGAAATAATGCCCGAACTCGTGCACCGTGAGCACCCCCAGAAACGGCAGCGCAAACCACAGCCCGCGCCGCAGCTCGGCCCACAAGGCCGGCCCCCGCAGCTGAAACACATCCAGCGGCAGAAAATCGACCGCGCCGCGCGTGAGCTGAATGCCGGCCAGCGTGGTGGTGATGAGCGTTATCAAAAAAAGCCCAATGTGCAGCGCCGCCGTGCGCCCTAGAGACGGCTCCGGCCGCTCGAACCGTCGGAACAGCGCCCGCGCTCGGGCCAGGCGGCCGGGCGCATCGGTGGCTACGTCGGCCGGACCGTACCCGGCAGGGTCGTACCCGGCAGGGAAGCCCGCAAAATCAGGTTCAGGAATGGGCAGCGGGGTATTCTCGGGGAAAGGCACGGAGGGCTTCGGGCAGGGCGGTGAGGAGGGTGAGCGGCGGGGCCAGGTGCAGCACCCGCAGCCCCAGGTGGCGGGCCGTGGCAATGTGCTGCGGGCTGTCTTCGATGAACAACACGTCGGCCGCCTGCCAGTTCATTTCCCGTAGCGCGTGATGGAATATTTCTTCGCCCGGCTTGCGCAAGCCCACTTCCTGCGAATAAAATACCCGGTCCAGCACGTCGGC
>JAQBNT010000302.1 GCA_028288445.1 Hymenobacter sp. | reverse complement strand
TGCTCAATGACGGATTGCCTGACGTCACCCATTTTCTTGAAATCGCACGCATGTCGGGTACCGCACCCCAGGTCTCTTTGGTGCTTGGGCCGTGTGCGGGGGACTCCGCGCTCGTAGGCGCGGCCACTGAATTCATTGTCATGCGCCAAGGCACTGGCATGATGGCTGCGGGCGGTCCGCCAGTCGTGAAAGCGGCCACCGGCATGGAAGTGAGCAAAGAGGATTTGGGCGGATCAGAGATTCACTCCAAGCAGTCCGGCATCGTTGACCGGGTTGCCAAGACTGACGAAGAAGCGCTGGAGCTGGCGCGCACTTTTCTGTCTTACCTGCCAACGAATGCCTGGTCGTTTCCGCCGCGTGCCGAGGCCAGAGAACCCGAAGCCGTCGACCTTGAAACAGTGATGCCCGAAGAACCCAAGCGTCCGTTTGACGTCAAGAAGGTGATCCGCGGCATCGTTGACGAAGGAAGTTTTTTCGAGATAAAACCAGACTGGGGACGCACGCTTGTCACCGGACTGGCACGGATTGATGGCCACCCCGTGGGTGTCGTGGCCAACCAATCCATGGTGGGTGCGGGCGCCATTACAGCAGCAGGAGCTCGCAAGGCCCGCCGTTTCATTGACCTGTGCTCGTCGTACCACATCCCCTTGCTCTTCCTGCAGGACGTGCCGGGGGTGATGACGGGTCCCCAGGCGGAAAAGGAAGGCACGCTGCGCGAAGGTCTGGCAGTTGTCTACGCCCTGGCATGGGCCGACGTGCCCAAAGTAACCATCGTATTGCGCAAGGCGTTTGGCTTCGGCGCATGCGCCATGGGCGGCTGGGGTGGCGAGCAAACGTTGGTGGCGGCCTGGCCCACAGCCGACTTCGCCTCAATGCCCGTAGCGGGCGGTGTCGCGGCGGCATTCAAGGACGAGATCGAGCGTGCACCGGATCCGGAAGCCAAACGGCTGGAGATTGAAGCACGTTTCAAAGATGGCACCGACCCCTTCAATGCGGCAGCACGCTTCACCGTGCATGACGTCATCCGGCCGCGAGAGACGCGCGTACGCGTATTGCAAGCGTTCGAATTGGCACGCAACCGACGGACTGCGGCGCCCGAACCCGTGGCGCGCTATGGCGTGATGCCGTAACACCCATCCACGTTCCTTCACGCGACAACAGACAAGACAGACCCGACCGGGCCCCAGGAGACCAACAATGACCAACAAAGCAACCGAACGAGTGCCGGGAGCAGACCAGTGCGTACTGCGAGCAACACTGGAGAAATGGGCATCGACGCAGCCCGACAAGGTGTTCGTCAAGCTTTCGAAGACCCGGGAGGTCACTTACGCGGCTATGCGTGACTTGGCGGAGTCGGCGGCCGCAGGTCTTCAGGCGATCGGGGTCAAACAGGGCGATACCGTCGTGGTCTGGCTGCCCAACAGCCTGGATTGCCTGAAGGTCTGGTTTGGCATCAACTGGCTGGGCGCGACCTACGTGCCGATCAATACCGCTTACCGGGGTCAATTGCTCCAGCACGTTCTGGAGAACGCGGGCGCTGAAATCATCATCGCCCACGCGGATCTGGTCGAACGACTGAGCGATGTCCATACGTCCAATCTGAACACCGTCGTGGTTCTGGAGAACCACACGGCACAGTTGCCCCGCGTCGCAGGCCGAGACGGAAGCGAGTTGACGGTGCTCGGTGGTGAGGCGCTCAGCGGGAACGTCAGCGCGCTGAAGCCATTGCAGCGACCAATCGAGCCTTGGGACCTGCAATCCATCATCTACACCTCGGGAACCACAGGTCCGTCCAAAGGCGTGATGTCGTCGTATGCGCATCTGCACGCCATGTCGGGAACCGAGGGCTTCTACATGTTGTCCACGAACGATCGCTATCTGTGCAACCTGCCCCTGTTTCATGTGGCGGGCACGATTCCCGTGATGGGCATGTTGAGCCGGGGTGGCTCAATCGCCCTGATCCCATCGTTTTCGACCGAGACGTTCTGGCCTAGCGTAGTGGAAACCGAATCCACGGTCGTGCTGTTGCTCGGCGTGATGGCCACCTTCATTGCCAAGCGTGCCCCTTCGCTCGACGACCGCGCACATCCACTGCGCAAGGTCATCATCGTTCCACTGTCCGAGGATGGCCCTTCGTTCAGCGACCGGTTCGGCGTGGAGGTCTACACGCTCTACAACATGACCGAGATTTCCACGCCGCTCGTCTCAGAGCTCAATCCGACCAAGGTGGGGTCCTGCGGTCAGCCACGCCAGGGTGTTGAGGTCAGACTGGTCGACGCCAATGACTGCGGCGTGCCGACCGGCACCATCGGCGAACTGCTGGTTCGCACCGATGCCCCCTGGGCCATGAACAGCGGTTACTTCAAAAATCCCGAGGCCACCGCGAGCGCCTGGCGTAACGGGTGGTTCCACACGGGCGACGGCTTCACAGTCGACCAGGATGGCACATATTTTTTCTCCGACCGGATGAAGGATTCCATTCGCCGGCGCGGAGAGAACATCTCCTCGTTCGAGGTGGAGGCGGAGATTGCCTTGCACCCTTTGGTGCGAGAAGTCGCTGTCGTGCCTGTGCCCAGCGAACTGTCCGAGGATGACGTGCTGTGTGTCGTTGCGTCGGTGCCAGGAAGCACGATCGACCCGATCGAGCTTCTCGAGTTTCTCCGGCCGCGCATGCCGCACTTCATGCTGCCGCGCTATGTCCGGATCGTCGAGGAACTTCCAAAGACCGCAACGCAGAAGGTGCAGAAACACGTTCTGCGAACGGCCGGCATCACCGTGGACACGTGGGACCGCGAAGTCGCCGGTGTGATCGTGCGTCGCGAAAAGCTCTGACACCATGATCACCACAAGCGCAATGCCGCCCCAACAGACTGACGATTTCATACTGGAGGCACGCGGCCTCACCAAGGAATTCAAGGGATTCGTCGCCGTCAACAACCTCAACCTGAAGGTTCGCCGCGGCACCATCCACGCATTGATCGGACCGAACGGTGCGGGAAAGAGCACGGTCTTCAACCTGCTCACCAAATTTCTGGCGCCGACCCAAGGTCAGATTCTTTATCAGGGCCGCGACATCACAAGCGCCAAACCCGCCGACGTTGCCCGCATGGGCATGGTCCGGTCTTTCCAGATTTCTGCTGTTTTTCCGGAACTCACGGTGCTCGAAAACGTGCGCGTTGCGCTTCAGCGTCGCCTGGGAACCAGTTTTCATTTCTGGCGTTCGGAGCACAGTCTGAAGCAGCTCGACATGCGAGGCTGCGAATTGCTCGAAGCGGTCGATCTGCTGGGTTACACCAAGCACCGGGCGGCTGACCTGCCCTATGGGCGAAAGCGGGCATTGGAAATCGCCACCACCCTGGCACTGGACCCGGCCATGCTGCTGCTCGACGAACCGATGGCGGGCATGGGGCACGAGGACATCGACCGCACTGCCCAACTCATCCGACAGGTCGCCAAAGAGCGAACCGTCTTGATGGTGGAACACAACTTGTCGGTGGTCGCAGACCTGTC
>JAQBNT010000082.1 GCA_028288445.1 Hymenobacter sp. | reverse complement strand
ACTACCTGCAGCACCGCGAAATCAACCGCTACCGCGCCATCATCAAGGAGCTGGGCATCCGTAAGTAAGTCCAGAATCTGAGAGTAGGGAGCCTTCCAACGAAGGTTCCCTACTCTTTTTTTGTTCGGGTTGGTTTGGCCCCGAGGCCGGTCCGAAAAGCTGTTTTACCATCGGAGCCCGTTGAGTTTATTTGAGTAATGAGGGCCGTGCGCGGTGCTCGTTTTTGGCTGCTCGCCCGCTGTCGCTTTTCCAAGCAAATCCCGCTGATGTCCCATCCCCACGCCATTACCAAAACCCTGGCGCTGCCCGACGGCCGCGTTATCTCCATCGAAACCGGCAAGCTGGCCAAATTCGCCGACGGTGCCGTCGTGGTTCGCCTCGGCGATACCATGCTGCTCGCCACGGTGGTTTCGGCCCCGAGCCAGCGCGAAGGCGTTGATTTTCTGCCGCTGTCGGTTGACTATCAGGAAAAATTCGGCTCGGCCGGCAAGATTCCCGGTTCGTTTCAGCGCCGCGAAGGCCGCCTGAGCGACTACGAAATCCTGGTGTGCCGCCTCGTTGACCGCATCCTGCGGCCGATGTTCCCCAAAGACTACCACTACGAGGTGCAGGTGATGATTACCCTCATCTCGGCCGATAAAGAAGTACAGCCCGACGCTTTGGCCGCCTTGGCCGCTTCGGCTGCTTTGTCGATTTCTGACATTCCGTTTGCTGGTCCGATTTCCGAAGTGCGCGTGGCGCGTATCGACGGCCAGTTCCAGATTAACCCTAAAACTTCTGACCTGGCCCGCGCCGACATGGACCTGATGGTGGGTGCTACTGCCGACTCCGTGGCCATGGTGGAAGGTGCCATGAAGGAAGTGAGCGAAGAGGAAATGGTGGCGGCCATTGCCTTCGGCCACGAAGCCATCAAGGCCCAGTGCCAGTTGCAGAAGGACCTGGCCGAGGCCGTGGGTCGCACCGCCGACTCGCCCACCCGTGAGTACCCCAAGTACGAGGAAAACGAGGAGTTGAAAAAAACCATTCTGGACGCCGTATACCAAGGCGCTTACGATGTGGCTCGCAGCGGCAACACCAGCAAAGGCGGCCGCAAGGAGGGCTTTGGTAAGGTGAAAAAAGCCGTGCTGGAGCACTTGCTGTCTGTGGATGCGGAGTTGAACATGAAGATGTTCAGCCGCTACTATGGTTCGGCTGAGAAGAAGGCTATCCGTGACATGATGGTGAAGGAGCGGGTGCGCCTCGACGGCCGCCAGCTCACCGAAATCCGTCCTATCTGGTCGGAAATCAACTACCTGCCCGGTGCTCATGGCTCGGCCATCTTCACCCGCGGCGAAACCCAGAGCCTGACCACCGCCACGCTCGGCACCAAGCTCGATGAGCAAATCATCGACCAGCCGCTGGCTAAGGGCTACTCGAAATTCATGCTGCACTACAACTTCCCCGGTTTCTCGACCGGCGAAGTGAAGCCGAACCGGGGCGCTGGCCGCCGCGAAATCGGCCACGGCAACTTGGCCCTGCGCTCGCTGAAGCAGGTGCTACCCCCCGAAGACGAAAACCCCTACACCATCCGCATTGTGTCGGACATCCTGGAGTCGAACGGCTCCAGCTCGATGGCCACCGTTTGCGCCGGCTCGCTAGCGCTGATGGATGCGGGTGTGAAAATCACGGGTGCCGTTTCGGGCATTGCAATGGGCCTCGTGCAGGACAAGGAAACCGGCGAATACGCCGTGCTGAGTGACATTCTCGGCGACGAGGACCACCTCGGTGACATGGACTTCAAAGTAACCGGCACCGAGAAAGGCATTTGTGCCTGCCAGATGGATATCAAAATCCAGGGCCTGAGCAATGAGATTCTGACCGCCGCGTTGCACCAGGCCCGCGCCGGCCGCCTGCACATCCTCGCCGAAATGGCGAAGACCATTGCTGCTCCGGCGGCTGAGTTGAAGCCTCACACGCCGCGCTCGCATAAGATGCTCATCGACAAAGAGTTCATTGGTGCCATCATCGGGCCAGGTGGCAAGGTTATTCAGCAGATTCAGAAGGATACCAACGCTACGGTTATCATCGAGGAAAAGGACGAGAAGGGCCACGTAAGCATCTACGCCTCCAACCAGGAGGACATGCAGGGCGCCATCGACCGGATTCGCGCCATCGCAGCGCAGCCCGAAGTGGGCGAGGTGTACAAAGGCAAAGTGCGCAGCATTCAGCCCTACGGCGCTTTTGTGGAGATTATGCCCGGCAAAGACGGCCTGCTGCACATCTCGGAAGTGACGCACGAGCGGATTCAGACGCTGGAAGGCTTGTTGGAAGTGGGCCAGGACATTGACGTGAAACTGGTGGAAATCGATAAGAAAACCGGCAAGTACCGCTTGTCGCGCAAAGTGTTGCTGCCCAAGCCGGAAACGGCCGCTGCCAGCAACGGCGAAGCTCAGGCGTAGTTGAGCGGACAGTCCGAACTAATGTCGGAGGAAGCCTGTTGGCTACCTCTGACTTAGGGGACTGTCCGGACGGCTTTTTCTTTCGTATAACCCCATCAGATATCGTTCTTACCTAGTCCCCAATGAGACAGCTAAAAATTAGTAAGCAGATTACCAACCGTGAAAGCCAGTCGCTGGATAAATATCTCCAGGAGATTGGCAAGGTTGATTTGCTCACGCCCGACGAGGAGGTGACGCTAGCGCAGCGCATCCGCGACGGAGACCAGCAAGCACTGGAAAAATTGACCAAAGCCAACCTGCGTTTCGTAGTGTCGGTTGCAAAACAGTATCAGAACCAAGGTCTTAGTCTCGGTGATCTTATCAACGAGGGAAACCTCGGTCTCATCAAAGCCGCCAAGCGCTTTGACGAAACCCGTGGTTTTAAGTTCATTTCGTACGCCGTTTGGTGGATTCGTCAGTCGATTCTGCAGGCTTTGGCCGAGCAGAGCCGCATCGTGCGTCTGCCCCTGAACCGGGTGGGCTCGCTGAACAAAATCAGCAAATCCTTTTCGGAACTGGAGCAGAAGTTCGAGCGCGAGCCTTCGCCCGAGGAAATTGCTGAGGTGCTTGAGTTGACTACTTCGGAAGTGGTGGATACGCTCAAGATTTCGGGCCGTCATGTGTCGGTGGATGCTCCGTTTGTGCAGGGCGAGGAAAACCGTCTGCTCGACGTGCTAGAAAACGAGGACGAGGAGTCGCCGGACATGGCCCTGATGAATGACTCGCTCCGCAAGGAAGTGCAGCGTGCGTTGAGCACGCTTACCAAGCGCGAGGCCGACGTGATTACGCTCTACTTCGGGCTGAACGGCGAAGCCGCTTTGACCCTGGAGGAAATCGGTGAGAAGTTTAACCTGACCCGCGAGCGGGTGCGTCAGATTAAGGAGAAAGCTATTCGTCGTTTGCGGCACACGTCGCGCTCGAAGGCGTTGAAGCCTTATTTGGGCTAACTTCTGCTTAGTTTTGTTGTTGCAAAAACCCCGGCTGTAAGGTTGGGGTTTTTTGTACGGTTTTGCGTCTTTTTACGTCTGCCGGAATGTAGCGCGAAGCTCTGCTTCGCGTTCCGGTTGCACCGTTAGCTACTTACCTGACCAATCATCATTCAACGATACGCGAAGCAGAGCTTTGCGCTACAACCGAAATGTCTGAACATATTAAATGCCTGATTATCGGCTCTGGCCCGGCTGGTTATACTGCTGCTATCTACGCGGCCCGCGCTAACATGGCCCCCGTGATGTACATGGGTT
The DNA here is from genome assembly GCA_028288445.1 of Hymenobacter sp. Taxonomy (GTDB): domain Bacteria; phylum Bacteroidota; class Bacteroidia; order Cytophagales; family Hymenobacteraceae; genus Hymenobacter. Next base: position 80,458 of record JAQBNT010000082.1, on the reverse strand, counting down.
TGCAGCCCGGTGGTCAGTTGACTATCACGAATGACGTAGAGAATTTCCCCGGCTACCCGGACGGAATTATGGGCCCGGAGATGATGGAGGACCTGAAAAAGCAGGCCACCCGCTTCGGTACTGATATCCGTTACGGCATTGCCACGGCGGTTGATTTCTCGGTGCATCCGCGCAAAATCACCATCGATGAAACCATTGAACTGACGGCTGATTCCGTCATTATTGCCACCGGCGCTTCGGCCAAGTGGCTGGGCATCCCGTCGGAGGCGAAGCTAAACGGCTCGGGCGTTTCGGCCTGCGCCGTGTGCGATGGTTTTTTCTATCGTGGGCAGGAAGTGGCCATTGTGGGCGCGGGCGACACTGCCGCCGAGGAAGCGACTTACCTCGCCAACCTGTGCAGCAAGGTGACCATGATTGTGCGCAAGAGCGAGATGAAAGCCTCGAAAATCATGCAGCAGCGCGTGCTGGACAATCCCAAGATTGAAGTGTTGTTCGACACGGTGACGGATGAGATTCTGGGCGAGCACAGCGTGGAAGGCGTGCGCGTGAAAAACGTGCTGACCCACGAAACCCGCGAAATCGCGTTGACGGGCTTCTTCGTGGCCATTGGGCACGAGCCGAACTCGAAGATTTTCCAGCCCTACCTGCACCACGACGAGCAGGGGTACTTGAAAACGATTCCTGGCACCAGCAAAACCAATATCGACGGCGTATTTGCCTGCGGCGATGTGCAGGATTACACCTACCGCCAGGCCGTGACGGCTGCCGGCACCGGCTGCATGGCCGCGCTGGATGCGGAACGGTATTTAGCTGCCATGGGCATACACTAAATTTGCTCTCTGAACGTCATAACACAGCACGTCATGCCGAGCCTGCCGAAGCATCTCTACCGCCACAGTAATTCATTACGTTCGCAGTAGAAATGCTTCGGCAGGCTCGGCATGACGTGCTGCTTGTTCCTGTCTAAAAACAACCTGCTTTTGACTTTCCTGAAAACAACATATTGGCGCCCGGCGCTGCTGTTGCTGGCGCTGCTCTGGCTGCTGGTGGGGCTGAGCCCGGCCCAGGCGCAGCGCCGTAAAGCTCCGCGCACCAAGACCAAAACCGGCAGCACGACCGGCAAGTCTGACTTTTTTCGTATTAAAACACCCCGGATGCGCTATGTGCGGCCGGATACCACCACGGTTATCGAAACCGAGGAAATCCCCGACGACAATTCCGACGCCGCGAAATCCATCTATTTCAACCCGGCCAAGAAGCTCAGCATCGTGAGCGAAGACACGACGACGCTGAACGAGGGCGGGCAGGAAATCGTGGAGATGTCGGAGGAAGTGCTCATCGATTCGTCGTGGGTGAAGGTGGCGGGGTACTATTCCATCTGGGATACGCACCGCGTGAACCCCTACCGCGTGGACGGCCGCAGTTACCGCGACTCGCTGAAGCTGCACCTCACCGACCCGCCCCGGCAGCGCTACGCCAAAATGCCGCTCCTGACCACGCCCATCACCTCGGGCTTCGCTTTCCGGGGCTACCGCTGGCACTACGGCATGGACCTGGACCTGGAAACCGGCGACTCGGTGAAAACCGTGTTCGACGGCGTGGTGCGCATTCAGGCCTGGGACGGCGGCGGCTACGGCAACTACATTCTGGTGCGGCACTACAACGGCCTCGAAACCGTGTACGGCCACCTGAGCAAGGCGCTGGTCACGGTGGGCACCTTCGTGAAAGCCGGCCAGCTTATTGGCTACGGCGGCAGCACGGGGCGCAGCACGGGCTCGCACCTGCACTTTGAGGTGCGCTACCAGGGCAACCCCATTAACCCGATTTTGATGTACGACTTCCCCGGCTACAAGCTGCGGAAGGACAATTTCACCATTACCTCGGCGCTGTTCAACTACTACAGCCGCGCCCTGGGGCACCGGAGCAGCGGGAGCCGCAGCAGTGGTTCGCCGTCCCGCGCCCGGCAGACGGTCACGCACAAAGTGCGCTCCGGCGATACCATGTCGGAAGTGGCGGAGCGCTACGGCGTGCGCGTCAGCACCCTGAAAAAGCTAAATCCGGGGGTGCGCACTTTGCAGCCGGGCAAAAAGCTGCGGATTAAGTAAACAGGGCCAACTACCAACCCGAACGTCATGCAAAGCGCAGCATCTTGCCCGTCATAACTAATCCAGCAAAAAGAGTTAGTGGCGGCGGGCAAGATGCTGCGCTGCGCTTTGCATGACGTTCTCTATTTCATTATGTACCAAAATTCCCCCATGAAACTCGATATCCTGGCCCTCGGTGCCCATCCCGATGATGTAGAAATGTCTTGCACCGGCACATTGCTGGCCGGCATGGCGGCCGGTAAAAAAGTCGGTATCGTCGACTTCACGCGGGGCGAGTTGGGTACGCGCGGCACACCTGCCATTCGGGCGGAAGAGGCGGCGGCAGCCAGTAAAATCCTGGGCATTGACATCCGCGAAAACCTAGGCATGCCCGATGGTTTCTTCCGCAACGACCGGGAGCACCAGCTGCCGCTCATTGCCGCCATCCGCCGCTACCGGCCCGAGGTAGTGCTGGCCAACGCCATCGATGACCGGCACCCCGACCACGGCCGGGCCGCGCAACTGGCCATTGATGCCTGCTTTCTGGCGGGCCTGCGCATGATTGAAACCTTCGGCGACGACGGCTTACCCCAGGAAGCCTGGCGGCCCAAAAATGTGTACCACTACATCCAGGACCGGCAGTTGCCGCCCGCCTTCGTGGTGGACATCACGCCCTACTGGGCGAAAAAGTGGGAGGCCATCCAGGCCTTCAAAACCCAGTTCTTCAATCCCGATTTGGACGCCCCGCAAACCTATCTGTCGAGCCAGGCCTTTAGCCGGTTTATGGAGGCGCGGGCGCGGGAATTCGGCCACATCATCGGGGTCGAGTTTGGCGAAGGCTTCACGGTGGCCCGGCCGGTGGGCGTGCGCGAGGTAGGGGCTTTGCTGTAGCATCGGGCCGCTACAACGGACCCTATGGGCAGCCAAGGTTTCCCTGATAGCTTGAGAAACAATCGCTGCCCCCCGGCCTAAGAATACTCCTGGAGGCCGCCACGCTCGTACGTGGCGGCCTCTTATGCTTTGCGGTAGGCCGCCGCTGGCTCAGGCAAGGTACTTTCCAGGTTGGGCACACGTACATCGCGCTTGCCGATGGCGGCGCGGGCCTCACTGAGGTAGCGCACCGCATCGTCGCACAGCAAGGTTTTGGTTGTAGTCCCGAATAAGAGCATACTCGTATACACGAGTCATGGACACGGCCGTCTTTATCTCGAATCTGCCTTCGTGGCTACTATTTGCGGTGATAGTTGGGGTTTCGTTAGGCGCTAACGAAGCCGGGTTTCGCCTGGGCCGGCACCTGATTCGGCGGGGCTTGCGCGAGCCCGAGCCGCCGGTGGCCGCCGTGGTGGGGGCCATCCTCGGGCTGCTGGCCTTCCTGCTCGCCTTCACGTTTGCCATGACGGCCTCCCGGTTTGATGCCCGCCGTGAGTTGGTGATTGAGGACGCCAACCGGATTCGGACGGCCTACCAGTACAGCCGCCTGCTCCCCGAAAGGCAGCGGCAGGCCCTGCAAAAGCTGTTTCCGGAATACGTGGCCCTGCGCCTGGGCATCACCTCGCTGGCCGTGGCCCGGCAGCGCGAGCCCCGCACCAACGCCCTTCAGCAGTTGATGTGGCAGCAAGCCGCATCGCTGGTGCCGGAAAGCATGGATTCGGAAATGCGCAGCCTCTTCATCAGCTCGTTGAGTGAGCTGGTAAACGTGCATACCGCCCGCAAAACCGTCGCCCTGGACTACCACATCCCGGGCCGAATCTGGCTCGTGCTCAACCTGCTTTCCGCCATGAGCATGCTCAGCGTGGGCTACCAGACCGGGATGTTCAGCCCCCGGCGGCTGGTGGGCATGCCGGTGCTGGCGGCCGCGTTTGCCCTCGTCATCACCATGATTGCTGCCATGGATGCCACCGCCCAGCACGGCTTTTTAATCAGCCAGCAACCCCTGGCCGATGTGCTGAAGCTGATGCGGGCAAGCGATAAAGCACCGTAACGATTACCCACAGACAGGCTTTAGCTGACCTGGATGCAAAAAGCCCGGCTGATTCAACCGGGCTTTCTTTTTTAACAAATACAGGCAGCCTACCGCACGCCCAGCCGGTTCCGCCGCCAGCCCGAAACCTCCGCGCCAGCCGTTTCACCGGTTGCGGCGGCTGCTTTGGGTTTCTTTTCGCTGAGCAGCATGGCCCCCAGCGCGGCGGCTACTTTGGCCGTGGCCTCGTCCGGCGCGGCGGGGGCGAGGGTGGTGGGCGTGAAATGGTCGCGGATAAAGTTCGTGTCGAAGTTGCCGCTCACGAAGGCCGGGTGCGTCAGCACGTAGTGGCCGAAGCCCAGCGTGGTTTCGATGCCCGTAATCTGATACTCCTCAATGGCACGCAGCATGCGGGCAATGGCCTCGGCGCGGTCGGCCCCGAAGGTAACCAGCTTGGCAATCATCGGGTCGTAATAAATCGGAATGTCCATGCCCTGCTCGAAGCCGTCGTCTACGCGCACGCCGGGGCCCTGGGGGCGCACGTAGGTGGTCAGGGTTCCGATATCGGGGAGGAAGTTGTTTTGCGGGTCTTCGGCGTACACACGCAACTCCAGGGCGTGACCGGTGATGGTGAGGTCGGCCTGCGAGAAGGCGAGGGGCTCGCCCTGGGCTACTTTTATCTGTTCCTTCACCAGGTCGAGGCCCGTGATTTGCTCCGTCACGGGGTGCTCTACCTGGAGGCGGGTGTTCATCTCCAGAAAGTAGAAGTTGTGCTTGTCATCGAGCAGGAATTCCACGGTGCCGGCCCCGGTGTAGTCGCAGGCGCGGGCCACGTCCACGGCGCACTGGCCCATCTGGGCGCGCAGCTCGGGCGTGAGCACTGAGGAGGGCGCTTCCTCAATCACCTTCTGGTGGCGCCGCTGAATACTGCACTCACGTTCAAATAGATGCACGATGTTACCGTGCTCGTCGCCCAACACCTGGATTTCGATGTGGCGCGGCCCGGTCACGAACTTCTCAATGAACACCGCGCCATCACCAAACGCCGACACGGCTTCATTAATGGCCAGCTGCATCTGCTCCTCGAACTCTTCCGAGTTGTTTACAATGCGCATGCCCTTGCCGCCCCCGCCGGCCGAGGCCTTGATGAGGATGGGAAAACCAACTTCCTGCGCAATCAGCTTAGCGGCGGGCACGTCGGAAATGGCCTCGGCCGTGCCCGGCACCAGCGGAATGTTATAGGCCAGCACCGCCTGCTTGGCCGAGAGCTTGTCGCCCATGATTTCCATGGCCTCGGGGCTGGGGCCCACGAAAATCAGTCCCGCCTCGCGCACGGCGCGGGCAAAACCGGCATTCTCCGAGAGGAAGCCGTAGCCGGGGTGAATGGCGTCGACACCCAACTGCTTGCAGACTTCGAGAATTTTGTCGCCGCGCAGGTAGCTGTCTTTCGAGGCGGGCGGGCCCACGCACACGGCCTCGTCGGCGTAGCGCACGTGCAGGGCGTTGCGGTCGGCTTCGGAGTAGATGGCCACGGTGGCAATGCCCATTTCCTTGGCGGAGCGCAGAACGCGCAGAGCAATTTCGCCCCGGTTGGCGACGAGCAGCTTGGTGATTTTTTTCATGTGGGTGGGAGGGAAGAACGAATCAATTAGCACGTCATGCTCATCTGGCGTCCGCGTAGCCGAGGTATCTCGCGTGGGGTAGTAATCAATGCCGTTAAACGATTGAATTAGCAATGCACGCGAGATGCTTCGGCTACGCGGACGCCAGATGAGCATGACGTTTTAGGCCTAAACGTTGTAAAGCGCCCACAAAGAAACTGCGAAACCCGCCCCCAACCCCAAACCCTCGGGCCATTACTTGGTTGTTAAGCCCAAATTATGCACATCCGCGAAGCGGTGGCTACCTTTGTGGATAGCCCTGTTTTGGGTTGTAAAGCCAATAGCAATTCCCCAAGCGGCTGTTCTTCCGCTCTTTTCTCACCCTATACCGTTTTTTCAGTGGATATTTTTGACCGGGTTTCGGCCAACCGCGGGCCTCTGGGCTCGCACTCAAGCTACGCGCACGGCTACTTCGCTTTTCCCAAGCTGGAAGGTGAAATCAAGCCCCGCATGATTTTCCGGGGCAAAGAAGTGCTCACCTGGAGCCTGAACAACTACCTCGGCTTGGCCAACCACCCCGAGGTGCGCAAAGCCGACGCCGACGCCGCGGCCGACTACGGCATGGCCCTGCCCATGGGCGCGCGCATGATGAGCGGCAACTCCACCCTGCACGAGCAATTGGAAGACGAACTGGCCGAAATGGTGATGAAGCCCACCGCCACGCTGCTCAACTTTGGCTACCAAGGTGTGGTGTCCATCATCGACGCGATGGTGAACCGCCACGACGTGATTGTGTACGACGCCGAGTCGCACGCCTGCATCATCGACGGGGTGCGCCTGCACGCCGGCAAGCGCTTTGTGTACACGCACAACAACATGGCCAGCCTGGAAAAGCAGCTGGAGCGCGCCAAGCGCCTGACCGACGAAACCGGCGGCGGAATTCTAGTCATTACGGAGGGCGTTTTCGGCATGTCGGGCAACCAGGGCGACCTGCGCGGCGTGGTGGCGCTGAAGGAAAAATTCTCCTTCCGGTTGTTCGTTGACGATGCTCATGGTTTTGGCACGATGGGTGCCACCGGGGCCGGAACGGGTGAAGAACAGGGCGTGCAGGACGGTATCGACCTTTATTTTTCAACCTTTGCTAAGAGCATGGCCAGCATCGGCGCGTTCGTGGCCGGGCCCGAAAGCGTAATTGACTATTTGCGTTACAACATGCGCAGCCAGATTTTCGCCAAATCGCTGCCCATGCCCCTCGTAGTGGGCGCGCTAAAGCGGTTGGAGTTGCTGCGCACCCAGCCGCAGCTCAAGGAAAACCTCTGGACGATTGTGCGCGCCATGCAGAGCGGCCTGCGCGAAAAAGGCTTTAATCTGGGCACCACCAGCTCGCCGGTGACGCCTGTGCTGCTGGAGGGCACAGTGGCCGATGCAACGCAGGTAACGCTGGATTTGCGTGAGAATCACGGTATTTTCTGCTCTATTGTGGTGTATCCGGTGGTGCCGAAGGGTGTGATTATGCTCCGCATCATCCCCACAGCCTCCCACACCCTCGAAGATGTAGAGGAAACGATTGTGGCGTTTACCGCCGTGGCCGAGAAGCTCAAAAAGGGCCTCTACAGCCGCACGACTGCGATTCCGGAGGCGGTTTAAAACCACCTCGCCAAGTACTGACGCGGGCTGCCTGAGAAGGCGGCCCGCGTTTTTGTATTTGGACTATTCTAATGGGTTGGCTTTTTGCGCACTTTGCGCAAAGGGCCTTTTTTTTGGCGAAATCTGCCCCTGAAAGCCGGAGAGGGGTTTTTAAAAAAAACTGAAAAACTTGCTTGCATTTGAAATCCCTGTATATTAGGGCCGGCTTAACACCACCACAAACTCATTTTTCACCCCCAACCCCAACTTCCAATGAACAATTTTGGCAAACTGAAGGACCTCGTGATGTCGCTCGAAGACGATTTCTCGAAATTCTACGACAAGCAAAACGCCGCTGCTGGCACCCGCGTGCGCAAAGGCATGCAGGAGCTGAAAACGATGGCGCAGGCGTTCCGCACCGAAGTGCAGAACACCAAAAACTCGGGTGCTGCTACGGCTGCTCCGGCTGCTAAGAAAGCCGCTCCGGCCGCTAAGAAAGCTGCTCCTGCTAAAGCCGCTCCGGCTAAAAAAGCTCCCGCTAAGAAGTAATCCAGACCACGGATTCGCGCGGATTCTTCGGATTTCGCGGATTCTGTGGACGATAAAAAAGGCCCCACCGATTGGTGGGGCCTTTTTTTATGCAATAGAGTTTGATTGACTGTCATGCAGAGCGCAGCGCAGCATCTTTACCGAGGAAGTAATCAGATTTACTATCACAGTAAAGATGCTGCGCTGCGCTCTGCATGACGGTTTTTACACCAACTCTACTAAGAAATAGTTCTTCTTGCCCTTCTGCACCACCAGGTATTTGCCGGCCAAATGCTGTAGCGCGGCTACTGGCGCATCGGGCGAAGCTACTTTTTCGCGGTTGATGCTCACGCCGCCGGCCTGAATCATCTTGCGGGCTTCGCCTTTGGAAGGGAAGATTTTGTGCAGCGTGAAATCGCTAAGAAAAGCGGCGGTGTTGAGCTCGGTCATTTCGGCGCGGAGCACGCGCAGGTGCGGCACGCCGGCGAATACGTCGAGCAGCGTGGCTTCATCCAGCGAGGCGAGGTCGCCGCCGCCGAAGAGGACCTGGGAGGCGGCAATGGCGGCTTCGGTGGCTTCGGCAGAGTGTACGCGGGTGGTGACGTCGGCGGCCAGGGCTTTCTGCAGGATGCGCAGGTGCGGGGCAGCGGCGTGCTCGGCTTCGATGGCTAAGATTTCCGGCTCGCTCAACAGCGTGAACACGCGGATGAGGCGCGGGGCGTCGGCATCAGCGGAGTTCAGGAAGAATTGGTAGAACTGGTAGGGTGAGGTCAGGGCCGGGTCGAGCCAGACGGTGCCGGTTTCGGATTTACCGTATTTGGTGCCGTCGGCCTTAGTGATGAGCTGGCCGGTGAGGGCGTAGGCTTTGGCTTCGCGGTCTTCGGCGTTGGCGAGGCGACGGATGAGCTCGGTGCCGGTCGTGATGTTGCCCCACTGGTCGCTAGCGCCCATTTGCAGGGTGCAGTTCAGCGTTTTGTTGAGGTGCACGAAATCGTAGCCCTGCAGCAATTGATAGCTGAATTCGGTGTAGCTGATGCCTGCCTTTGCTTCGATTGTGTCGTAACCAAGCTGCCGCATTACTTCATCGACCTTCTGCTCAATTCTAGGATTGTTCTCATAGAGCGCGCTAATCATATCAAGCCGACCGTATAAATACTCAACCTTGTCAATTACCTCTTTCTGCTGAGAAACGGTTGCGGCTTTCACTGTACTTAATAATACTTCAATCTCTGATTTGAGATATGAAAGTTGATTAAAGGTAATTTCACGTTGGTTGCCCAAACGTTTCTGAACCGAATCCTTGGCCATCATGTAGTTTACGGTGAGGTGCTTGCCCACTTCGCGCAGGAAGCCCAGGAAGCCGATTTCCTTGAACCAGTCGTAGTTGTTCACCACCAGCGCGCCGGTGGGGCCTTCGCTGAAGTCCAGGAATTTCTCCAGCTGGGCCTGAATACCGGCCTGGTTGTGGCGCAGGGTAGCTTCGTCGAGCAGGTTGCGCTCAGCCGATTTGCCGCTGGGGTCGCCAATCATGCCGGTGGCCCCGCCCACCAGGGCCACGGGGCGGTGGCCGGCGCGCTGCAGGTGCACCAGCAGCATAATGGTAGCCAGGTTACCGATGTGCAGGGAGGCGGCCGTGGGGTCGAAGCCGATGTAGCCGGTGATGGGCGCGTTGGTGGCGAGGTGTTCGGCGGTGCCGGGCATGGAATCGTGGTACATGCCGCGCCACGTCAGTTCTTCAATCAGGGACATAAGTACTTGGGTACTGGGGCGCGGGCTGCGGGGGAATTAGGCCCCGGTCCGCCGCCGATAATAAAGAGGCGCAAAGGTAGGGGCGGGCACAGGCAAGCCCTAATTTTGCAGCGGGGGCGCTTTGCCCCGCCGTTTCAAAATACCCTAGCCCTTCTGCTGTGCCCATTCTCGAAGCCGACGCGATACTTAAGCAGCTCCAGCAGCGGCAGTTTCAGCCCGTGTATTTTTTGCAGGGCGAGGAGCCATACTACATCGACGTGGTGGCCGATTTGATTGAGAAAACCGTGCTTGCCGAGCACGAGCGCAGCTTCAACCAGGTGGTGGTGTACGGCAAGGACGTGGATGTGACGGGCATCCTGGGCCAGGCCAAGCGGTTTCCGATGATGGCGGAGCGCTCGGTCGTCATCGTGAAAGAGGCCCAGACGGTAGCCGACCTGGAGCAGGAGCGGAGCTGGCCTTTTCTGGAGGCATACCTGAAAAACCCGCTGCCCAGCACCGTGCTGGTGTTTTGCTACAAGCACAAAACGCTGGACAGCCGCAAGAAGCTGGGCAAGCTGCTTTCGGGCAAAGACTCGCCGGCCATGCTGATGACCAGCAAGAAGCTCTACGACAACCAGGTGCCGCAGTGGCTCACGGCCAACGTGCGGGCGCGGGGCCAGCAAATCACGGGGCAGGCTACGGCCATGCTGGCCGAATACATCGGGGCCGATTTGGGCCGGCTGGCCAATGAAGTGGACAAGCTGGTGCTGAACCTGAAGCCCGGCCAGCCCATTGATGAGGAGTTGGTGCAGCGGCTGGTGGGCATCAGCAAGGACTACAACATCTTCGAACTGCAAAAGGCGCTGGTGCAGCGCGACGTGCTCAAGGCCAACCGCATTCTGGCCTACTTCGCCGCCAACCCCAAGGCCAACCCGCTCATCCCGAACCTGACGCTGCTGTTCAACTTCTTCACCAAGCTGCTGGTGCTGCATCAGGCCGGCGCGAACCCGCCGGATGGCGTGTTCAAGAGCTTGGGCATCATGAACAGCTTCGCCCAGAAGGAATATCAGCAGGCCATGCGCGTGTACCCGCCCGAGCGCGTGGTGGGCCTCATTCACAATATCAGAAGGGCCGATGCGCAGAGCAAGGGCATCGAAAGCGGCTCGATGGACGACGCCGAGATTCTGCGGGAGCTGGTGTGGCTGATTCTGCACAACGTGCCGGCCGGGGTACTGGGGTAACAACGGGGGCGGACTCAGCGTAGAAAGCCGACATTCACCTTAAACCTGATTTCACTCATGAGCGATTCTCCCAGTGGCACCCTCGGGGGCCTGCTTTCCGGTCTGTTTGGCAGCCGCACCAACGAAGACGGCACCCGCGCCGCCGGCTCTACTTCGGGCAAGCTAGTTAAAGGGGCCCTGCTGGCGGCCGGTGCCGCGTATTTGTACAAGCGCTACAAAGGGGGCAACCTAAACCTGCCGGGCGTGCCCAAATTCAAGTAAGCGCCCGGTTTCGACCAACTAAACAGGTTAAACGGTCCCATTGGCAACTGCCGATGGGACCGTTTTTTGTGGTCCTGCAGGGACTTCTGCCGTGATAAGGGGCCATTGAACGCGTGCGGTAAGTCATTCAACGCATCCGGAAGCGCGTCCGATGGTTCCGGAAACCGTTCCAACGCATCCGCAAGCCATTCAACGGCTCCGCAAACGCGTCCGATGGCCCCGCAAGCCATCCGATGGCTCCGCAAGTCATCCAACGCATCCGAAAGCGCGTCCGATGGCTCCGCAAGTCATCCAACGCATCTGAAAGCGTATCCGATGGCTCCGCAAGCTGGCCGATAGTACTGGTACCTTTGCCCGTTCATCAGCCCATTCCCTCGTGCGCGCCCACATTCACTTCCACCACGGCATTCCCCAAAGCGTCAATAATTACCTGGCTCTGGACGGTTTCCAGCAAATGGGCTGGGAAATTGTGCCCTATACCGATGAAGAGCCGGTGCGCGACAATGCCCCCGACGAAGTGGTGGTGGGCCATATTGCGGCCGTGCGGGCCAGCCTGCAGGCGCTGGGCCGGCCCGTGCCGTCGGAGCTGGGCTATCCCGATTCGCTGCTTCCGTTTCTGGGGCGACGGCTGTGGCAGAGCACCATCAACGCCATGGCGGCCGATGCCGGGCAGTGGCCGGTGTTCGTGAAGCCCATCCACGACGCCAAGAAATTCACGGGCGTGCTGGTGCGCGGCGTGCGCGACCTGGTGGGCTGCGGCGACCAGTACCAGGACACCCCCGTGTGGTGCGCCGAGCCGGTGCAATTCGTGGCCGAATGGCGCTGCTTCGTGCGCTACGGCCGCATTCTGGACGCCCGGCCCTACAAAGGCGACTGGCGCGCTCACTTCGACCCGGCCGTGGTGGAGCAGGCACTGGCGGCATATTTGCCGGAAGCGCCCGCCGCTTTTGCACTGGATATCGGCGTTACCAGCGCCGGAAAAACCGTGGTGGTGGAGGTGAACGACGGCCACTCAGTGGGCTCGTATGGGCTGATGCCGCTGGCGTACGCCAAGTTTTTGTCGGCGCGCTGGGCCGAGATGACGGGCAGCGCGGACTACTGCAATTTCTAACGCTGGCCGGGGCTGGGTAAGCTCACGGCTGCCTGCTGCCTATGCTAGGCACCCGCTGCCCGCGACAGCTCAAACGTGGCCCGGGGCTGCCACTGCTGCCCATCGTGACGGAACAGCGTGATGTTGCGCACGGCAAACGTGCCGGCGTAGGACCGGGCCGCAAACTGCTTCTGCAGCGCCGGCACTTGCGCGGGTGGCAGGTCGCGGGTGGCCAGCGTGAGGTGCGGGGTGAAGGGCCGGTTTTCGGGGGCAACCTCGGGCAAATGGGTGCGGCACCAGTCCATGAGGGCCGCGTGGAAAGCTTGGAGCGCCTCCGACTCGCTCACGCGCACAAGCAAGGTGCGGCTGCCGAACCAGGCAAAGCCGTTCAAGCCCACCTGAAAGCTGGCCTGGGTGGCGGCGAAAGCTGCCAGGGCCGCCGTGGCCGCCACCTCGAAGGCTGCGGGCTGGCGCAGTGGCGGGATGAGGGTGATGTGCGGCGGCAGGCGCACGGCATTGCGGCTGCCGGTGAGCCGGTGCACCTCCTGCTTCAATTCCCAGGTTTGGGAAAACACGGGCTCGGGCGGGAGCAGGGCTACCAGGTAAAGCGGATTCATGGACGGAAGGGCTGCTGCGTGGGTGGTGCGAGGGCTTGGTTTTCTTTGGAAAGTTACCTGTCTGCTACCAGCAGCAGCCCAGGCCAGCCTTCCAACTGGTGCGCCCGAAGAGCCGGCCCACGGGCTTGTTCAGGCAATGAAACCCGCATTTCTGCGTTAGCTGGGCAACCTACGGGCATTTATCGCTACTTTTGGCGAGTTCCCGGGCCCGGTGCGGCCCCTCCACGACAGGTATTTACATGAAGCTATTTCCCCGGCTGGCGCTGGCCGCCACGCTGAGCGCCGCCGCCCCCATGGCAGCCCAGGCCCAGCAAACCCAGGTTTTTGCCTCCGATGAGCGGCACTTTCAGGAAGGGTTGGAGTTGTTTGACCGCGGCCAGTACGGCGCGGCGCAGGAGGCCTTTCGGCAGTATCTGGCCATTGCGCCGGTGCACAGCAGCCAGGCCGGCCCCGCCGCCGGCGACCGCACCGCCGACGCCGAGTACTACTACGCCGTGAGCGGCCTCTACCTCTCGCACCCCGATGCCGAGGGCCTCATTCTGGATTTCGCGGCCAAACACCCGGCCCACCCGCAGGCCGCCGCCGCCTATTTTGAGCTGGGCAAGTTCTATTTCGACCAGAAAAACTACGAGGCGGCCATTCGTTACTTCACCAAAGTAGCGCCCGATAACCTGAGCAACGACCAGCGCGCCGAGTCTGATTTCAAGCTTGGCTACAGCTACTTCGAGCAGAAGGACTACGAAAAAGCCCGCCTGCTGTTTGACCGCAACAAGCAGGTGCAAAGCCAGTACAAGTACGCCAGCTCGTACTACGCCGGCTACCTGGGCTACCGCGCCGGCGACTACGCCGCCGCCCGCGCCGACCTCGGTGTGGCCGAACAGAACGATGCCTACAAGCCAGTGGTGCCCGCCATCGTTACCCAGATTTACTATAAGGAAGGCAACTACGACGGCCTGATTGGCTACGCCACCAAGGCGCTGCAAAACACCCCACCGCCCCAGAATTCCGATGAAATCCAGCTGCTGGTGGGCGATGCCTACTACCAGAAGCAGCAGTACAAAGAGGCTGCCGAGTACTTCGATAAGTACGCCGCCGTGCACCAGAACCGGATTGAGCCGGCGCTGCAGTACAAGATTGGTTTCGCCAACTACAAAATGGGCGACTTCAAGGGGGCCATTGCCAACCTGAAAAACGTGGCCGTGCGCCGCGATTCCTTGGGTCAGAACGCCGCCTACCACCTCGGCCTGAGCTACGTGCAGGCCAACCAGAAGCCCCAGGCCGTAACGGCCTTCGAGGCCGCCCGCCAAAGCACCTTCGATAAAGCCATTGCCGAAAACGCCACCCTCAAGCTGGGCCAGGTGCAGTACGAGCAGGGCAACCTGCCCGAGGTTATCAACGTGCTGCGCGACTTCCGCAAGAAATTTCCCCGCTCGAAAAACCAGCCCATTGTCGACGATTTGCTGAGCAACAGCTTCCTGTCGTCGACTGATTACCAGCAGGCCTTGACCTACCTCGAAGGCATCGACGACCGCAGCGAAAAGCTGGATGCCACCTACCAGCGCGTGGCGTATTCGCAAGCCGCTTTGCTGTACAACAATGGCAACTACGCCCAAGCGCTGCCGCTGCTGGATAAGTCACTGAAATTCCCATCCGATGATGGCCTACGAGCGGCTGCGCAGGTGCTGCGGGGCGAGATTTTCAGCGTGGGCCAGCAGTATCCCGATGCCATTACGGCATACGCGGCGGCGGCCCGCTCGGCCCGGCAGGGCGGTGTAAGCCCCGAGGAAGCTGATTTTGAGCAGAAGGCCCGTTACGGCCTGGGCTATGCCTATTACAATACCAAGCAGTACGACAAGGCCCGGCCGCAGTTCACCGCCTTCCTGAACGACACCGACGCCAAGCCATCGGACCCGAACTACTACGATGCCACCTTGCGGCTGGGCGATATCAACTACGTAGCGAAAAACTACCAGCAGGCCCTCGACCAGTACGACAAGGTCATCAAGGCCAACGCGGCCGACAAGGACTACGCCTACTACCAGAAGGGCCGCACGCTGGGCCTGATGGGCCGCCGTGAGGAAGCCACCAGCACGCTGGCCGCCCTCCTCAAAGCCAGCCCCAACTCGCGCTACGCCGAGGACGCCGTGTTTCAGCAGGCGCAGCTTTCGTTTGAGGCTGGCGAATATCAACCGGCCGTCACCGGCTTCACGCGCCTGATTGAAGGCCGTCCCACCAGCCCGCTGATTCCGCAGGCGCTCCAGAAGCGCGGCGTGGCTTATGCCAACCTGGAGCAGCAGGACAAGGCCGTGGCCGATTTCCAGCAGGTACTCACCAGCTACCCGCGCAGCGAAGCCGCCTCGCAGGCCCTCTACAACCTGCAGGAAAGCCTGACAGCACTGGGCCGCACGGAGGAATTTGATGCGGCACTGGCTTCTTTCAAAGCCAATAACCCCACCAGCAAAGCCACCGAGAGCGTGGAGTTTGAAGCGGCGAAGTCGTTGTATCTGGCTGAAAAATACCAGCCTGCTATTCTGCGCCTGGAGTCTTACTTGAAGCAGTACCCGGAGTCTGCCCTAGGGGCCGATGCCCGGTTCTTCCTGGCTGACTCGTACCTGAAAACCGGCGACAAGCAGCAGGGCCTGACCCGCCTGCGCGCCGTAGTGACCGAAGGCAAAAGCGAGTTCGTGAACCGCGCCGTGGGCCGACTTGCCGACCTCGAATTCGAGAACAAGAACTATACGGAAGCCGCCAAGCTCTACGAGCGCCTGCGCGGAGCCAGCACCAACCGTCGCGAAGTGGCCAACGCCACCCTCGGCCAGATGCGCAGCCTGTACGAGAGCGGCGACTACCCCGGCACCCGCCGCGTGGCCGAGGAGCTTCGTGCCCAGGCCGGGGCCACCGCCAACGCCACCAACGCCGCCCTGCTCTATTTAGGCAAAGCCAGCCTGCGGGCCGAGAGCTACGACCAGGCCGCCACCGAACTGGCCACTGCCGTCACGGCCGCGCCTAATGACATCAACGGTGCCGAAGCTCAGTATTATCTGGCCGAAACGCTGTTCAAGCAGAAAAAGAACGAGGAAGCCAAAGCCGCAGCGCTGAAAGTAAACTCCGATTTCAGCAGCTACTCGCTGTGGCTGGGTCGGGCCTTCCTGCTAATTGCCGACATCTACGCCTCGGAAGGCGACAACTTCCAGGCGCGGGGTACGCTGAATTCGCTCATTGACAATAACTTTCCGGTGCCGGAAGTGCTGGAAACTGCCAAGCAGCGCCTCAAAACGCTGGGGGCCGACCAGCCCGAGGAAACCGCGCCGCCAACCAAAGCGCCGGTGAAAGCGCCCGCTAAGGCCCCAGCCAAAGCCCCAACTCCAACCAAAGCTCCGGCGGCCCCAGCCGGCACTCCTGCCAAGCCAACCACCGCGCCCACCAAAGGCAAGGCCCCGGCCCCCCGCACCAACCTGCGCGGCACCACCACGGCCCCGGCCGATACCACTCAGCGCTAGGAACGGCGCATTCTTTCAAAGAAAACCATTTGCTGATGAAGCGTTTGACGATAAATAAAAGCCGTTCTACTACCGTTCCCGGCGCGGGGCTGGCCACCAGTCTGGCCCTGGCGGTCGTGCTGGTGGGCGGCGTGGTTCCTGTTGCCACCGCGCAGGCTCAACCCACCAAGGGCAAGTACAAAGGCAACATTGAGGAGGCCGAGATTGAGATTGTGAAAGAGCGGGTGAACCAGCTGCCCGAAGCCACCCGCAACTTCGATAAAATCAAGCTGCCCGCCCCGCCCAAAGTTGAGCGCAAGGTGGCCTATACCTTCCCCGATTTCCGCCTGCCCGCCGACCGGCTTACGCCCTCGGTGAAGGTACTCACCATCCGGGCCGAGGAGCCCACGCCGCTCACCGGCAACTTCGTGAAGGCGGCCATCGGCAACTACGGCACCTTTTACGGGCGCGGCTATTTCCACAGTACCCGCAATACCGACCACGCCTACGGGCTGGATATCAAACACGTAAGCTCCATTCAGGGGCCAGTGGACGGCAAGAATTCCCGGATGTCGGAAACCAGCGCCCACCTCATGGGCGAGCTTTACCGGGGCACCGGGGCCTTCGGGGCCACGCTGGATTTTGGCCGGGAGCGCTACAACTTCTACGGCTATGAGAAAGCCGCCAACGGCAGCCCGGTGGTAGCGCCGGAGTCCGGCGATATAAAGCAGACGTTCAACCGCTTCGCCGTGAAGGCCTACGCCCACAACCGCGACCCCGAGCAGCAACTGACTTACGATGCCGGCATCGGCTACCGCTACTGGGCCGATAATTTCTCGGCTTCCGAAAACGACGTGCGCCTGAACGCCAAAGTGGGCTACACCCTGGGCGAAACCAGCCGCATCACGGTGGCCGCCGATGCCTCCTTTATCTCGGATAAATCAGTGCGAACCGGAAACGTTATTTTACCAGTGCCTGGCCCCGGCGAAATAAATCGCACCCGCACCTTTGTGCAGGCTACGCCGGCCTATGAGTTTATCAATAAAAATATTGCTTTCTCGCTGGGGGCTACGCTGGGCTATTCATCCGATACCACCACCAATGTGAGCAAGGGCGTCGTGTACCCGGCTGTGCGCCTGGGCTACACCATTGAGCCCGAAAAATTCACGGTTTACGCCGGTTTGGGTGGTGCTTTGCAGCGTGTAACCCGTTACGACCTTACCACTGAAAATCCCTGGCTGAACAGCAGCCTGAACGTGGCCGATACGCACCGCGGGCCCACTATATACGCCGGCTTCACGTCCACGCCCGCCCGGGGCCTGGAGTTCAACGTGAAGGCGACCTACGCCCTCGACCGCAACCTGTTTTTCTACCTCAATAATCCCATTGACCCCACCATGTTCGACCTCGTGTACGACCAGAACGCAACCGGCGTGCTGAATATCCACGGCGAATTGCTCTACAACGCGGCCGAAAAATTCCGCCTCGGCACTCGAGTTGACTACAACAGGTACGCCCTCAAAAACCTGCCGGAGCCGTTTCACCGCCCCGAGTTTCAGGGCTCGGTGTTCGGTACCTACAACGTTTTCGACAAGCTGATGGTAGGCGTGGAAGGCTACTTCTTCGCGGCCAGCTACGGCATCAGCTACCGGCCGGCTACTGCCGTCGGGGCCGCCCGGGTAGCCGATTTTTACCGCGCCACCGACCCGATTATCGACCTGAATCTGCGCGCCGACTACCGCATTACGCCAAAAATATCCATCTTTGCAATGGGTAACAACCTCGCCAATCGGCAGTACCAGCGTTTCTACGGGTATCCCGTGAAAGGTATTAACGTATTGGGCGGAGCTACTTACACCTTTTGATAGGGAACTTGGGGTCTTAGGGTCTTGGGAACTTGAATGTTAAGAATTGAAGCAGGCCAGCCTCGGGTTGATGCCTCTGGTTTCGGATATTCAATTTTCTCAATGCTTGCAAAGGTCAGGTTGCCACGTCTCAGAATTCCCAAGTCCCGCATATGCACCTCGCTGACCACATTCGCCCCTTGCTCCGTGACCACGATTGCGTGATTATTCCGGACTTCGGGGGACTTGTGGCCGATGTGTCGCCGGCCCGCGCGCAGCCCGGCCGCCAGGCCCTGAGCCCGCCCACCAAACTGGTGGCCTTCAACCAGGCCCTTACCCGCAACGACGGCCTGCTGGTTGACGCCCTGAGCCAGCATCTGGGCCTGTCCATTGCGCAGGCCCGCGAAGCCGTGCGCACCGCCGTGGCCGGCCTCCAACAGGAACTCAACGAAACCAACCGGACCGAACTACCGGGCATCGGCATTTTCCGCCGGGCTGCCGGCCGAGGCCTCGCTTTTGAATACACCGGGACAGATAATTTGCTGGCCGCCGCCTTTGGCCTGCCGGAACTGGCCGCCCGCCCCGTGCGCGTCGCTGATGCCCGCGTCAAAAGCCCGCAGCCCATCCTGCGCAGCGGCGGTGCCCGTCGTTCCACGCTGGCGCGCCTGCTGCCGGCGAGCATCATTGCCGTGGCCGCAAGTCTGCTGCTGCTGGCCAACTATCAGGTTGCGCTGAAGGCCGGCTATCTGCCCGTAAGCTGGCAGGCCGCCATGCCGCAGTGGGAATGGGCGCAGCGCCAGCCTGCCATTACCACCCCAATCATCACGGAGCCCCAGCAGGCCACGCTAAGCCAGCAAGATTACAGCACCACCGCCAACAGCAGTGCCAGCCCTACAGAAGGCATGACGCCGGTGGAGAGTACCACTGCGCAGCCCGTGCCGGAAATGGTAGGCGACAGCAGTGCTAAGGCCAGCCTGCCACTTAAAAAGGAAACTCCGAAAGCAGTAATCAGTGCTGCACCAATCGTAGCGGAAGCTGCGTCAGCCGTACCCAAAGCAGTTGCCAGCAATACGCCCGTGGTTTCCACTGCTACTCCTCTAGCGCCAGTAGCAGCCCCTGTTCGAGCCAAAGCCCCGGCCACCACGGCCAGCACCGTGACAATTAAAAGCCGCACGGGTCGTTTCTACGTCATTGCCGGAGCTTACCGCAGCCTGGCCGGTGCCGAACAGGGCCGCAAGCTTTTGGCCAAAAGCGGCCACGCCTCGCATATCATCCTGCCGCCCTTCGGCAGCCGGCTGTTCCGCCTCACGGCTGCCGATTACCCCGACATGGCCTCGGCCCAGCGCGAAGCCCAGCGCCTGCGCATGAGCACGCACTGTGACTACAATACCTTGAAATTTTAACCGTCCGCATGTCCGTATTCCTCCTGCAAGTGGTTCCTGCCGCTGCCGATACTGTTAATACTGCCGCCGCTGCTGCTGCCCCCATTGCCGATACCAGTGTTCCCGTCATCGACCTACTGCTACGCGGCGGACTGATAATGATTCCGCTGGTAGCTCTCTCGATTCTCTCGGTTTACATCATCATCGAGCGCTACTTCACCATCCGCCGGGCCGCCGGCAACCCCGATGCTTTCATGGCCGGCATCCGCTCGCTCATGGTGAAGGGTGACCTGGCCGGGGCCAAACTCTACTGCGCGCAGAACTCCTCGCCACTGGCCCGCATGGTAGAGAAAGGACTCCGTCGCATTGGCCTGCCGCTGAAGGAAATCGAAACCAGCGTGGAGAACGTGGGCAAGATTGAAATCGCCCGCCTCGAAAAGAACATCAGCATCCTGGGCATCATCGCCGGCATCGCACCCATGATTGGCTTCGTGGGTACCATCATCGGGGTTATCAAGATTTTCTATTCCATCGCCGCCACCAAGGAGTTCGGTATTCCGCAGGTGGCTGATGGTCTGTACGTCAAGCTGGTAACATCGGCTACGGGTCTTATCGTCGGCATCATTGCCCACGTTGGCTATCACTGGCTGAGCATTCTGGTCGAGCGCATGGTGTTCCGCATGGAAAACTCGGCCATTGAGTTCATGGATATTCTGCAGGATAATTAATTATAATGAGGAATGAAAAATGAGGAATGAAGAATTGGCCAAAGCGGCGGTTCCGAATTCCTCATTCTTCATTCCTCATTCTTCATTGAAAAAGAATGAATCTTTCCCGCCGTCACCGTCTCACGTCGCACGTCGAAACCGGGGCCATGAACGACATCATGTTCTTCCTGATGTTGTTCTTTCTGATTGCCTCGACGTTGGTTAACCCCAACGTAATTAAGCTGTTGCTGCCGAATGCTAAATCCAGCAAGCAGGTGATGAAGCAACCCATTACCATTTCGGTGGATGCGGCCGGGCAATACTTCGTCAACAAAAAGCCCGTAGCGCCCGCCAACGTGGAGCCCGAGTTGGTTGCCTTGGTGGGCAATGCGCCAACCACCGAGCAGCCCACCGTGGTGCTGCGCGTTGATGCCTCATTGAACGTTCAGAAGCTGGTTGACATTTTAGAGATTGGCAACCGGCTCAAGCTGAAGATGGTGATGGCCACCCAAGCCCAGCAAGCGGCTGCTAAATAGACCGTTTTTAGCTGGTAAAGCACACACTGCATCATGGCTATCGACTATCAAGAACCGCACCGCCGCGAAGGCCTGATTGGCACCCTGGTAGTACACGGGGTGCTGTTGCTGCTGTTCATTTTCTCCGTTTTTAAAGGCCCAAATCCGCCGCTGGCCTCGCTGGGCGGTGGCGATGGCGTGGAGTTAAACTACGGCCTCGACGAGGCAGGCTCCGGCAATGTGCAGAGCATGGCCACGGCCAATAACTCGCCCAACCGCGAGGACAGCCGCCCGCCCCAGGCCAGTCCCGACCCGCAGCCGCGTCCCGTAGACGTGGCCACGCCCGACCCCACGCCACCCTCGCAGGAGAAGATAATCACCAGCGAGGCCGAGGAAAGCCCCGTATCGGCAGCGCCGGTTGAAACGCCCGCGCCGCCCAAGGAAGAAGTAAAAGCCGCGCCCAAAGTGCCCCGCAAAGTGGCCGTGACGTTTGCCCCCAAAGGCAGCGCTACCGGCGGCGGCAACGGCGTGAACGGCACCAGCAACACGCCCACGGGCAACAATAACGGCGACCGCCCCGGTACCGTGGGTGACCAGGGGGACCCGAACGGCACGCTCGATGCAACCGCACTCTACGGCGCCCCCGGCCGGGGCGGCAGCGGCAGCAGCCCCGGCAGTGGTGGCCTCGAAATGAGTGGCTGGCGTTTCGAGAGCAAGCCGGTGGTGGAGGCGGTGGACGACAATTCGGGCGTGATTCGTTTCAAAATCAAGATTGCGGCCGATGGCGAGGTAGAATCGGTAACCAAGGTTTCGGGAAACGTGTCGCCGGCTCAGGAAAAGCTGTGCCGTGACAAGCTGCTCGATACCAATTTTATCAAAACCAATTCGGCCCCCGGGGGCGCAACGGGTTTTTACACGTTCAAGTTTTCAGTCAAATAGCTTCCCCGAAGGCCCTTGTAAGCCCCGCCGTCTGCTAGCAGGCGGCGGGGCTTTTTC
Source organism: Hymenobacter sp. (assembly GCA_028288445.1). GTDB lineage: Bacteria > Bacteroidota > Bacteroidia > Cytophagales > Hymenobacteraceae > Hymenobacter. Next base: position 58,799 of record JAQBNT010000082.1, on the reverse strand, counting down.
GTGGGTTTCAGACCGAAAAGCAGTTAATTTGTGCTTTCTTCCCGTTTTCGCTGCCCTGTGACTTATCAAGAAACCCTTACTTACCTCTACGAGCAACTGCCCATGTTTCAGCGGCTAGGGGCGGCAGGCTTTAAAAAAGGCCTCGGCAATACCTTAGCGCTAGCCGAAGCGCTGGGCCACCCGGAGCGGAAGTTCCGGAGCGTGCACGTGGCCGGCACCAATGGGAAGGGCAGCAGCTCGCACCTGCTGGCGGCGGTGCTTCAGGCGGCCGGCTACAAGGTAGGCCTGTATACTTCGCCGCACCTGCGCGAGTTCACGGAGCGGATTCGGGTGAATGGGCAGGTGCTGGCCCCGGCCTATTTGGTAGAATGGGTGGCGCGCTGGCGGCCGTTGTTTGAAGAAATCAAGCCATCTTTTTTTGAGATGTGCGTAGCGCTTGCATTCGATTACTTTGCGCAGCAGCGCGTGGACATTGCTATCGTGGAAGTAGGTCTCGGAGGCCGGTTTGATTCGACGAACATCATCACGCCGCTGGTGTCGCTCATTACCAACATCAGCTTCGACCACCAAGCGCTGCTCGGCAATACTTTGCCTGAAATAGCAGGCGAAAAAGCTGGTATCATAAAACCGGGAGTGCCGGCCGTTGTCAGCCAGACCCAGCCCGAAGTAGCGGAGGTGTTTCGGAACGAAGCCGCAGCTAAACTCGCGCACCTCGTTTTTGCCGACCAAATCTATCAGGCAGCATTTGCCGCTGAGCCTTCCCCTGAAACCGGCCTGCGCCCATTGAAAATCAGCCAGCACGGCCGTCCCTACCTGCCCAATGCCGAGTTGGGGCTACCCGGCGACTACCAGCAGTTCAACCTGCCCGGTGTGCTGGCTACGCTGGATGAGCTGCGGGCTCTGGGCTTCCGCATCACGGAAGCGGCCGTGCGGGCCGGTTTGCGCCAGGTGACGGCCCTCACGGGCCTGCGTGGGCGCTGGAGCATCATCGGCCGCCAGCCGTTGGTGGTTTGCGATACGGGGCATAATGCGGCCGGGCTCAAAGCGGTGGTCACTCAATTACAACGGCTTCCACATGAGCGTTTACATTTGGTAATCGGGACTGTGAATGATAAAGATGTAGCCTCAATGCTGGCCCTATTGCCGAATGAAGGCATTTATTACTTCTGCGCAGCTAATATTCCCCGGGCCTTGCCAGCTGGCGAACTGGCAGCGCAAGGAGCAGGGCTGGGCCTGCAAGGGCAGGCATATGGTTCGGTGGCGGCGGCGGTAGCAGCAGCCCGCAGTGCCGCTGGCGCTGGTGACGTGGTTTTCATCGGCGGCAGCACCTTTGTGGTGGCCGAAGTGGAAGAGCTATACGCCACGACCTGACCGGCCCGGTTTACCTTTGTACAACAACAGACACCTACTGATTTGCCCCGAGTTAAGCTTCAGCGTTTTACCGATAACGCTTCCCGTCCCGACATCATTGAGCCGGGCAAACCCGAATACGAACAGCTGGGCGGCCGCTGGCGTACCGATTTTTTTTTCGCGCCCCATCCGCTGACGCTGGAAGTGGGCTGTGGCAAAGGTGAATACACCGTGGGCCTGGCTCAGCGCCATCCCGACCGCAATTTCCTGGGGCTTGATATTAAAGGCGAGCGCATCTGGCGGGGCAGCACCCGCGCCGCCGAAATGGGCCTGACCAACGTCGGCTTTGTGCGGATGCGGGCCGAGGCCCTGGCTGCCCAGTTCGGCCCCGGCGAACTGGACGAAATCTGGATAACCTTTCCCGACCCGCGGCCCCGCGACCGTGACATCAAGCGCCGGCTGACGTCGCCGCGCTTCCTGGCGCTTTATGAACAATTGTTAACGCCCGGTGGCCTGTTGCACCTGAAGACTGATAATGAGGGTCTTTTCGAGTATACGCTAGAGACACTGGCGGCCCGCCCTGGCACTACCGTGGAACGATTTACGCGGGATTTGTACGCGGAGACGGCTGTGGAATTCACCGAGGCCCAAGCCATTCAGACCAATTTTGAGGGGAAGTACCGTGCCATCGGGGTGCCCATCAAGTACGTGCAGTTTCGGCTGACGTAAAATAATCTGGCTCAGCACTAAGCGAAACGTCCCCGCAGAAACCATCAGGGAATGGTACTGCGGGGGCGTTTCGCTTAGAAACAGGGCTGATTTATTCGATTTCCAGGGCCTCAAATACCGCTTCAAGCTGGTCGAAATCGCGCAGACCGGGCTTCACTTCGTTGCCGGAGGGAAATACGAGGCCGGCCAATGGGAGGGAAGTGGCCAGCATTCGGGCACGGTCGGGGTGCAGGCCGGGGCCGAGCCACAACGGTTTCTGGGCGCTGATATTTTGCAGAGCCTTGATGGTTTCCGGTGTTTCGGCCGTGGGTAATTCCAGTAAAAAACCAACGGGCGAAGTGGGTAGGGGCTGAGCAAAGGAAATAGAATCTATTGCCAGTTCCAGATACACCGGCGGGGCAATTTCGGCTAGCTCTTCGTCGGTCCGTGGGGTGCGTAGCAGCACCGCATCCAGGTTGCACTCGGCAGATATCGCATTAATTTCATGCGCGCTGAGTTGGTCGAACTCACCTATCAGTTCAACTCCGGCAATCCAGCCGGCCAGCTCTTTTACCGCCTTGGTGTCGAGGTGTCCGGGCAGGGCCGGGTCGAGAATAAAGGTTAGTTTGTCGGCTCCCATGCCGGCGCAGTAGCGCGCATCGGAGAGGTTGTTGATGCCGCGAATAAGGAGGGGAACGAGGTGAGGCACAGAGAAACGAGAAGGTGAAAAGAAGCCGCCCGGCAAGCACTGCACGGGGAACGGAAGCAGGCCCGCGGGCCCGCCACAAAAGTAGCGCCGAAGTGAGGGCCTGCCCGTATTTAAGGAGCGCACGGTAGTGTATCTTCGTGCCCATGAATGCACCCCGCCGCACGCCCTTGCTGGCCCCCTCGTTTCTGGCCGCCGACCTGGCCAACCTGCAAGCCGAAACCGAGCGCCTCGCCAACAGCGCCGCCGACTGGCTGCACTTCGACGTGATGGACGGCCGGTTCGTGCCCAACATTTCATTTGGCCTGCCCGTGTTGCAGGCCGTGGCCCGCTACGCCAAGCAGCCTATCGACGTGCACCTCATGATTGAGGAGCCGCAGCACTACCTGGCCGCTTTCCGCGACGCGGGGGCCAGCAGCATCACGGTGCATTACGAAACCTGCCCGCACTTACACCGTGTGGTGCAGCAAATCAAGCAGTTGGGCTGCCGGGCCGGCGTGGCTCTGAACCCGGCCACGCCGGTGTCATTGCTCGAAGACATTGCCGCCGACCTCGACGTGGTGCTGGTGATGTCGGTGAATCCGGGTTTCGGCGGGCAGGCTTTCATTCCGAACACGCTGAAAAAAGTGGCCATGCTAAAAGAGCTGCTGCTTGATACCGGCTCGGATGCGCTGATTGAAGTGGATGGCGGCGTGAACATGGACAACGCGGGCCCGCTGGTAGAAGCCGGGGCCGATGTGCTGGTAGCGGGAAACTTCGTGTTCAGCGCACCGGAGGGGCCAGTAGCCACGCTGGCCCGGCTGCGCGACCACCTGGCCGGCCTGGAAATGGACGCGGTGGCCACCGGCCGCCGGCAATAGTTGGGCGGCCTGCTCGTTTTAGCCCCGTGAAACAATCCGCTACCTTGTTGTTGCCGTCAGTGCCAGTTTTTAGGAAAGTTGAATGCCGTCTGGTCTTGCTGGGCGGTTTGGCCTTGGGGCCTTTGTCGGCAACTACGGTTCAAGCGCAGACCACCAGCCCGGAGCAGACCACGCCCGGCGCGCTGGTAATGCTTACTGGTACGCTGCGTGATGCCAGCGGGCAGCCGCTGGAACTGGCGGCAGTGGGAGTGGAGGGCCAGCCCGGCGGCACCAATACCAATGCCGACGGCGCGTTTGCGCTGCCCGTGCGGGTACCAACTTCGGGCCAGAATGTGGTGTTGGTGGTGCGCCGGTTGGGCTTCATCACGTTGCGGCAGCCGCTCCGGCTGCCCGCCGATGCGGGTACGCCTTTACGCCTAACCATGCGCCTTGATACCAAGGCGCTGAGCAATGTGCGCGTGACGGGCCGCTCCAATCAAGCCGATACCCGCGAGCAGGTGAGCATCACGCGCATTGACCCGCGCTCGGCCAAGGAGCTTCCCTCGCCGTTTGGGGATTTCAACGCCATTCTCAAGACGTTGCCCGGCGTGGTGTCGAATAACGAGCTGAGTAGCACCTACAACGTGCGCGGCGGCAACTACGACGAGAACCTGGTGTACGTCAACGGCTTCGAGATTTACCGGCCGTTTCTTGTTACCTCGGCGCAGCAGGAAGGTTTGAGCTTTATCAACCCCGATTTGGTGAAGCAGGTGGAATTCAGCAGCGGCGGCTGGCAGCCGAAGTACGGCGACAAGCTGGCCTCGGTGCTGAGCGTGGATTACAAGACGCCCGAGAAGTTCGCGGCTTCGCTCACGGCCAGCCTGGTGGGCGGCGCGGCCCACGCCGAAGCCCGCTCGGCCAATGGCCGCGTGAGTTACCTGGCCGGGGTGCGCTACAAGAATGCGCAGTACGTGCTGAGCTCGCTGAAGCAGGCCCAAGGCGGTTACAACCCCACCTTTTACGACGCGCAGGCTTTTGTAAATATCGGTCTGGGCAAGAAGGACGACCTGCAGCGTACCACACTGGGCCTGCTCGGCGTGGTGGCGCACAACGACTACCGCTTCTCGCCCGAAACCGGCCAGGCCACGTTCTCGACCGGTACCAACCAGTTCACTCGTGTATTTATCGCCTACGATGGCCGCGAGCGGATGCAGTTCGATACCTACCAAACGGGCCTGAACCTCAAGCACGACTTTTCCTCGAAGCTGCAAATGGAGCTGCTGGGCTCGGCCCTGATTTCGCGCGAGTTTGAGTACCGCGACGTGGAAGCGGCCTACACCTTTGCCGAAATCAACCGCGACCCCACCTCGCCCGATTTCAACCAGGCCGTGCGCCAGCGCGACATCGGCTCGCAGTTCAAGCACTCGCGCAACAACCTCACGGCCCGGATTTTTACGGCCGAAACCCGGGGCCGCTGGACGCCCGCCGCCAACCACACCGTGCGCTGGGGCGCGAAAATCGGCCGCGAGAAAATCACCGACAAGCTCGACGAGTACAGCTTCGCCGACTCGGCCGATTTCGTGCCCGATGCCCGCCGGACCCGGCTGCTGTCGGACCTGACCTTGGAAAGCACCCGCACCCAGGGCTTCGTGCAGGATACCTGGAACCTCGATTCGCTAACGACGCTCACCTACGGGGCGCGGGCGCATTACTGGACCACCAACGGCCAGCTGGTCATCAGCCCGCGGGTGCAGTTCTCGCAAATCAGCCGCTCGCATCCCAACCGCTCGTTCAAAGCAGCCGTGGGCGTGTACTACCAGCCGCCGTTCTACCGCGAGCTGCGCAACCAGGCCGGCGACCGCACCGACCCCAGCCAGCCCCTGATTCAAACCGCCAACCTGAACGTGGAGCTGCGCGCCCAGAAATCCTACCACTTCATCGTGGGTAAGGAAATCAGCTTCCAGCAGTATGGCCGGCCGTTCAAGTTTTCGGCCGAAGCCTACTACAAGTACCTCACCGACGTGGTGCCCTACGACGTGGACAACGTGCGCCTGCGCTACTTCGCCAAGAACAACGCCCGCGCCTACGCCGCCGGCTTCGATTCCCGCCTCAGCGGCGAGTTTGTGAAAGGGGCCGAATCCTGGTTCAGCCTCGGCGTGCTCACCACCCGCGAAAACGTGGACGGCGACTCCATGAATGTGGTGAATGCCGACGGCAAAGTGACCGGCCGCGAGCCCAAAGGCTACATCCGCCGCCCGCAGGACCAGCGCTTGAACGTGGGCATCTTTTTTCAGGACCACCTGCCCAATAATCCTTCGGTGCGCGGTTATGTGAACTTTGTGTTCGGCACGGGGCTGCCGTTCAGCCCGCCCAACTTGCCCGACCTGCGCGGCACCGCCGACCTCACCCGCAGCTACAACCGCGTCGATTTGGGCTTCTCCAAAGTAGTGGGCTTGAAAAACAACAACGCCCCCAAAGCCCATTTCTACAGCTTCGAAAGCCTCTGGTTGGGCCTGGAAATTCTCAACGTATTTGCCGCCAATAACGTGGCCGGCTACAGCTACCTGCAGGATGTGAATGGCGTGACCTACTCGGTGCCTAACTACCTGTCGCAGCGCATCGTGAACCTGCGCCTGATTGCGCGATTTTAACCTTGGTGTTGTTGCTGAAATGTCCTGACGGGCGGGCCGCAATGTCCGCCCGTTTTCGTTTGGCTGATTCAGAATGCCGGCCCCTGATTCGAAACCTTTGGCCGGACTTGCCCGTTTGGCTTTCCGAATTACCTTTGCAGCCGCAATGACCACCCCCGCCTTTTCGTTTTCGCTCGTTTCGCTTCCCGCTTCGGCTGGCAGCTGGGCTGTTGTGGGCCACGGTCATCACCACCACCATCTGTGGGAGGCCGGGTTGTGTGCCGGGTGCTAGCCTAGCACCGGTTGCCCGAGTCTCCACCGCCGCGTCCGGGGTGCGTGCTCCGGGCTTCACCGTTTCACTTTGCGGGAAATTCAGCCATACGCCGTCTAAATTGCGTTAGGGCTATATCCAATGCTTGTGCCCCGTCGGGGCCGCGCCCGCCAGTTACCCCATTTCATGCTCCGTTTAGCTATTCAAAAGTCCGGCCGTCTGAGCGAGGACTCCCTTGCCCTTATCCGCGAGTGCGGCATTAATTTCCTGAGTACCTCCTACAAGCTCAAAACGGAAGCCACCAATTTTCCGCTCGAAATCCTGTTTTTGCGCGACGATGACATTCCCGGCTATGTAAAAGACGGCGTGGCCGACCTCGGCATCGTGGGCCAGAACGTGCTGGTGGAAGCCGGCTACCCCAATCTGGAAGTCGAAACCCTTGGTTTCAGCAAGTGCCGCCTGAGCCTGGCCGTGCCCCGTGCCGATGCCTACCCATCCATTGAGACGTTGCAAGGCAAGAACATCGCCACCTCATACCCCAACATCCTCGGCCGCTACCTGGCCGACCACGGCGTACAGGCCAACCTGCACACCATCAGCGGCTCGGTCGAAATCGCGCCCAGCATTGGCCTGGCCGAGGCTATTTGCGATATCGTGAGCAGCGGCTCGACCTTGCTGGGCAACGGCCTGCGCGAAGTCGAAACCGTCTTCCGTTCCGAGGCCGTGCTCATTGCCCAGCCCAACCTCACCGCCGAGCAACAGGACCTGCTGGAGCAGCTTCAGTTCCGGATGCAGGCCGTGCGCCGCGCCAAGCGCAGCAAGTACATTCTGCTGAATGCTCCCGTGTCGGCCCTCGACGAAGTGCGCCGCCTGCTGCCCGGCATCAAGTCGCCCACCGTCACGCCGCTGGCCGAGGCGGGGTGGGTGTCGGTGCAGTCGGTGGTGCAGGAGGACGAGTTCTGGCACATCACCAGTCAGCTCAAAGCCGTGGGCGCGGAAGGCATTCTCGTGCTGCCCATTGAAAAGATGATTGCCTAGCCCGGTTTGCCATGCAATTCTATTCCTATCCCGACCCCAGCCTGTGGCCCGCGCTCCAGCAGCGCCCCGCCGCGGCCGAAGCGCCCCAGGTAGCCGCCCGCGTCCGGGCCATTTTCGAGCAGGTTCGCGCCGGTGGCGATATCGCACTCTTGACTTTAGCCGCCGAACTCGACAAAGCCACGCTCAATAGCCTGCTAGTTTCCGAAGCCGAGTTTGCCACCGCAGCCGCCCAGGTTCCGGCCGATTTGCAAGCCGCCATCCGCCAGGCCAAAACCAACATTGAAGCCTTCCACGCCGCCCAGCGCGAGCCCGAATTGCGGGTTGAAACCACGCCGGGCGTAGTATGCTCGCGCCGGGCGGTGCCGGTGCAGCGCGTGGGGCTTTACGTGCCGGGCGGCTCGGCCCCGTTGTTCAGCACGCTGCTGATGCTGGGCGTGCCCGCCCGGCTGGCTGGCTGCCCCGAGGTGGTGGTGTGCACCCCGCCGCAGGCCGACGGCTCGGTGAGCCCGGTCATCCTATTCGTGGCGCAGTTGCTGGGCATTAATAAAGTTGTGAAAGCCGGCGGGGCGCAAGCCGTGGCCGCGCTGGCGCTGGGTACGGCCAGTGTGCCGGCCGTTGATAAAATCTTCGGACCCGGCAACCGCTACGTCACGGCCGCCAAGCAACTGGCCGCCGCCGAATTTGGGGTGGCCATTGACATGCCCGCCGGCCCCTCAGAAGTGTTAATCATCGCCGACGCCAGCGCCAACCCCGCTTTTGTCGCTGCCGACTTATTGTCGCAGGCTGAGCACGGCCCCGACTCGCAAGTGGTGGTGCTGAGTGATTCCAGCGCGGTATTGGAGCGGGTACGGGCCGAAGTGGCCCGCCAACTGGCCCAACTGCCCCGGCGCGATGTTGCCGCCCAAGCCTTGGAAAGCAGCCGCGCCATCTTGCTGCCGGATGCCAACAGCATGCTGGAGTTCTCCAATCAGTACGCGCCCGAACACCTCATTCTGGCCACCGATAACGCCGATGCCCTTGCCGCCCAGGTCACCAATGCGGGTTCCGTATTTCTGGGGCACCTCACGCCCGAAGCCGTCGGCGACTATGCCTCCGGTACCAACCACACGCTGCCCACCAGCGGCTACGCCCGCCAGTACAGCGGCGTGTCGCTCGATTCGTTCGTGAAGAAAATTACCTTCCAGCGCCTGTCGGCCCAGGGACTGCAAGCCATCGGCCCGGTGGTGGAAACCATGGCCGAAGCCGAAGGCCTGGCCGCGCACGCCCGCGCCGTCACCCTGCGACTGGCCGCGCTAACTAGCAATTCTGCCTCATTAGAAACCGTCGCTGCAACGTCCACAAACCCCTATGCCGGGCTCATCCGGCCCAGCGTGGAGCGGATGCAGCCGTATTCCTCGGCCCGCGACGAGTTTGAAGGCATGGCCCCGGTTATGCTCGATGCCAATGAAAACAGCCTGGGTTCCGTCGGGCCGGATGATTTCAGCCGCTACCCCGACCCGCACCAACGTGCCATCAAGGCCGATTTGGCCCATCTTAAGGGCGTAACGCCAAACCAGATTTTCCTCGGCAACGGTTCCGACGAAGCCATCGACCTGCTGGTGCGCCTCACCTGTACGCCGGGCCAGGACAGTATCGTTATCTGCCCGCCCACCTACGGCATGTACGAGGTAGCCGCCAATCTCAACGATGTGCGCGTGGAGCGCTTGCCCCTGACGGCTGATTTCCAACTGCCCGCCGATGCCGCCGAAAAACTGGCCGCCTCCAACGCCAAGCTGGTTTTCCTGTGCTCGCCGAATAACCCCACCGGCAATCTGCTCGCCCAGGAAGCCGTCGAAACCATGCTGCGCAGCTTCCGGGGCCTGGTTGTCGTCGACGAAGCCTACGCCGACTTTGCCGATGCGCCCAGCTGGATTACGCGCCTGGCCGAATTTCCGCGTCTGGTAGTTATGCAGACCTTTTCCAAAGCCTGGGGCCTGGCCGGTTTGCGCTTGGGCGTGGCGTACGGGTCGGCGCAACTCATTGCGTACCTCGACAAAATCAAGCCTCCTTACAACATCTCGGCCGCTACCCAGCAGCACGCGCTGGCTGCTCTGGCAGCCGCGCCGCGCCTGCCCGAAATGCGGGCCGAACTGCTGGAAGGCCGCCGCTGGTTGGTTGAAAAATTGGGGCAGGTGGCTAGCGTGGAGCATATTTTCCCCTCCGATGCCAACTTCCTGCTGGTGCGCTTCACCATTGATGCCACCGCCGTGTACGACCAGCTCCGCCGCCGCGGCATTGTTGTGCGCAACCGCACCACCCAGCCCGGCTGTGCCGGCTGCCTTCGCCTCACGGTTGGCACTGCGGCCGAAAACGTGCAGCTGGTTCAGGCCCTCACCGAAATCGGGGCCGAAACCCAAGCTCCTGTCGCCGCATTCCGCATCCTATAAATAACGGACTAACACCCGTTTTTCTCGTACCTCGTTAATTTTATTGAGTTGAAAAAGGCGCTTTTCATCGACCGCGACGGCACCATTCTCGTGGAGCCGCAGCCCAGCCAGCAAATTGACGGCCTCACGCCCGATAAGTTTCAGTTCCTGCCCGGTGCCATCAGCGCGTTGGCACGTATTGCCCGCGATTTGCCCGAGTACGAGTTGGTCCTGGTTTCCAACCAGGACGGGCTGGGCACGGCAAGCTTCCCGGAGGAGACTTTCTGGCCGGCGCATCAGTTGATGCGCGATATTCTATCGAATGAAGGCGTGCATTTTGCTGCCGAGCACATCGACCGTAGCTTTCCACACGAAGGCCTGCCCACCCGCAAGCCCGGCACGGGCCTGCTCGCCCAGTACCTCGACCCTGCCAACGAGTATGACCTGCCCAACTCCTACGTCATCGGCGACCGGCTCACCGATGTGCAGCTCGCGGAAAACCTCGGCAGCCAATCCATTTTGATAGGAGAGGAGCCCGACCCACGCGCTGCCCTCACCACCACTAGCTGGGATGCCATCTACCATTTCCTGCGCTACCCGGCCCGTGTGGCATTTATTAAGCGCAACACTAATGAAACCCAGATTGCCATCCGCTTAAATTTGGACGGCACCGGCCAAACCGATATTCATACAGGCTTAGGTTTCTTCGACCACATGCTGGAGCAGCTTGGGCGCCACAGTGGAATCGACTTACACATAAGTGTAAAAGGTGATTTGCACATTGATGAGCATCACACTGTGGAAGATACAGCTTTGGCACTTGGAACTGCCTTCGCGCAGGCCTTGGGCGACAAGCGCGGCCTGGCTCGTTACGGCTTTCTGCTGCCCATGGACGAAGCTCTCGCCCAAGCGGCTATCGACTTTTCTGGCCGGCCCTGGCTGGTGTGGGATGCCGAGTTTAAGCGTGAACGGGTAGGGGACTTGCCTACCGAACTGTTTTTCCATTTCTTCAAGTCTCTCACCGATAATGCCCGGGCAACGCTCAATATTTCCTGCCGAGGGGACAACGAGCACCATAAGATTGAAGCCATTTTCAAGGCGGTGGCCAAAGCCATTAAAATGGCGCTGCAGCGCGACGAGTCGGCCGCAATTCCCAGCACCAAAGGAATTCTGTAGTCAGCAGGCTAGGAAAATATCGTTTATTGTCCAAATGAATAATAAACGATATTATTCATTTGGACTAACTAGATTTTACTTATGGAAATTGCAGTAGTAGACTACAAGGGTGGAAATGTGCAATCGGTGCTCTTTGCCTTGGAGCGGTTGGGGGCGCAAGCCGTCCTGACTGCTGACCCTGAAGTGTTGCGCCGCGCCGACAAAGTGCTTTTTCCCGGCGAGGGCGAAGCATCATCGGCTATGCAAGCCTTGCGTGAAGCGGGACTCGACCTGGTTTTGCCGACTTTAACCCAGCCATTTCTAGGTATATGTTTGGGAATGCAGCTTTTGGGTACGCACAGCGAAGAAAACGATACCCCCATGCTCGGGCTACTGCCCTTCCAGGTCCAGCGCTTCGTCCCTGATACAGCCCATAAAGTTCCCCACATGGGCTGGAACAACCTTCAGGCTATGCGCGGGCCTTTGCTGGCGGGGCTGACCGAGGCCGACCACGTCTACTTCGTGCACAGCTATTATGCTCCCGTGGGGCCCTATACCATCGCCCAAGCCGCGCATCCCGGGCCATTCAGTGCGGCAGTGCAACACGAAAACTTCTACGGTGTGCAGTTTCACACGGAAAAGAGCGGGCCTGTAGGCACGCGTATTCTGGCCAATTTTCTGGCGCTATAAGCAGCGTCAATTCATCCTGAAAACCGATACCACAGTGGAAATTATTCCTGCTATCGACCTCATCAATGGCCAATGCGTGCGGTTGAGCGCTGGCGATTTTGCCCGGCAAACCACCTATGATGCCGACCCCATTGCCGTTGCCCAGCGTTTTGCAGATGCAGGTTTGCGCCGCCTGCACCTGGTCGACCTCGACGGTGCCCGCGCCGGCCATCCGGTTAATCTGGCTGTGCTGGAAGCCATTGCCCGGCAAACCAGCCTCGATATTGATGCCGGCGGCGGTATTCAGACCGAGGCTGCCCTGGCGCAGGTGCTGGCTGCTGGTGCTGCCCATGCCACCGCCGGCAGCTTGGCCGTGCGCGAGCCCGCCACGGTGCAAGCCTGGCTGGCGCAGTACGGGGCGGATACCATTTTCCTGGGGGCCGATTATAAAGGGGAGCGTATTGTTATCAATGCCTGGGCCGAGCAGAGCGTCCTGACGCTGACGGGCTTTATTGCCGACTATCTGGCAGTCGGTGGGACTACCTTTATCTGTACCGACGTGAGCAAAGACGGCCTACTGCAGGGACCATCCTTGCCAACCTATCGTTCGCTGGTGCAGCAATTCCCTGCGGCCCGTTTTATCGCCAGTGGCGGCGTCACAACAATCAGCGACTTGGAACTCCTCGCGGCAGCCGGCATGCACGGGGCCATTATTGGCAAGGCGCTTTATGAAGGCACCATATCCTTGGCCGATTTGCGGCGGTTCCTGTAGTAAATTCAGCTGCCCGACATTCATTAAACGGCTATCATTGTGGTTAAGAAAAGACTTATTCCCTGTTTGGACGTGCGCGACGGGCGCACCGTCAAGGGCATTCAGTTCGAAGGGCTGCGCGATGCGGGCGACCCTGTGGCACTGGCTGCCCGCTACGCGCACGAAGGTGCCGACGAGTTGGTATTTCTCGACATTACGGCAACCAATCAGCGCCGCCAGCCCCTCACGGAGCTGGTGCGGGATGTGGCCCGCGTTTTGGACATTCCTTTCACCGTGGGTGGGGGTATCAGCACCGTGGCCGATGTTGAAGCGCTGCTGCTCAGCGGGGCCGATAAGGTTTCCATCAACTCTGCTGCTCTGGCTCGGCCGGCTTTCATTTCGGACTTGGCCCGCCGTTTCGGTTCCCAATGCGTTGTTGTAGCCGTTGATGCCCGTTTGGTAGAAGGCGAGTGGCAGGTAATGACGCGTGCTGGCACGACGCCCACCGGCCGGCAGGCGGTAGATTGGTGCCGTACGGCAGCCGATTTGGGAGCTGGGGAGTTTTTGCTGACTTCCATGAGCCACGACGGCACCAAGGCCGGCTTCGCTCTGGAACTGACCCGTGCCGTCTCTGACGCAGTCTCCGTGCCCGTAATCGCCTCCGGCGGTGCTGGTCAGCCCTCTGACTTCACGGCCGTTTTTGAAGCGGGTGGGGCAGATGCGGCCTTGGCTGCCAGCATTTTTCACTTCAACGAAACCGCTTTGCCCGCGCTAAAGCAATACTTGCATGCGGCTGGTATTGCCGTTCGGCTGTAATTCTGTATTTCACCGTTTTTTACTTCTGAAATGTCTTTTGCTTCCACATCTCCTATTGGCCTTCGGTTCGATGCAACCACGGGTCTGGCCCCGGCAATTGTTCAGGATGCTGATACCGGACAAGTTTTGATGCTCGGTTATGTCAATGCCGAAGCCTGGGACAAAACGCAGCAGGAGGGACGGGTTACTTTCTTTTCAAGGTCGAAAAACCGACTTTGGACCAAAGGCGAATCAAGCGGTAATTTTCTTACGGTGGTGAGCACGCACATCGATTGCGACGCGGATACTGTTCTCATACGGGCGCTTCCGGCGGGGCCAACGTGTCATCGGGGCACCGTAAGCTGTTTCGTGCAGGCCGGTGAATTGATTGCCCCAGCGGCACCCATTGGCTTTCTGGCCAGCCTTGAGCGTCTCATTGCCGAGCGGCACCGTTTTCCAGAACGGGCACCGACTTCGTATACCGTTTCATTATTCAATAAAGGCATAGCCAAAATTGCTCAGAAAGTAGGTGAAGAAGCTGTGGAAACGGTAATAGATGCCGTTTCCGGTAGTTATGCTACACTTCCTGGAGAAGTCGCTGATTTGTTATATCATCTGCTTGTGCTGCTGGAAGCCTCTGGTGTTACCACCGCACAGGTTATTGATGTCCTTCAAGAACGACACCGGCTTCCCAATACCCGTCATTTAACAGAGAATTAAGTACATAATGTGCTGGTGAGTTATCAGAGTGATTTTCTCTCGCAACTCACCAGCACATTGTTTTGCCTTCTAAATCAGCTTTTTAGCTGTCTGCGAATTTTCTCGAGTAAGGCAATGGCTAGGCTAATATCGTCCTCCTCAGTGATTATGAGTTCTGTAGTGACTCCCGGACCGCTGATTTGAATCTGATAGCCCGGTCTTGAGGTCGGGGATGTTGGCATAAGTACCGCTGGTGTACGATATAACTCAGCTTGAGTATTGTTGTCTGGGTTAGAATGCCTTTGTATAGCAGCACTATTGGGTTGTGTAGGTATGTCCTTTACTTCTGTTTTCTCTTGTTCAGGCTCCAATGGCTGATGTGTCGTGAAACCAAACAGGTTGGCTACCGCATCAGTGCTCCTATTAGTTGATTTGCTAGGTGCTTCTGTTGGTGTAGCGGACCTGTTGTCTACCAAATCAAGAGGGGCAATCAGTTGATTTTCTGTACCAGTACTTTTTTGGGAATTTTCGATTACAGGTTTTTCCGGGTCGGCTGTAGCACTGGCTGATTCTGAAAAAATTACATCACTTGCAATTTTACTTTCGGGCCGAAACGCGTTTACGCTTGGCACTGGGCTTGCTAACTGTCGCCTCGCTGCCTGTCCGGTATTCAGCGCGTCAATGTCTGCAACAGTGTTGTGTTCATCCAATAACCCGACCATCCTGCAGCCATCTACGAATGCCTTTGCTACGCCTTGAGCATTGATTTCTTCAACACCGAACTCGCGGATAAGCATCACGTCAAGCATTTGAACCGGGAGTTCGCGGGAGCGAAACTTCCGGCATATCTGAGTAAACAGGGGCGGGGTAAGAAATGCTTCGCGGTGAAACACTAGTTCTTCCTGTTTATCATATGCGTGTTTAATTCTTTTGAATAAGGTTGTTGTTGTAAGTAGCTCGCGTTTACTTGTTACAAGGCCAAACTTGACAGCAGAGCCAATTATGGCTTTGAAAGAGCCGCTAACTTTCCTGTTTAGCTTTCGTGCAGCTGTCTCTATGGTACATTTTCCGCCTGTATCATCAGTAATTTCGGCCAGTTCCCAGGCACCGGTATAACTTGTCCGTGGGTAGTCAATCAGTTTTGGCATAGTATTCAGGAGGAGTTGGGTTCAAAAAATTACGTAAATCTAGTCCATAAAAGTAAAAAATATGGGTAAATTTTATACTTTTATGGACCGGGGTCTTCAACTAGCTCTATGTTTCTCTTTGTGTTGTGTTATGACCACTCTTAGTTACTGCTAATTTAGTATATAAGTTTCATCAATAGATTCGAAAAGATTCTGAGTGTCTATAGCCTCTTAAGTTATGTGCCAATACAACTTATGGGGTGAAAATGAGAGTATAAACTGTTGTTAATTTTTTAGATAAGGCAATATGCTTTTTGCAACTACTAGTGAAGGGGAAGCCAGAGCAATCCATAGCTTTAAGCACTAAAGAGTATATAAAATTTCTATTTTTTGTGCTTTTTTATATTATTTAATCATTCTGCCCTTGATAACTCGTGCGCTATGTGTTCCCTTAAACCGCTATCAACAGCAATTATGACCACTTAGAATCAACAGGCAAGAAGCATAAAGATATACATCCCGATTCCAGAGCAAAAGAATCTATTCGGCACCGAATGAGGCAAACCTATTTTGCCAATGTACCATCATACGCCTGCATCCATTATCATCCGGTGCAAATGGATATGAGCCAATAAATCATCAAAGAGGAATATTGATTACTACCTTAACGTGGGTCTGATTCTAAACAGTAGGGTTTAAGCACTAGCTGAAAATCAACAAAACAAACTGTTTAAAAATCGGCAAAATATTATTGTCTTATAATTTATATTATGTTAAATAAGTTTTGAGAAATACCCTTCCTCCTAAGATGCCAACGAAAAAAGGCCCGCATTAAAATGCGGGCCTTTTTTCGTTGGCATACCGGATACCCCCTACTTCTTCAGACTCTGCAGTTTTGCATTGAGTCTCTCAGAATCAGCGGTACGTCCGAGACGAAAATACACTTTCTGCAGCGAAGACAATGTATTACGGTCGTCGGGTTGCAACTGAAGTGCTTTCTCAAAATACGGAACTGATGCCTCAAAGTATTTTTTGCCTTCTGCTTCGAATTTCTTACCCGAGGCCTGATAGGTTTTCAAATCCATCTTGCTGGCCTTAGTGTATGCATCGGCGGCTTTGTTGTAATTATATACACCGAGGTTAAACTGTGCATCAAAGTTGTTTGGCTCCAGTTCCACAGCCTTTTTGTAGTCTGCTACTGCAAGCTCAGTCTTCTTTTGCTGGTCATACATCGAACCGCGTACAGCGTAAAGGTTCGAGTTACTTGGGTCGGCAATAATGGACTTGTTGATTTTGGCAAGTGCATCCTCGCCTTTGCCGCTAGCAAGCGACATGTTTAGGTCCTCCAACATGAAGGCCTTATTTGTGGGATATGCAACCAGAGCCTGCTGCAACACCTTAGCCGCCTCCGCATTATCATTCTGCTGCTTTGCCATTTGGAGCAGACGTGAATATAAAGTCACCGACTTATAATTCATGCCCAGCAATTGGTTATAGCTGGCTTTTGCTCCCGCGTAGTCCTGCTTTGCTTCCGAGGCGTACGCCGAGTAAAGCACGGCCGTCGTGTCCTGGGGCTTAATTTTCGAAGCCAGCTTATAGCTCTCAATTGCCTTGTCATACTCTTTGGCATTGTAGCTATTCACGGCATCGTTAAACGCACGGCCATAGAGACCATCCATTTTAGCCACGGCCTGCTTGCCGAACTCGCCATCCTTGGTATCAAGCTCAACGGTCTTGTTATAAGACTCATAGGCTTTTTGAACACCTTCACCCGGCTGTAACTGCTTGCTGTAAATAGGGCTTTCCAGCATACCCTGATAGATTTCACCACGAGTGTACCAGGTTTTGGCTTTGCCCATTGTTTTCTCATTCACAATGGCTTTGTCAATGTCCGTGCGGGCTTTGTCCAGCAGACCGGAGCGCTGGTTCAGAATGGCGTTGGTGACGGCTGAAGTTTGGGCGTACGCCAGCGAGGGCAACCCACCGGCCAGCGAAACGGCAACGGCAATCGTCAGAAATGTCTTCTTCATGAGTTCGGGAATTTGTCGAAATTCAGGGACTGGATGAAAACCATCCGGTTTGATAACGGCGGGAAAAATGAAAAAAGTGATTTTTGGGACAAGGCCCATAACCGGAAACGAGGGCTCCCAGCCTTGGGTTCGTCAAAAATAAACGGGGCGACCTAAATGGACCGCCCCGCTCCTATTCAGCAATTATGCCAAGTCGTCAGATTCCGACTCATCGTCCGAATCTTCCTCGTCGTCGCTGTCTTCTTCCAACTCATCATCGGTTTCGTCAGCGTCATCGGCATCATCAGCAAGAATCTCGTTGTCAGCACCATTGATAGCAGCTACACCCAATGCCCCGCCTTCTTCGGTGGTAGCAAGGATAACTGCTTCGGTTTCCTCCTCTTTCTCTTCAGCGGCTACTTTGGCTACCGAAGAAATTTCATCGTTGCCGCTGATTTTAATCAACCGTACGCCTTGCGTGGCGCGGCCAATGGTACGCAAATCACTCATGCGCAGGCGGATCGTGATGCCAGACTTGTTGATAATCATCAGGTCGTCGGAGTCATTGACATCCTTGATAGCCACTAGATTACCGGTCTTATCAGTAAGCTTCATGGCCTTCACGCCTTTGCCCCCACGCTTCGTGACCCGGAATCCATCGAGCTGGCTACGCTTGCCAAACCCATTTTCACTCACTACCAGCAATTCCTGGGTGGGGTCGGATACGCAGACCATGCCCACCACGCGGTTGCCCGGCACATCTTCGAGGCGAATACCGCGCACACCGGCGGCGGCGCGACCCATCGAACGGGCCTGACTTTCGTTGAAGCGCACGGCCCGGCCAGTCCGCGAGGCCAAAATGACTTCCGAATTCGGCGCGAGCAACTGCACGTCAAGAATGCGGTCGCCTTCGTTGATGGTGATGGCGTTGATACCAGCGGTACGAGGGCGTGAGTACGCTTCGAGCGGAGTTTTCTTCACCGTGCCCTGCTCGGTGCAGAACATCAGGAAAGTGTTTTCGAGGTAATCCGGGTCTTTCAGGCCGCGTACGTTGAGTACGGAGCGGACTTTATCTTCACGCGGAATCTCGATAAGGTTCTGCAGGGGAAGGCCTTTGGTGGCCTTCCCTCCTTCCGGAACTTCGTACACCTTAAGCCAGAACACGCGGCCAAGCTCCGTGAAGAACAGCAGGTACTCGTGGGTAGTAGCCACGAAGAGATGCTCCGTGAAGTCGTCCTTTTTGGAGATGGCTCCGCGGGAACCCGCGCCGCCCCGGCCCTGGGCCCGGTACTCATCGAGGTTGGTGCGCTTGATGTAGCCTTCGCGCGAGATGGTGATGACCATAGCCTCGTCGGCAATCATGTCTTCGGTCGAAAAATCGCCACCGATGTAGTTGATTTCCGTGCGGCGGGCATCACCGTACCGCTCACGGATATCTTCGAGCTCGGTTTTGATGATGCCGCGCTGCAATACGTCCGACTCAAGCACCGATTTCAGGTAATCGACGAGCTTCATCAACTCATTGTATTCGGCCACAATCTTGTCGCGCTCCAGGCCGGTGAGGCGCTGCAGGCGCATATCCAGAATGGCGCGGGACTGCACTTCGCTGAGCGCGAAACGCGAGATGAGCTGGCCACGGGCCACTTCGGGGTCGCGCGAGCCCCGGATGAGGGCAATTACCTCATCCAGGTGGTCGAGGGCGATGAGCAGGCCTTCGAGGATGTGGGCGCGCTTCTGGGCTTCAGCCAGCTCGTAGCGCGTGCGGCGCACGATGACTTCGGCGCGGTGCTCGACGAAATACTGAATGAGCTGCTGGAGGTTCAGCGTCATCGGACGGCCTTTTACCAGGCACACGTTGTTGACACCGAAGGAGCTTTGCAGCTGGGTGTACTTGTAGAGGTTGTTCAGCACCACGCTGGGCATGGCGTCGCGCTTGAGGTCGTAGACAATGCGCATGCCGTCGCGGTCCGACTCGTCGCGCATGTCCGAAATGCCCTCAATCTTCTTGTCGTTGATGAGCGCTGCCGTCTTTTCAATCATCGACGCCTTGTTCACCATATAGGGAATTTCGGTGACTACGATTTGCTCTTTGCCGGTTTTAGAGGTTTCGAACGTGGCTTTGGCACGCATGACTACGCGGCCCCGGCCGGTTTCAAAGGCCTGCTTCACACCTTCGTAGCCGTAGATGATGCCGCCGGTGGGGAAGTCGGGCGCCGTGACGTACTGCATGAGCTCGGCCACCGTGATGTCGGGGTTGTCGAGGTAGGCAATGATGCCGCTCACGACCTCCGTCATGTTGTGCGGAGCCATGTTGGTGGCCATGCCCACGGCAATGCCCGACGTGCCGTTGACCAGCAGATTGGGGAATTTAGCGGGCAACACGCTGGGCTCTTCGAGGGAATCGTCGAAGTTGGGCTGGAAGTCAACCGTGTCCTTGTCCAGGTCGCCGAGCATTTCGTCGGCAATGCGCTTGAGGCGGGCCTCGGTGTAGCGCATGGCAGCCGGCGAGTCACCATCGACGGAGCCGAAGTTGCCCTGGCCGTCTACCAGCGGGTAGCGCAGGCTCCAGTCCTGGGCCATACGCACCATGGTGTCGTACACCGAGGAGTCGCCGTGCGGGTGATACTTACCCAGCACCTCGCCCACGATACGAGCCGATTTTTTGTAGGATTTGTTGTAAGCCACGCCCAGCTCGCTCATGCCGTAGAGCACGCGGCGGTGCACGGGCTTCAGGCCGTCGCGCACATCGGGCAGGGCCCGGGAGATGATAACCGACATCGAGTAATCGATGTAGGCGCCCCGCATCTCGTCTTCGATGTTAATCGGAATGATTTTTTCGCCTTCCGCCATTGAGGGGGTTGATAGGCGGCTTGAAAAAACCCAAATAAGGTGGTTTTCAGCCGCAGGGTGAATGGTTCTTTATATGCGTGCGAAGATACAATAAAAAGGCCGCAACGGCAAGCGCTGCGGCCTTTTTCGGGCTTAAATCGAACGAGTTTAAAGCGGCCGGTATTCCAACCGAGCAACCAGCAAAACCACTAAACCAGCACCTTCCCTCCTGCCACGGCAACCAGCTTACCGGATGGACTTGCTGCGGTCGTTGCCGTGCTTGGCCGATTTGGAATTATAGACTTTAATTTTCTCACCGATGGCGGGGTTCTGCTTTTTCCAGAGTGGCTGGCCCCGGTACTTCACGCCGCTGTGCATGTGCACCTTGCGCGTGTGACAGGACTCAATGGGACAAGTACGGCAGCTGGCCATGGCCACCAGCAACAAGCAAAACAGCGAGCGAAAAAACACCTTCATGGGGCAAAGGTAACGCATACGGCAAGCGGCGCAGACTCTCGTTGGGTCAAACGCCAGCGGACGCGGTTTAGTCTTCGCCGTCCCACTCGGCCAGGAAGCGGGCCACGTAAGCTTCCATGAAAGCATGGCGTTCGGCGGCCACGGCGCGGGCACCGTCGGTGTTCAGGCGGTCTTTGAGGTGGAAAAGCTTTTCGTAGAAGTGGTTGAGCGTGGGAGCCGTATTCTTCTGATAGCTGGCGAAGCTGTCGTGCGCCACGGGCGCAATGGCGGGGTCGTGCAGCGACCGGCCGGCGTGGCCGCCATAGGCAAACGCCCGCGCAATGCCGATGGCCCCAATCGCATCCAGCCGGTCGGCATCCTGCACCAGCGCCGCCTCGATGGACGACACCGGCGTGGCCACGCCCAGGCCTTTAAAGGAAACCTCGCGGATGACGGTTTCGACGCGGGCAATGGTGGCTTCGGGCACCTGCTGGCTTTGGAGCCAGGCGCGGGCGGCGCGGGGGCCGGCTTCGTAGTCTCCACCGTGAAACTTCCAGTCGGCAATATCATGCAGCAGGGCGGCCAGCTCGGTTACCAGAGCATCGGCTTCGGGATGCGCAGCGGCCAGACGGCGGGCCATGAGCCAGACGCGGCGGATGTGCGCCCAATCGTGCCCACTGCCTTCGTTGGCAAACTTGTCTTCGATAAAGCGGGCGGTGGTGGCAATTACTTCCAAGAGAGTTGACAGAGTAGGATGAGAAAGCGGACGCTGCCTTGAGTGGCCGCCGCCGGGGAGCCGGGCAAAAGTACGGGCGCGTTTCACTACACTTACACCTTGCGTCGCGTACTTCGCCTTCCCAAAGCCCCATGTCCATGATTTCCCGCTACATTCTTTCGCTGGCTCTGCTCCTGCCCCTAGCCTCGGCCCCACAGCTGGCAGCCGCGCAGGTGCCTTTGGCCACGCCCGCGCCGGCCGATACCACCCACAAGTATCAGAACCCCGGCGGAATGTCTTCGCCGGTCAAAAAATCGTTCTTCAAAAGCAAAGGGTTCCGGGCCAGCATCATTCCGGCGGTGCTGATTGGCTACGGGGTCAGCACCATCAACGGCAACGGTTTTTATAGCTCCTACGATGCCAAGAAGGACATTCGTAATGTATTTGGGGACTACCGTAACCATGTCGACGACTTCCTGCAATGGGCTCCCTACCTGGAAATTCCCGTGGTACTGCTGGCCGGAGTGGAATCGAGCAACGACCGGCTGAATCTCGGACTCGTTATCGTAAAAAGTGAGCTGATTATGCTTTCCTCGGTGTACGTAGTAAAAACGCTGAGCAGCATTGAGCGGCCTGATGGTTCCAATAACCTGTCGTTTCCATCGGGGCACACGGCGCAGGCATTTCTGGCGGCCAGCATCGTGCACACCGAGTTTCGGGACAAGAGCCAATGGTACGGCATTGGGGCTTACACGCTGGCCACGAGCGTGGCCGCGTTCCGCATGATAAATAATAAGCACTGGGAATCGGACGTAGTAGCCGGCGCGGGCTTCGGTATTCTCTCGGCGCACGTGGCCTACCTCACCCACCGCAACCGCTGGGGCCACAAGCCCACGGGCCGCGGCATCGGCGACACCAGCGTTATGCCCATGTGGACCCCGGCGGGCGGCACGGGCCTGTGCCTGACCTGGCGACCGAAGTAGTTGCGGGAAATTCCTGTTACATCAACGCGAAGCGGCCCGCCGGAACACTTGATTCCGGCGGGCCGCTTTGCGTTTGGGCTTACTGTTTCAGTACCTCACGGCTATTTCCTTTTGAATGTCAACCCGCTACCAACTTTTTATGGTACAGCGCATTAATGATTAGGAGTGCTGAATCAATACGCTGAGCGCCCGGACGAACTCAATGATGCAGCAGCAACCGGCGCAACGGGGGCAGACACCTTGCCGCCACTATTAATATTACATATGATTTTAGGCTTCAAACCCGACTTTGTTCCCCAAATTATCGCCGGCACCAAAGTGCACACCATCCGCGCCGGGAGCCGGTGGGCTAACGGCCAAGTCATCCACTTTTACACCGTTACAGGTCAGGACAACATGACCAAATTCCAGCCCGATGGGGTGGTCAAATCCGTGCAAGTCATTCGGGTCGAAGTCATCAACGACACCGCATTAGTCGAAATAGACGGCCGCGAACTCCTCGGCTCTGAGTTGGCCGAGTTTATCCGCCGCGATGGTTTCGAGTCGCTCGACCTTTTACTCTACTTCCTTGACAGCTACAACGGCCTGCCCTTCATTGGCCAACTCATCCACTGGACAGACCTACGCTATTAGGTCCCTTCAACGCCATCAGCAGCGAGACTCCAAGCATAACTAGCTACGCCGCCGGTTCCACAGTGCATAGCGCGACGGCCGCCGTGCCCTCCCCACTGGCAGGCTCTCCCTCCCAAACCCGCCGCATGGTCTGGTGTTGGAAATCCTCCACAATCTTCGCGTAAATAAGCGTGGTCTGAATTTTCTTGTGCCCGAGCACCTTTTGCAGCACCTCCACCGGCATCCCACGCAGCAGGCTCTGCGTCGCAAACGTGTGCCGGGCCGTGTGCATCGTCACCAGTTCACACGTGGGCACTGCCGTCCGCACTAGGTTGCCGATGTCCGTACTCATAAGTCGGCCGCGCCCGTTAGTGCCGCCAGCTTACAAACAACTTGAGCCGTTCGGGGGCGTCGTACTTGTCGATGATGGCCACAGCCACCGCCGTCAGGCAGATATTCACCCCGGCCCGCGTCTTGCTCATCATCAGCCGCCGCCCGCCGTTCCATTCGTGCAGGTGCCCCGGTGCAGCCCCGTCACGTCCGAGTACCGCAGCCCGGTGTAGCAGCAGAACAAGAAAATATCTCGCGTGGGCACTAGGTTGGCCGGCAGCATGGCCGTTTCCAGCTTCCGTAAGTCCTCGACAGACAGGTACAGCTGCAGCACATCAAATGCCTTGATGCTGATTTTGCGTCTTTCCAGCCCCAGCACCACGCTCCGCTCATCCCACAGCCATCGCAAAATACACTACCAGATGCACCGGCACTTCCCGTCCTTGTCTTTCTTGTCGCTTCGCAACACAAACTGGGTAACCATAAAAGGGGGGCGTTATGGGGGCGTCCCTCGCGTAGCCCCCCCCGATTCCGCACCAAGGAGTACCGATTCCCCTAGACGCAAAAAACCCGGAAAACGGCCTCCCAAGCGGGAGAAGCTGTTTTCCGGGTGTTCCGGTAAAGGATATGTGAGCCGCCTGTCGGACTCGAACCAACGACCCTCTGATTACAAGTCAGAAGCTCTACCAACTGAGCTAAGGCGGCGGGTTGGTGGTGCAAAAGTAAACAGCCGACGCCGCTTTCCCAGCAATCGGGCCATATTTATCAAAAAAAAGAAGGCCGGCATCTGCGATGCCGGCCTTCTTTTTAGGGTTTGGAAGCGCTAATTAGCTGCGTATCATTCGTAACTGCTTTTTCAGCGCGTCGATGCGCTTCTGGCCTTCGGCAATGCGGCCCTGATACTCCTCGCGGAGCTGAGATGCATTTTTCGAGCGGGCGAAGAAATCCAGGTTGGTTTGCAGCGTCGAAGCATCGTTTTCCAACTCGTTGATTTCCTTGCGCAGGGCCATTTCCTTGCGCGTGAGCTGCTGCTGGGCCTGCGGGCGGGCTTTAAGGCGCGCCACTTCGGTCTGGAATAACAGGTCGGCGCGGTCGGCGTAGCTCAGGCCGGGAACGTGGTCGAGGTACTTGCCGAGCAGCGACAGCAGTTGCTCTTCGCTGCGGTCGGCGGTGCCCCGATTGGGCTGTTCCCCATTGGCATCAAACTCGGTGGCCCAGCCGGCCAGGATTTCGCGGAAGCCTTCCAGCGAGCCCGGGGCGTCGGCGGTGAGGGCATTGACCTGCTCCGCGATGGTATCGAGGTGCGCGGTTTGCTCAACCGACGACTGCTGCACCTTCTCTTCGCGGAAGCGAGCTTCCTGCTTGGGGCGCTCAAAGACGGCGTCGCAGGCGGCGCGGAAGCGGTGCCAGAGCTTGTCGGCCAGCTTATCGGGTACGCGGCCCACATCCTTCCACTCCTTCTGCACGCGGATAACAACCTGGCGGGCGGCGTCGCCGTCGGGGTTGTTGGCGGCTTCTTCGGCCTGGTCGATGAGGGCCTGCTTGGCTTTTACGTTGGCCGATTTCTCGTTGTCGAGCGACTTAAAGAAGTCGTTTTTCCGATTAAAGAAAGCCTTGTAGGCGGCCCAATATTGCTTGTTCAGGGCATCGGCCTGGGCTCGGGGCACGAGGCCGGCGGCTTCCCACTCGGTTTTGATTTCCTGGAGCTCGTCGGTTTTCGAGCGCCACAGGTTCACGCGGTCGGTATCGAAGGTGGCGAAGGGCAACACGCGCTCCAGCAGGGCCTGCTTCACGGTGAGGTTGGCTTTCTCCACGGTCGAGCGCTGGTCCACAAACTCCTTGCGGCGCTGGTGCAGCACATCCGAAGCGGCGATGAAACGCTGCCACAGCGGCTCGCGCTGGTCGTTCGGCACGGGGCCGATGTTCTTCCAGTCCTCGTGCAGCTTGGTGAGCTCATCGAGGGCTTTGTTGATGCCAGAGGCTGAGCCAAGGGCTTCGGCGCGCTTAATGAGGGCTTCTTTGGCCTCCAGGTTGCGGCGGCGGTCCAGGTCCTTCATCTGCAGGAACTGGCCCTGCTTGCTGTAATAGATATCGAGCAGGCCGTGGTAGGTATCCCAGATGCCCTGGCTGTCGCCCTGAGGCACGGCCCCGGTGGCTTTCCACTCAGCTTGCAGGGCTTTGAGCTTGCCCGAGCTGTCTTTGGTTTCGGCGGCATCCACAAGGGTGCGGAGCTGGTCAAGCAAAGCTTTTTTCTTGGTGAGGTTGTCGCCTCGGCTGGCATCCTCGGCTTTGGCGTCCTTGGCGCGGCTCTCGCGGAATTCCTGCAGGGCCTTGTTGAGTTCCTGCTGGCCCTCGGGCTGCTGGAAGGCAAAGGCTTCGGCACCCTCGCCGCCGGCAGCGAATTTCTCACGGGCGGCGGTGCGGGCCAGGCCCACGTTGGTTTCGTACTGGCGGGTGAGGTCCGAAATCTGCTTGCGGTTTTTGCCAGCGGTGGGGCTGCGCAACAGGCTCACCAAATAGTTGGCCTGGGCGGGCAGGTCGAGCGCCGTGAAGTCGGGCGCAACGGGTTCGGCAGCTTCTTCGCGTTCAACGCCGGTAGCCTCTTCGCCAGCCTCAATGGCGGCCACATCAGCCGGAACTGCATCCAGCGGCGTTTCCGACGAGGTGGGCAGCGTAGCCAGCGGCTCCTGGGCGGTTTCCAGCTCCGGGGCGTCGTGCAGCTCCACGGTGGGCAGTTCGGCAGTTTGGTTCTCAACGGTGGCAGCCGTGTTGGGGCCACTCAGCGTTTCAGGGTCGGCAATGGGCGCGGGCGTAGCGCTGTCGATGTGCTCGGCGGCGGGCAAAGCGTCAGGATTGGGCGTGGTGGCCATTTCTTCGCCATAGTGCGCAATGGCACGGGCCTGCGGGGCCGACAAATCGCTGCCGTCCACGGTCACCGAATCGGGAACGTGCTGGGCGGTTTCGGCAGCAGCAGCGGCTTCGGGTGTGCCGGCGTCGGGTGCGGTATTGCCCAAGTCGGTGGCGATTACGGCCGCACCGGAAGCTTCGGCAGTGCCGGCTCCATCGGGCTGGCCGGCGGCCAGTTCGGGCGTGCCCTGGGCGGGCAGCTCTACCTGGGTTTCGCCGGCCGCGTTGGGCGTGGACGTGGCCGAGGGCGCGGTAGCAGCAGCCGAATCAGCCGGGGCGGATTTGCCCTGAATCTCGGCCAGACGGCGTTGCAAAATGGTCATCCGGTCCTCGGCGGCCGGGTCGGTGCCGCCGGCGAGCGGGGCAGTGGGGTTTTCTTCAGCACCCATAAATCTTCGTAAAAGCCAGCCCGGGAAATGGGGCCAGAGGAGAGAGCAAAAAAAAGTGGGAATAAAACAAACGTCCGAACAAAACCTGCATCAGTTCAGCCGGGGGTCGACGGGATAATTGGCCAGCACCTTAAACTTGCCGCCTTTCTCCCGCAGAATTTCCCGCCAGAACGCATCAGATGCCAAAGTAAACACTTTCCCGGCGCTTGCGGGGTGCCGTATCCAACTCTGCCCCTGCATTTCGCCCGCCAGTTGGCCCGCCGACCACCCCGAATAGCCGGCAAACAGCCGCACATCGTCGGCCGCCACGGCCCCGCTGCCTAGCAATCCGAGCAGGATTTCAAAATCGCCGCCCCAGTACACGTGCTGGCCCAGGGCGGTGGCCCCGGGCAGGTCGGCCCGGCGGTGCAGATAGTGCAGGGTGTTGGGCTCGACGGGGCCGCCCACGTAGATGGGCACTAGGGCGGCCGCCGAGGCTTCGGGCGGCAGGTCGAGCACGTCGTCGAGCACGAGGCTGGTGGCGCGGTTCAGCACGAGGCCGAAGGAACCGTCAGTGGGTTCGTCGCGGCAGAGCAGCACCACGCTGCGCTCGAAGTTGGGGTCGCCGAGAAAGGGCTTGGAGATGAGTAAGGTACCGGGCCGCATTATCAGGAGAATTTGAAGAATGAGGAATACAAGGAGTCGTGGCCGCCGGTACCGGCTGAGCCGGCGCGGGCCGCTCTGCCTTGCGCGGGGTCGTATCTTGCGCCCGCAATGCCCCGACAACCGCGCCGGCGGGATAAGTAAGACTGCCTTTCGCGGAAAAATGTTCCTCTGGCAGCTACGTGAATCCGCCATGCCACGGGTTGCCTTACGCTTGTAATTCATTCTTCGCTTTTCATCCCGCATGACCGACCCGCACCTTGCCGACCTGCGCAAAACCTACGCCCAGCGCACCCTTTCCGAAGCCGACGTGCTGCCCGAGGCCGTGCCGCAGTTTCGGGCGTGGCTGGAAGAAGCGCTGGCCGCCCAGCTCGAAGAGCCCACGGCCATGACCGTGAGCACGGTGTCGGCCACCGGGCAGCCGTCGTCGCGCGTGGTGCTGCTAAAAGGATTGCCCGATGATGCCGGCTTTTTGTTCTACACGAATTATGACTCGCGCAAGGGCCACGAGCTGAATGCGCAGCCGCTGGCGGCGCTCAATTTCTTTTGGCCCGGTTTGGAGCGGCAGGTGCGCGTGGAAGGCCGCGTGGAAAAGGCCCCGGAATCGATGTCGACCGAATATTTCCAGAGCCGGCCGCGCAGCAGCCAGGTTGGGGCCTGGGCCTCGCCGCAAAGCCAGGTCATCGGCAGCCGCGAAGAGCTGGAAGCCCGCGAAGAAGCCGTAGCCGAAGAATTTGGGGAACAGGACCCGCTGCCGCGCCCCGACAACTGGGGCGGCTACATCCTGCGCCCCACGCGGCTGGAGCTGTGGCAGGGCCGCCCCAGCCGCCTGCACGACCGCATCGTGTACGA
Organism: Hymenobacter sp.; assembly: GCA_028288445.1. Classification (GTDB taxonomy): domain Bacteria; phylum Bacteroidota; class Bacteroidia; order Cytophagales; family Hymenobacteraceae; genus Hymenobacter. The sequence goes on along the minus strand of JAQBNT010000082.1, from coordinate 30,932 downwards.
GCTGGAAGGCGCGACCTGGAAGCGCAGCCGACTGGCCCCGTGAAGTTGAATGAGGACTGAAGAATGAGGAATGAAGAATTATTTCGACAGTCCTCATTCTTCAGTCCTCATTCCTCATTCTTCATTCCTCATTAAAAAAACCCTTGGCTGAAATTCAACCCCTGCGCGGCTGGCGCTACAATGCGGTGCTAAGCGCGAACATCGACGCCTACGTTTCGCCGCTGTTCGATGTGGTGTCGGCAAAGCAGCGGGAGGCGCTTTATCGCAACCCGCTCAACTCCATTCACCTGTCGGTGCCCCGGGGCGATGACGCGGCCGGGGCGGCGCTGGCGCGGCTGCGCGAGTGGGAAGCCAGCGGCGTGCTGCGGCAGGACGAGCTGCCCGGCATCTATGCCTATTACCAGTATTTCCAGCTGCCTGGCAGCCCCCGCAAATACTGCCGCAAGGGCTTCATGTGCCACATTCGGGCGTATGACTGGGAAGAGAACGTGGTGCTGCGCCACGAGAACACGCTGCCCGCCTCGGTGAATGACCGGGCCGAATTGCTGGCCCACACCCAGTTCCAGACCAGCGCCACCCACGGGCTGTACCGCGATGAGGATTTTGAGCTGGAAGCCTACCTGGACGAAGCCATGCGCTCGCCGCTGCTGGAAACGGAGGAAGACTACCAGGGTGCCCGCGATGTGCTGGCCGTGATTCAGGACGCGGCCATTATCCGCCGGTTTCAGGAGGTGCTGGCGCGCCGCGAAGTGATTCTGGCCGACGGCCACCACCGCTACGAGGGCTCGCTGGCCTACCGCCAGGCCCGCGAGCTGGCCGCCGACGGCCGCGCCACCGGCCGCGAGCCCTGGAACTACCACCTCATGTACCTCACCAACGCAGCGGCCGACGACCTACGCATTCTGCCCACTCACCGCCTGCTGCTGGACCTGCCCGGCAACCTAAGTGTTGGGGAATTGCTGGACCGGCTGGCTCCGTACTTCACGGTATTGCCTACTGACGATGCCAGTGATTTGCCCGAAATAATTGCGGGTAAGCAATGGGCTTTCGGCTTGTACATGGATGGGCAGTCGTTCAAAATCCGGCTTCGGCCCGCGGTGCACGCGCAACTGGATTGGGACACAACCGAGGAGGTGAAAGCCCTGGACTTAACGGTGCTGCACTTTTTCGTGCTGGAAAAGGTGCTGGGCATTGTGGGGCCGGATGCGCAACGGGCGTGGCCGGGCGTGGCCTACGTGCGCAATTTCACTGAATGCCTCCAGCGCGTGGACCGGGGCGAGGCGCGGGCGGCGTTCATCGTGAATGAAGTAACTATGGCCGAAGTGGAAGCCGTGTGTCATTCCGGGGCCGTGATGCCGCCCAAATCGACTTTTTTCTATCCCAAAACCATCGGCGGTTTCCTATTCAGCAGCATTGCCGATGAGGAAGCCGGCAACGCTTTCGCCGAGCATTTCCAGGCCAACCCCGCGTGAAACTTATTTTAGCCTCTAACTCGCCCCGCCGTCGGCAGTTGCTGACGGATATGGGCCTGCCCTACGAAATCCGGCTGCGCGAAGTCGATGAGGACTTTCCCGCCCACCTGCGCCGGGCCGAAGTAGCCGAATACCTCGCCGCCCACAAAGCCGCCGCCTACGCCCCCGACCTGGCCCCCGACGAGCTGGTGATAACCGCCGACACGATAGTGTGCCTCGAAAACGACGTGCTCAACAAACCCGCCGACCGCGCCGAAGCCACCGCCATGCTCACCCGCCTGCAGGGCCGCGCCCACGACGTGTTCACGGGCGTGTGCCTGCTGGCCGGCGACGGCCACCAAGTCGTATTCTCGGACCAGACCACTGTGCACTTCCGCCCGCTGAGCCCAGCCGAAATCGGCTACTACATCGACACCTGCCAGCCCTACGACAAGGCCGGCTCCTACGGCGCACAGGACTGGCTGGGCATGGCCGCCATTACCCGGCTCGAAGGCTCGTACTTCAACGTAATGGGCCTGCCCACGCACCGCGTCTGGGCCGAGCTGGCAGCGCTGGGGGCTTTGCCCGGCAGCGCACAGCCGCGATGAGTTCGGTGACGAAACTGCCGGGAGCGCGCTTTTTCGGCATCGTGTCAGTGGGAATATTGGCCTTGTGCGCGGGCTACGGGGCGCTGGTAATGCACAGTTCCACCTGGACCGAGGCGCGGCAACTGGACGCCATTTTCCCGTTCTATAAATGGCGCATCCGGCTGTTTTCCGCCGAAGAATACTCCCGTGCCGGGCAACTGCTGACGGGCGTAGCGGTGCTGTTTGGCTTGACTGCGGGCACGCTGATTAATATGCCCGGCGGCCGCGTCGAATGCCTCCGATTGGGCCGCGAAGTGCGGGAAACATTCCTGGGTCTGCGCCGCACTTTCAAGGCCTTGCCCGTAGCGCAGCAGCGTGGTGCGGCCCTGCTCCTGCTGGCCCTCACGGTTTTCCGCTTTGTTATCAGCCTGCCGGCCGTGACACCGGGCTACGATGACGTGCCGTCGTACGAAATGTTTGCCAGCAAAAGCCTGCTGGCGGTATCGGCCTACTACCCGGTGCCCAACAACCATGTGCTGTCCAACTCCATCAGTTGGGTATTTTACCATGTAAATCCGGGGTTTTGGTTCACCATGCGCCTGCCGGTAGTGCTGGCCGCCACGATGGCCACGGCGCTGCTATTTCTGGGTTTGTTGTGGGCGCGGGCCAGCTTTCGGGTGGCGTGGCTGAGTACGCTGCTGTTTAGCCTGGCGCAGCTTAGTCTATATCATGTGGCTGTAGGCCGGGGCTACTGGCTGCTGACACTGATGGCGGTGGCGGCCTTCTTCGGCTCCCTGGCACTGACGAATGGCACTCGCCAGCCCCGCGCCGCCTGGACTGGGTTGCTAGTGGGTGGCGTGCTGGGTATGTACACGGTGCCCACGTTTGCGCTGGTGCTGGGGTCGGCTTTTTCGTGGCTGGGGCTCGGCTATTTGCGGCAGCGCAACTGGCCGCCTCTTGCCGGGCTAGTGGTGCCGGGGGCGGTGGTAGTGGCCGGAAGCCTGCTGCTGTATGCGCCGCTGTTGTTTGTGTCGGGCCCGGCTATTTTCTTCGGCAACGGCTTTGTGGCCCCGAAACCATTCGCGCAATTCTGGCGCGGCCTGCCGGCATACCTGTGGGAAACGGAAGGCTTTCTGGCCGGGCAGGCCAAGGTTGGTGGGCTGCTGGTTCTGGGCGTATTGGCGGCGATACTACTGCTCTGGCGGCGAATGGCGCAGCGACCGGCGGCGCAACAGCAACCATGGCTGCGGCTGGTACCGGCCGGGCTGTGGTTTATGGGCTTTCCTTACGCCATGATGGCCGCCCAACGGGTATTCGCCCCTGGCCGGGCGGTGCTGTACAAAGCCTTTTTCTTCTTCCTGCTGCTGGCCCTGGTAGTCGACTGGCTCCTGCAAGCAGCTCCGAAAGCTTGGCAACGCTGGCTGCGCCCGGCGCTGGGCCTGGCGGCCCTGCTTTGGTTCAGCTACGAGATAAACAGTCTGTGGCGCGATAACCAGCGCCCGCGCCGCCGCAACGAAGCCCTGTATCAAGCCTTCCAGTGGCTCGACCAGCACCCCAAAGCGCCCACGCTCATGCCCGAATCAACCCACAGCCTGTTCGTGCGGATGTACCTGCATTCGGAGCGCCCCGGCCAGCGCTGGCCCATCGACCACTTTCCCCAGCCGGGTATCAGCTATACCTACGTGCTGGCTTTTCCCGAGCTACACGGCTGGTTTCAGCCGGGGTTTACCCTCCCGCCCGTTTTTCATAACGAGCAGGTTGATATCTACCAGCTCAACCCGGCCGTGGCCGATTCGGCCAGCGCGGCAGGCGCACTTCCCTCCTATTGGCATTTGGTTGAATAAACGGTTTTCACTCCGACGCAGGAGGAATCTGAGGACATATGTGTACCCAGATTCCTCCTGCGTCGGAATGACAACTAGTGCCCCCGGGCCAGCAGCGCAATGCCGGCCACAATCAGCAGCAGGCCGCCGGCTTGGGGTAGCGTTAGCGCCTCGCGCAGCACTACCAGGCCCAGTACGGCCGTGAGCAGCACCGAGCCGCCCACAATCACGGGCGTACCCACCGAAGAATTTACCCCACGCTGAAACACCACGAAGGTGAGGATTTCGGCCAGGCCCACGCCCAGCCCGGCCAGCACCGCCCAGACCAGCCCCTTGCCCGATACGACCAGCGGCTGGCCTTGCAGCTTCAGTTTCACCAGCCACGCGGCCCCGAGGGCGGCGGCCACCAGTTGCAGCACCACCGCGCCCACAGCCGGCGACACATGGTCGGCGGACAGCTTGATGAAAAAGTTATAGAGCGCTAGGCACAGGGCCGTGAGCAGCGCCAGCGGCAGCCAGTTCATCATGGGGTTAGACGAGCTTGTAGTTGCGGTATTCGCCCATACGGTAGCCTGTTAATTGCTCTAGGAAGCGCTTGAATTTATCCTTGAACCGGTGCTGGTTGCGGCTCATGTCGTGCTCGTAGCGCCAGTTTTGCTCGCGGATTCGCGGCAGCATCACCTGGGGGTGCGTGCCGGTAAAGCGCTGGAGCGAGTCGACTTGGCTGTAGTCGAATTCCTCGGCGGGGGCCACATTCTGGGCCACCCACTCGTCGGAATGCCACAGCTTGTTGAAGGTTTCTTGCTTGCGCTGCATGGCGGCGGGCGTTTTCACCCAGCCGTAATGGTGCACGGTAGCATCGAGTAGCTTCACCCGCAGCTTGCTATTATCGGCCAGCCGGAAGCCCTGCGCATCGCGGTACGAAGCCACCCCGACACCGGGCCGCACGATGCGGATTTCACGCCGATACCAGCGGTAAGAGTCGCCCACGTAATCGTAAGAGCCGTAGAAATGCCGGTAATTGAGCAACAGCCCTTGTACAGATTTATCATCCTTCCAGCGCTCCATTCCGGCCCGGATAGCCGCGTAATCGGCCTCGTGTAGCACCTCATCGGCTTGCAGATAGATGGCCCAGTCGGCATCAGTCGGCACGGCGGCCAGAGCCTTGTCAGTTTCCACAGCCAGCACCCGGCCGCCCTCGCGCAGGGAGTCGTCCCACACGGTTTCGATGATGCGGATTTTGGGGGAGTTGATTCTTTGAATCAGACCCAGCGTATCATCTTCCGAGTTACCCACGGCTACAACCAATTCATCACAGAGCGGCAATAGGGAGTTGATGCTTTCGAGGACTGGGTAGTCGTACTTGATGGCATTGCGGACGAAGGTGAAACCGACTACTTTCATATTTGGCCCAGTCGCTTCAAAAGCCCTAACTGCACTTGCTCCCACTCATCCATTTCACCAGCCTCCGCCCACAACTCTTGTAGTTTTGATTTCTTCAACACCTGTTTTACAGCTTTTCGTGCTTGTTTCAGTATTTTTTCATCAACTATCAGCTCAGCTTTTTTGATTGCCGCATCCAACTCCTCCGGAGCATCTTGTGCAGCCGAGCCCGCTGCGGTAGCAACAATTTCTGCTGCTGCTAATGCGGCTGATGCATCGTCAGTTTCAATGTACTCCTCTTCCACTCCAGCTTCAATCACAAGCAATAGTGCTTGCTGAATGGTATCAATTGCAGGTGATTCCATGAAGTCGCCCACAAAATCCATTGCCGAGTCATTTTCAAAATTCTGGTGTCCCCAAGCTCCCATAAACGTTTCGGTTATCTAATTTCTTTACCCGGCTTCGAAATTACCGCAGCTTCTCCTTCAGAATCTCTAGCTCCACAGCCGGCGAAATCCGCTCGTACAGGATATTATATGCGGCCTCCGTTATCGGCATGCTCACTTTGAGCTTCTTGTTCAACTCGTGAATGGATTTCACGGCGTAGTAGCCTTCGGCCACCATGTTCATTTCCAGCTGGGCCGATTTCACCGAGTAGCCGCGCCCCACCATGCTGCCGAACGTGCGGTTGCGCGAGAACTGCGAGTAGGCCGTCACCAGCAAATCGCCGAGGTAGGCCGAGGCCGACAGGTCGCGCTGCTGCGGGTTGATGGCCTGCAAAAAGCGGCGGATTTCCTGCACCGCGTTGCTCACCAGCACGGCCAGGAAGTTGTCGCCGTAGCCCAGGCCGTGGGCGATGCCGCCGGTGAGGGCAATGATGTTTTTCATCACCGCGCAGTATTCGATGCCATCAAGGTCGGTAGCCGGGTGCGCGCTCACAAAGCGGTTGCGCAGCAGCTCGCAGAACGCCAGCGCCAGCCCCGCATCGGGCGAGCCGATGGTAAGGTAGCTCTGCTTTTCGAGGGCTACTTCCTCGGCGTGGCACGGCCCGGCAATCACGCCCAGCTGCGTGCGCGGCAGCCGGAATCGCTCGGCCACATAGTCGGTCACGAGCTGGTTTTTGCCCGGAATCATGCCCTTGATGGCCGAAATCACGTTTTTGTGCTTTAGCGCGTCGCGGTCCAGCTTGTCGAGCACGGGCTGCACGAAGGCGGCCGGCACGGCCAGTACCAGCCAATCGGCTTCCTCAATGGCATCTTCCAGGTCGGTGGTGGGGTACACGCGGTTCAGGTCGAACTGCACGGCCGAGAGGTAGCGCGGGTTGTGGCGGGTGCGCAGCATGTGTTGCACGTCGTCTTTCGAGCGCAGCCACCAGTCCACGCGGGCGCCGTTTTCGCTGAGGATTTTGGTGAGTGCGGTGGCCCAGGAGCCGCCGCCGAGCATGGCAATTTTTTCCAAAGTGGGTGGGAATTATTGGTAGAAATTGAGTGAAAGAAGACTGTAAACAAGAACGTCATGCTGAGCGAAGTCGAAGCATCTCTACCGCAATACTAACCCCAATCAACGGGATTACTACGGCAAGCGAGATGCTTCGGCTCCGCTCAGCATGACGTTCAATATGCGTCAGTTGATGCCGGTGAGCTATTTGCCTTCGTCGGGGCCTTCCTTCAACGCTTCTTTATTGAGTGATTTCTCGTCCTTGATATCCACCACCGCGCCATCTTTCAGGGTTTTGGCCACGGCCCGGAACGGCCCGCTCACCACCTGCGCCCCGGCCGGCACGCCGCTCAGAATCTCAATATTCTGGAAGTCGCTGATGCCGGTTTTCACGGGCGTCATCACCGCTTTGCCGTCCTTAATCACGAACACCACTTCCTGGATATCGGCTTTTTTCGTGGCCGCGTTGGGGTCCACGGCGGTGGCAGTGCCGTTGCCGCGGCTGCTGCCTACGCGGGGGCCATTCTTGGCATCGTCGGTTTTGGCCGAGTCCGAGCGGGTGGTCACGGCGGCCAGCGGCACGCTCAATACGCCGCCCTTGCGGTCGGTGATGATGTCCACCGAGGCCGTCATGCCCGGGCGGAACGGTACCACGATGTGGCCACGCACGTTGCGCAGCAGGTGCTGGTAGCTCTCGGGCAGCAGCCGGATGCGCACCTCAAATTCGGTCACGGCTTCGGCCGTGAGGGCATCCTTGGCCGTGTTGGCAATGTTGGTTACGAGGCCGCGGAACTTCTCGTCCTTGTTGCTGTAGGCATCCACTTCCACTTCCACCGAGTCGCCGATGCTCACGTTGTTCACGTCGTTCTCGTTCACGTTCACGCGCACCTCCATGTTGTTGAGGTTGGCAATGCGCATGATTTCGGTGCCGGCCATCTGGGTGGTACCCACCACGCGCTCACCCTTCTTCACGTTGAGCTTGCTCACGGTGCCGCTCACGGGGGCGTAAATCGTGGTTTTGTTGAGGTTTTTGCGGGCTTCTTCCAGCGAGGCCGAGGCGGCGCTCACGGTGCTTTGCGAAGCGCGGATGGTTTGCTTGGCGCTGTTGATTTCTTCCTGCGAGGCGTTATAGGCGGCCTGGCTGGCTTCGTAGTCGGCCTGCGAAATCACCTTCTGCTTATACAGCGAGGCGTTGCGGCGGAAAGTCAGCTCCGTTTGCTTGGCCGAGGCCATGAGCTGCTGGAGGCGGGCCTGGGCCTGGCCCACGTTGGCACGCTGGGTGCCCACCTGGGCGCTTTGCATGGCCACCTGGGCCTGGTAGTTGTCGGGCCGAATGCGGAGCAAAAGCTGCCCCTTGCGCACGGAATCGCCTTCCTGCACGTAGAGCTCGGTGATTTCGCCGGACACGTCGGGCGAGATTTTCACTTCGGTTTCGGGCTGTACCTTGCCCGAGGCGCTCACTTTCTCCACAATGTTGGTGGGGCCGGCCTTGGCCACCAGCACTTCCACGCCGGGGATTTTGCCCACCCAGCCTTTCTTTTTCGCCACGGTGTAGCCCACGATGAGCACCAGCACCAGCCCGACCAGAATGTACAGTAAACGGTTGTTTTTCATAAGGTTTCATTTAACATTTATCAAGCAGCACTTAACAATTCACGAAAAATCGCGCAACTGCTAAATGATAAACATCAGGTGTTGAATGATTAAAGTGCCAGCGGCTTGCCTTGGTAAAAGTCGAGCACCTTGCGGCGGAAGAAGAATTCGTACTTGGCCTGAATCATGTCCGATTCGGCGGCCGTGAGGTTGTTGCGGGCGATGTTGAAATCGGTGCCGTTCAGCAAGCCGTTATTGAAACGGATTTCGGCGTTGCGGAAAGCCAGGGCCAGCGCCTCCACCTGCCGCGAGCTGGCCGCGAAACGGCGCTGCGCCGCCAGCGCATCGGCGTAGCTCTGCTCGATGGACTGGCGCAGTTGCAGCCGCGTCTGCTCGGCGCGTACCTCGCTTTGCTGGATGTTGATTTGCGCCCGCTGCACCCCCACCCGCGTTTGCAGGCCGTTGAGAATGGGGACCTGCAGCGTGAATTGCAGAAATTCGCCCCGGTTGTCCGACAGCTGGTCCAGGAATTTGTAAGGCAGCACGTCAAACGCGGGCTGCGGAATGATGTACGTGGTGGGCGAGTACCCGAGCGGCGCGGTCGGGTCCGTCTGAAACACGGGCGTCAGGTTAAACTTGTCGGTGCGCAGCACTTGCTGGTTCCGCACCGACGAAAAGCCGGTCGACACGCCCCCCGACATCGTCAGGCGCGGGTAATAACCGCCCTTGGCAATGTCGAGGTTACGCTGCGAACTGAGCACGCGCAGCTCGGCCGCCTTGATTTCGGGTAGCTTCTGGCGGGCTATTTCGTAAGTGGCGTTCGGGTCCAGCTCGCCGGACGCGGTGGTGAGCGTGGAGGGGTCGGGCAGCGTGGGCACTACTACTTCGAAGCGGCGGGCGGTGGCCGGGTCGAGGTTCATTTGCTGCACCAGGGCCAGCTGGGCCAAGGCCAGCTGGTTCTGGGCCGTCACGAGGGTACGCTCCTCGCCGGCCAGCTGGGCGCGGCTGTCGAGCACGTTGCCTTCAGCCACGGCTCCGGCTTTCAGCAGCTTTTCGCTACGGCTCACTTGGTCGCGCACCGTGCTCATGCGCGCTTCCGAAGCCCGAATAAGCTCCTGCGCCAGCAGCAGTTGCAGAAACGACGAGGCCACGTTCAGCGACAAGTCATTGCGCGCCTTCTCCACGTCGGCCCGCGAGGCCTGCGCATCGAGCACGCCCTGCTTAATCGTATTGCGCAGTTGGAAGCCCGAAAACAGCGTGACCTGCCCCTGCGCCGAAAAGTTGTTGGCCCGCACGTTCACGGCTTGGAACTGGTTCGTGAAGGGGTCTTTGTTGGTTCCGAAGCTGAAGCTCTGGGTGCCGTTGAGGGCGGCCGTGGGCAGCAGCGCGGCGCGGTTCAGGCGCGTCACGGCGTCCTGTTGCTGGGCGGTTAGCTCGCTTTGGCGCACGCCCAAGTTGTGCGTCACGGCGTAGTCAACGGCCGCCTGCAGCGTCCAGGGGCCGCTGGGAGCGGCGGCGGCGGGCTGGCCCAGCGCGGCCGGCGGCGCGGTCTGGGCGTGGGCGCTGGCCGCGGCCAGCAACGCGCCGACAACCACCAGCCCCAGCGGCCGGGGCCGTGCTAGATGAAAAAATGACGTATTCCTTCGTTTCATTGCGCAGAAAAATTGGTGCTTCGGTGGAGGTAGTATAATCGGTTCGGCAGGCATTTTATTACACGGCCCAAACCTTATTCCAGCGTCGGGATGTAGGTGATGCCCTGTACCCAGCTCAATTGACGCAGATAAGCCAGGGTTATTTCTTTAATCGGGCTGTCCATTTCGATAAACTGCCGGGCGGCGTCGTTGCGACCCTTGCGGCTCACCATCATGGTGGCAATGTTGCATTGGTCGTGGGCGATGACCGAGGCGATGAAGGCGATGGAGCCGGGCACGTCGTCGGCGTCGATGATGAGCGTGTGCAGCGCGCCCGAAAAATCGGCCGGGAAGCCGTCCACTTCCACGATGCGAATCACGCCGCCGCCCCGGCTCTGGCCCACCACTTCCACGCGGCGGCCGGTGGCCCCATCCAGCAGGTTCAGCTTGATGGTGTTGGGGTGCATGGTGGAGGCATTGCCCACGCTCTGAAAGGTATAGCCCAGGCCGGCCGCCTCGGCGTGGTCGAACGCGGTGCGGATGCGGGTGTCGTCGGGTGCGTAGCCCAGCAGGCCGGCCACGATGGCGCGGTCCGAGCCGTGCCCCTCGTAGGTGCGGGCAAACGAGTTGTAGAACGTGACCACCGCCTCGGTGGGCACGGCCCCCAGAATGCGGATGGCGGCCCGCGCAATGCGCACCACCCCGGCCGTGTGCGACGAGCTCGGCCCAATCATCACGGGGCCTATCATATCAAAAATGCTGGATTTCTCAGCCATGGGCAGATGCCTTCGGTAGGTTTGGAAGGCTAAAAGTAGCGGTTGCGCGGCGGACTACGCGGTTATTTAACCTGGCACTTTTCACACAAAAAATTTACGCGGCAAATTCTTTTCGTCCGGTATTTGATGGCAAAGATGCGCCTCAACCGTTTTGGTTGCGAATTGTTCGGCACGCCGCTTAAAATACTGCTTTGTGAAGTCAGTATTTTAACGATATTTGTTGCGGGCCCACCCAGCCTATTCCCACCATCCCATCTCACTTCCATTTTCATGTCTCCCTCTCCCACCCAGGAGGAGTTTTCTCCCGCCGTACTGGCGCAGCTGCGCCGGCTTCAGGAGAAATATGCCCCCGACGGCCAGGACCTGGCCGCCTACCTCGAAGGTCTGTACCACGCCAAATACATTAACTACTGGGACTATATCGAGTTAGACACCCTACTCTCCCTCCAGCGCCCGCTCACCAATATCCCCGATGAGCGGATTTTCATCATGTACCACCAGATTTCGGAGCTGTACTTCAAGCTCTGCCTGTGTGAATACGAGCAAATCGGCGACCTCAAGCAGCCCACGCTGGGCGAAGTCGTGCTGCGCATCGGCCGCATCAACCGCTATTTCGACAACCTCATCGACTCGTTCGATGTAATGGTTGACGGCATGGACAAGCAACAGTTTCTCGATTTCCGCATGGCCCTGATGCCCGCCTCGGGCTTCCAGAGCGTGCAGTACCGCATGATTGAGATTGCCAGCACCAGCCTCGAAAACCTCACCGACGAGGCCAAGCGCCAGGCCCTGGGCAAGGCCTCGGCCTACGACTACGACGAGCTGCTGGGCTGCATTTACTGGAAAGCCGGGGCTACCATCGAAGCCAGCGGTGCCAAAGCCCTCACCCTAATCGAATTCGAGCGCAAATACACCGCCGACCTGGTGCGCCACGCCGAAGCCTTCCATCACCGCAACGTGTGGGCCGTGGTGCAGCGCCTGCCCGAAGACGACCGCCACCACCCGCGCCTGCTGCGCGCCCTGCGCCAGCTCGACATCAGCGTGAACGTGAACTGGCCGCTGATGCACTTCAAATCGGCGGTGCGCTACCTCCACCGCAACCCCACCGACGTGGCCGCCACCGGCGGTACCAACTGGCGCAGCTACCTGCCCCCCAAGTTCCAGCGCCGCATCTTCTACCCCCAGCTCTGGACCGCCCAGGAGCTCGAAGACTGGGGCAAAGGCTGGGTCGAAAGCGTGCTGGAAGAAACCGGCGTCGGCGCTTAGCCAAGTGGCTTATTGATAAGTGCACCCTGCCTTAGAAATGCATCAGTTCCGCAAGTTGATACTGCCAATCGTCTTGCTCATCAAGGCTGGAACCGCTACCGCACAAGTGGCGAGGGAGGGCGACGTAAATCTGTTGCCCATGTACGGCAAGGAGGAAAAAAGCCGGTCGCTTCAAAAAGCTGACGCGAAATTCCTGGCCTTTTGCGACCAGAATTTCCCCAATCGCAAGGAGGCAGCGGCTTATCATGCCAAAAAAGGCTGGGATTTCTTCTATGCCAATGACTTTACAACGGCCATCAAGCGCTACAATCAAGCGTGGCTGTTGGACAGTACCAACGCGTCGGCTTATTGGGGCTTTGGGGTAATTGAAGGCCGGCGGGAACACAATACGGATGCCCTGCGCTACTTCCAAACCAGCCTGCGCCTCAACCCTGCTAATCGACGCCTACTGGTTGATATGGCGCAAGCCCTGCTTAGCCGGTACGATTTAACCCATCATACGCCGGATTTGGATACGGCTATTGCCCGGCTGCAGGTGTACCTGACCGACATGTCTGACGCAAAGGGTGCCACTGATGCCTATATGAAAATGGCAGTAGCCCATTTTTTCAAACGTGATTACGCCAACGCCTGGAAATATGTGGACCTGACCAATGCCCTGGATGCAACGTCCACGCATAATTGGGCGTTTCTACCCGAGCTTCAGAAAGTAGCGCCCCGGTAGCAATTCTTATGCAGTAAAAAGCCGGAACCCGCCCACTAAACAAGTGGCAGGTTCCGGCTTTTTTGTCTGTGGACGTTTGTTCCTCCGCCATCGTGCATTTTCCGGCCCGCGTCTCATCCATGCGTATACCAGCAGCGAGAGCAGTGCGCAACTCGTCAGGTGCCAGTAGGCCACGCCGCCATGCCGGATTGCTACCAACAGTTTTTTCACCACCAGCGGCAAGGCTGTCGTGGTATTCAGCTTTGCTGCCTGACCGAATATTCCGTCAGCTTCACCTACCGTCGATTGGTGCCGTACATTTTCCACCGGCCAAAAAAAGCAACCGCTGCGGCGACAATAACCAGCCCCACCGTGGCGTAGCGGAATCCACCCTGGCCGGTTTGCGTCCAGCTCCACCAGGCTACGATGCCCGCCAGAAACATCAGCGTGGTGACCAGCAAGAGCCGCACGGGGGAAACGTACGGAGACTTCATTAGGGATTTCATGGCTGAAGAAGTTTACGTGACAGAACGAATGAACAGGCTGACAAACTCCAGCAAACAGAATCGAACCACTGCCGACTAGCTTGGAAGCACTCTAATATAATAATATTATTGAGCTTAAGCAAGTAATCTGGAGAAAGACTTGATTGACCGATACGGGCATGCTTCATTCCGCCATTGTGCCCTTCTCGGCCCGCGTCTCGCCCATGCGCCAGTACACCAGCAGCGAGAGCAGCGCACAGCCCGTCACGTACCAGTAGAACCATTCTTCTACGCCGTGCTGCTTGGCGAATAGCGCCACGTACTCGGCCGTGCCGCCGAAAATGGCCACCGTGAGGGCAAACGGAAGGCCCACACCCAAGGCCCGGATTTCGGTTGGAAACAGTTCGGCCTTCACCACCGCGCTGATGGACGTGTAGCCGCTCACCACAAACAGCGCCGCGATGAGCAGGCCCGCCGCCAGCCAGGCATCGTGCGTCTGGGCCAGCTGTCGCAGCAGCGGCACCGTGCCCAGCGTGGCCCCAATGCCGAACATGAGCAGCACCGGCCGCCGCCCCACCTTATCAGAAATAGCCCCCAGCAAGGGCTGAAACAGCAGCGCCACCGCCATCACCCCGAACGAAATCATGGTGGCCTGCTCCTTGGAAAAACCGGAGGTGTTGACCAGGAATTTCTGGGCGTAGGTGGTGAAGGTGTAGAAGGCCAGCGTGCCGCCCAGCGTGAGGCCCACCACGGTCAATACGGCCCGTGGGTGCTGCATCAGCAAGCGGAACTGGCTGGGCGAGGGGGCCCGGCCTTCGCCTTCGGGATTGGCCGAAAGGGCGTTTTGCTGCTGCTCGAAAGCCGCCGTTTCGCCCATGTGCGTGCGCAGATACAGCGCGCCCATTGCTGCCAGCGCCCCGATGACGAACGGCACGCGCCAGCCCCATTCGCCCAGCTGCGCCGGGGTGAGCAGCTGCTGCAAGCCTAGCTGCACCACCAGCGCCAGCAGCTGCCCGCCCATCAGGGTGAGGTACTGAAAGCTGGACCAGAAGCCCCGGTGCTTCGCCCCGGCCATCTCGCTTAGGTAGGTAGCCGAGGTACCATACTCGCCTCCCACACTGATGCCCTGCACCAGCCGCGCCAGCAGCAGCAGCGCCGGCGCGGCCACCCCAATACTGGCGTAGCCCGGCGCGGCCGCAATCAGCAGCGAGCCGCCGGCCATAAGCCGCACCGAAAGCAGCAGCGCCGCTCGGCGGCCATGGCGGTCGGCATATGCGCCCAGCAGCCAGGCCCCCAGCGGCCGCATGAGAAAGCCCACCGCGAAAATCGCGGCCGTATTCAGGAGCTGAGCCGTGGCGCTGCCTTGCGGGAAAAAGACGGGAGCGAAGTAGAGGGCAAAAGCCGAGTAGGCATACCAGTCGTACCACTCGACCAGGTTGCCGATGGAGCCGCTGATGATGGAGCGCAGCCGCGAAACCGGCGTTGAAAGCGTAGCTGTAGTCATGAGGCAAATAAACGGCCCGCGACCTGCGACGGCTGAGACCTCCCGCTTTTTTGTGCAATACCCCCCAGTGCGGTAGCCGTAACTTTGCAGTAGCGCGAGGCCAAAATCTACGCGCACCCAAAAGGATAGCCACCTTTCATATTACACAAATGTCAAAACAAGAACTGGAAGTTCTACTCGCTCCTGAAGTTGCCTTTGATGAGCTGGCACGCTATGAAGCCATTCTAAAGCACGCCGGGTTAATGCCGGGCGAAGCTGATTTTGTGCATCTACGCCGCCGTTCTATTGATGCTCGAGGCCGGCAAGCCCTCGTGCGGCTGCGGGCCGACATATACCGAGAGACTCCGCCAAGCGAGCTGTTCGGCCCTTGGTTTGTTTATCCAAATGTTAAAACAAATAACCCCCGTGTTCTCATCATTGGCGCAGGGCCGGCGGGATTATTTGCGGCGTTGCGCTGCCTGGAGTTGGGGTTGAAACCCATCGTACTGGAGCGCGGACGGGATGTGCGGACGCGCCGCCGCGACCTCGCAGCCATCAACAAAGACCAGATAGTAAATCCTGATTCCAATTACTGTTTTGGCGAAGGCGGGGCCGGCACGTATTCGGACGGCAAGCTTTACACCCGCGCCACCAAGCGCGGCGATGTGGGCCGCGTGCTCCGCCGCCTGGTGCAGCACGGGGCCACGCCCGACATCCTAGTAGATGCCCACCCCCACATCGGCACCAACAAACTGCCGGCCGTGGTGCAGGCCCTGCGCGAGGCCATCATCGAAGCCGGCGGCGAAGTGCGTTTTGAAACCCGCGTGACCGACCTGCTGCTGGACAACAACCAGCTGCGCGGCGTGGTCACGGCTAGCGGCGAGGCCATTGAGGCGGAGGCGACCATTCTGGCCACCGGCCACTCGGCCCGCGACATCTACGAACTGCTGCACCGGCGCGGCGTGCTCATCGAGGCCAAGCCCTTCGCGCTGGGCGTGCGCGTCGAGCATCAGCAGGAATTGATTGACCAGGCGCAGTACCGCCGGGCCGAGCGCGGGCTGCTGCCAGCCGCCTCCTACTCGCTGGTGCACCAGACGGAGGTGCGCGGCGAGCAGCGCGGCGTGTTCTCGTTTTGCATGTGCCCGGGTGGGTTCATCGTGCCGGCGGCCACGGCCCCCGGCGAGGTGGTGGTGAACGGCATGAGCCCAAGCCGCCGCGACTCGCGCTTTGCCAACTCCGGCATCGTGGCCGCCGTGGAGCTTTCGGATATGGACGTGAAGCAGCACGGCCCGCTGGCCGGCCTGCACTTTCAGCAGCAGATTGAGCAGCTGGCCTGCCAGGCGGCGGGCGGCACGCAACAGGCCCCGGCCCAACTGCTCGGCGACTTTCTCAAAGACAAAACTTCCACCAGTCTGCTCGAAACGTCTTACCAGCCCGGCCTCGTGTCGGTGCGCATGGACGACGTGCTCGGGCCGGTGCTGGCCGAGCGGCTGCGCCAGGGCTTCCGCGATTTCGGCCGGAAGATTCCCGGCTACGCTACCAATGCCGCCCAGATTGTGGGCGTGGAAAGCCGGACCTCGGCTCCCATCCGCATCCCGCGCGATAAGGACACGCTCCGGCACCCGGTGGTGGCGGGGCTATATCCGTGCGGCGAGGGCGCGGGCTACGCGGGCGGCATCGTATCGGCGGCCATGGACGGCGAGCGGTGCGCCGAGGCGGTGCGGGCGGCAGTGAGTCGCTAGATTTTATAGCTCCACTGCTGGGGCACCCTGCGGCGGAGCCGCACGTTAGCGTAGCTTATTCGGTGGGCTTTTCGTACTACCCAACTCACTTCAACAATCCGCACCCGCCGGGTGCCTGCTTACTATTATGAAAAAGACCCTTGTTCTCGGCGCTTCCGACAACCCGGCCCGCTACTCGTTCCGGGCGGCGCACATGCTCAAAAATCACGGCCACGAGGTGGTGCCTGTGGGCATCCGCAAAGGCCAGGTGGCCGGGCTCGACATTCATACCGACCGCCCCCAGGAGACGGACATCGACACCGTAACCCTCTACGTGGGACCGCAAAATCAGCCCGCCTGGTACGACTACATTCTGGACCTGAAACCCAAGCGCATTCTTTTCAACCCCGGCACCGAAAACCCCGAGCTGGAGCGGCTGGCCCAGCAGCGCGGCATTCAGACCGAAGAGGCCTGTACGCTGGTACTGCTCTCAATTGGGCAGTATTAATCGAAGTAGAATTTTTGGCGGCGCGCCCCCCGAAACCAGGTTTCGGGGGGCGCGCTTGCTTTGGCGCGGTGGCGACCGACGGTTAGTAGGGGTCGAATTCTGCATGTTTTTGGCCTGATTCCGTAACATGCCCAAGGCCGGAATGCCCGAATTTTGCACCATCACCCGGCACCTCTCGAACGGTGCTCCTTATATATATGTCACCCTCCCCCGAAACCACCACCCTCGACATTGAAGGCATGAGCTGCGCGGCCTGCGCCTCGGCGGTGGAAAAATCGCTGGCCCGCACGCCCGGCGTGCAAAGTGCCCTCGTCAACTTCGCCACCGAAAAGGCTACCGTGCAATACCTGCCCGGCCAGGCCACGCCCGCCGCCCTGAAAGCCGCCGTGGAAAACGCCGGCTACGGCGTGGTGGAGCGCATGCCCGACACCAGCGCCGCCGACCGCCAGGCCGAAATCGACGCTCAGAAAGCCGGGGCCTACCGCCAGCTCAAGCGCCGCTTCAGCGTGGCGGCTGTACTGGCCGCCGTGATTATGGCGCTGAGTATGCTCATGCTCTGGCCCGCGATGATGGCCCGCCTCAATATGCAGGGGCTGAACTGGACGCTGCTCCTGCTCACGCTGCCGGTGCTGCTATTCAGCGGGCGCGAATTTTATGTTTCGGCCTGGAACGGCTTCCGGCACCGGGCGGCCAACATGGACACGCTGATTGCCATCGGTACCGGCGCGGCGTTTTTGTACAGCCTGGCCGCCACCGTCGCACCCGGGTTTTTCCTCAGCCGGGGGCTGCGGTCCGAAGTGTATTATGACACCACGGCCACCATCATTGCCTTAATATTATTGGGCAAGGTGCTGGAGCTGCGCGCCAAAACCCAGACCTCGGCCGCCATGCGCAGCCTGCTGGGATTGCAGGCCAAAACCGCCCGCGTGGTGCGCCCCGACGGTCAGGAAATTGATACCCCTATTAATAAGGTACAGCTGGGCGACATCGTGCTGGTGCGCCCCGGCGAGAAAGTAGCCACCGACGGCCTCATCACCGAAGGCCGCTCGGCCCTCGACGAAGCCATGCTCACCGGCGAAAGCCTGCCCGTGGAAAAGCAGGCCGGCGATGCCGTGTTCGGGGCCACGCTCAACAAAACCGGCTCCTTCCGCTTCCGCGTAACCAAAGTGGGGGCCGACACCTTGCTGGCGCAGATTGTGAAGCTGGTGGAAGATGCCCAGGGCAGCCGCGCCCCCATTCAGCGGCTGGCCGATAAAGTCAGCGCCGTATTTGTGCCCACGGTGGTGGTTATCGCCCTGCTCACGTTTGTGCTGTGGTTCAATTTGGCCCCGGCCGAAACCCGCCTGCCGCTGGCGCTGGTCAATTTCGTGGCCGTGCTGATTATTGCCTGCCCCTGCGCGCTGGGGCTGGCCACGCCCACGGCCATCATGGTGAGCACCGGCAAGGGGGCCGAGCACGGCGTGCTCATCCGCAACGCCGAGGCCCTCGAAAAAGCCTACCAGGTAACCACCGTGCTGCTCGACAAAACCGGCACCATCACCCGGGGCGAGCCGGCCGTGACCGATTTCCGGGCCGCCCCCGGCCAGAATCCGGAGAATCTGCTGGCCCTGGCCGCCGCCGTGGAGCGCCAAAGTGAGCACCCGCTGGCCGCCGCCGTGGTCCGCTACGCCGAAGCCCAAAAGGCCGCTTCAAAACCAGCCACCGATTTCCGGGCCGTGGAAGGCCGGGGCGCCTCGGCCACCGTGGCGGGCCAGGCCGTGCTCATCGGCAACGCCGGCCTGCTGGCCGAAGCGGGCATCACGCTTTCGGCGGAGCTGGCGGCCCAGGCCGCTCAGCTTCTCGCCCAGGCCAAAACCGTGCTTTACATCGCCGTAGCGGGCCAGGCGGCGGGCCTCATCGGCGTGGCCGATACCGTGCGCGACACCTCCCGCGCCGCCATTCAGCGCCTGCAAAAAATGGGGCTCGAAGTAGTGATGATGACCGGCGACAACCCCGAAACTGCCGCGCAGGTGGCCGCGCAGGTGGGCATCACGCGCTACTTCGCCGAGGTGCTGCCCGCCGATAAAGCCGCCCACGTGCAGGCCCTGCAAGCCGAGGGCCGCGTGGTGGCCATGGTGGGCGACGGCATCAACGACGCGCCGGCGCTGGCCCGGGCCGACATCGGCCTGGCCATGGGCGGCGGCACCGACGTGGCCATGGAAACCGCTGGCATCACCCTCATGCGCTCCGACTTGCAGGGTGTGGTCACGGCCATCGAGCTGAGCCGCCAAACCATCCGCACCATCCGCCAGAACCTGTTTTTTGCCTTCGTATACAATACGCTGGGCATCCCCATCGCAGCCGGGGTGCTGTACCCGGTGTTCGGGATTCTGCTTTCGCCCATGCTGGCGGCCGGGGCCATGGCCCTGAGCTCCGTGTCGGTGCTCACCAACTCGCTGCGCCTGCGGAGCTTTCGGGCCGAATAATTTCCGATTTCTGCCACCATTATCTGCGCCATGAAACCTCTGCTCCTGACTTCCCTGGGCCTGTTGCTGGGCACTTCGGCTTTCGCCCAGCACACCCACATACCGGGCATGGATATGTCGATACCGGCACCCAAACCGAAACCCAAGCCAGCTGCGCCCCGGCCAAAACCCAAACCCGCCCGCCCGGCCGCCGCCCCGCGCCCGAAACCTGCCGCTACCACCGCCGCGCCCGATACCACCCGCGCCAAAGCAGCGCCCGCCCCCGCCATGCCGGGAATGGATATGCCCGGCATGAATATGCCCACGCCAGCAACTGTCCCCGCGCCTGTGGCCCACCCAGCACAACCAGCGCCGACCATGCCGGGCCACGCCATGCCCGACATGAACATGGGCACCACCGGCAGCCACACCATGCCGGGTATGGCCGCCGACAGTAGCGGCATGCTGATGGAAATGCGCAACTCATTCTCCCAAAACCTGCCCATGACGCGCCAGGGCTCGGGCACCAGCTGGCACCCCGATTCTTCGCCCATGTACATGCAGATGTACCAGTCGAACGGCTGGGACGTGATGCTGATGTACTCGGTGTTCCTGCGCTACACCAGCCAGAACGTCAACCACAGCGCCCTGCGCGGCGACGCTAATTTCCGCGCCAACTCCTATGTAATGGGCATGGCCAACCACCTGGTGGGCCAGCGCGGGCTGTTCAGCATCCAGGCCATGGTGTCGGCCGACCCGCTCACCGTGGGCGGCGCGGGCTACCCGCTGCTATTCCAGACCGGCGAATCTTGGAAAGGAGAAAAGCTGCACGACCACCAGCACCCGCACGACCTGCTGAGCGCCCTGGCCGTGGCCTACACCTACGCCGCCAGCTCCGACGTGGACCTGACCGCCTACCTCGGCTACCCCGGCGAGCCGGCCATCGGGCCGCCCGTGTTCATGCACCGGCCCTCAGCGGCCAGCCTGCCCACCGCTCCGCTGGGCCACCACTGGCAGGACGCCACCCACATCCAGTTCGGCGTGGCCACGCTGAGCGTGCGCTACCGCCGGGCCAAGCTCGAAGGCTCCCTCTTCACCGGCCGCGAGCCCAACGAAAACCGTTACCGCTTCGACCAGCCGCGCTTCGACTCGTACAGCGCCCGCCTCTCGGTGAACCCGACAGATAATCTGGCGCTGCAAGTCTCCGCCGCCCACCTCAAAAGCCCCGAAGAATTAGAACCCACCGACAACGTGGACCGCACCAGCGCCTCGGTGCTGCACAATGCCAACGTGGGCCAGCAAAGCATTCTCTCGACTACCGCCGTGTGGGGCATGAACCGCCACCACGGCCCCGGCGAGGAAACCACCTACTCCAATTCCTTCCTGCTCGAAAGCAACCTCCAGGCCCGGCAATTCAACCTCTTCACCCGCCTCGAAACCCTGCAACTCAACTACGACGAGCTACTGCTGCCCGCCCCCACCGACCACGACGCCCACGCCAACCGCTCAGTAGCCGCCTTCACCCTCGGCGCGTCCCGGTACCTCGCCAAAACCAACGCCGGCTGGCTCGACCTCGGCCTCACCGGCACGCTCAACGCCTATAATGCCGACAACACTGCCCTGCTCTCGGCCTACGGCCGGAACCCGCTGTCGTTTGAAGTGTACCTGCGCTTCATTGCTCCGCGCATGAACATGCACATGGGCCACGGCGGGATGAAGCACTAAGGGCCTGCCAACATAAATTATGCGAACGGGCCGCTCACTACTTCGCAAACCACTTTTGCACTGCAAAAAGAGGTTTGTGGAGCAGTGCAAATGCCTTTTGGCGGTGCAAAAGTGGTTTGCAGTGCTCCACAAACCTCTTTTGACCGCACAAAAGGCATTTGTGGAGCACTGCAAACCTCTTCCGGCGTTACAAAAGAGGTTTGCAGTGCCTCGTGGCTGCTTTTAGGGCAGTTTCCGGAGTAGGGCTAGGGGCGAACGGCTTTTGGCAGACAGCCTTCCTCACCCCTGTTGCCCCCACTTCAGCACTGCGCTTGGTCAGCCCGCCGCTGCCTGGCCGGCTTATCGGCATAGTCAGCGGCGGGCTGACCAGAAAAAAGACCGAGGCGGCTGGGTGGCAAAACGAGCAGAAGTTGTGACTAAATGAATCCGGCTTTTGCTGTTTGCTGGGGACCTCATCCCCCTATCTTTACGCCAAAGAATACGGTGATGGATTTCCACCGCGAACCGCCGGAGCCGCCCGCCCCGCGCTGATGATTCCTACGCAACGGCGCGGTCCCGACCGCCGCGCCGCCTGACTCATCCTGCCGCGCGCCCATGCCCCCATTCTTCTCCCTCGCCCGCCTGCGGGCCCTCGATACCACCGCCCCCCTGCTCTTCCTGCTGCGCTGGCTGCTCATCAGCGGCCTGATTGGCGCGCTGGCCGGCACGGCCTCCGCCGGCTTTCTGGTGTCGCTCGACTGGGTCACGCGCTGGCGCGAAGCCCACCCCTGGGTGCTGGCGCTGCTGCCGGCAGCGGGCCTTTGTATCGGTCTGGCCTACCATTATTTCGGCAGCCGGGCCGTGCGCGGCAATAATCTGATTCTCGACGAAATCCACCGCCCCGGCCAGCGCCTGCCGCTGCGCATGGTGCCGCTGGTGCTGGGCGGCACGCTGGCCACGCACCTGGTCGGCGGCTCGGCGGGCCGCGAGGGCACGGCCGTCCAAATGGCCGCCGCCCTCGCCGACCAGCTCCCCCGCTGGCTCCGCCTGCGCCCGCGCGACCGCCGCCTGCTCCTCATCGCGGGCCTGAGCGCCGGGTTCGCCTCCGTCTTCGGCACGCCGCTGGCCGGGGCCGTGTTCGGGCTCGAAGTCTTTCTATTAGGCTCCATTCGCTACGATGCCGTGCTGCCCAGCTTCCTCGCCGCCGTCATCGCCGACTGGGTCACGCGCGCCTGGGGCATGGGCCACACCCACTACCCCACGCTGGGCGAGCTGCCGCTCACGCCGCTGCTGTTGGGCTGCACCTTGCTGGCGGGCGCGCTGTTCGGGCTCACGGCGCGGGCATTTGCCACCCTCACGCACGGCATCGGCAAGGTGTTCAGCCGCATCAGCTACCCGCCGCTGCGGCCGGTGCTGGGCGGCGTGCTGGTGGCGGGCCTGCTGTGGCTGGCCGGGCCGGTGCGCTTCGGCGGGCTGGGCATCCCGGTTATTGTCGAAGCCTTCCAGCACCCCCTCGCCCCCACGGATTTCACCTGGAAACTCACCCTCACGGCCCTCACGCTGGGCTGCGGCTTCAAGGGTGGCGAGGTCACGCCGCTGTTTTTCATCGGGGCGGCGCTGGGCAGCGCGCTGGCGCTGGTGCTACCGCTGCCGGTGGCATTGCTGGCCGCCATGGGCTTCGTGGGTGTGTTCGCGGGCGCGGCCAACACGCCCCTGGCCTGCCTGCTGCTGGGCCTGGAGCTGTTCGGGGCCAATGCCGGCGTGTACCTGGCGCTGGCCTGCGTGGTGGCGTATCTGTTCTCGGGCCACACCGGCATTTATGGCGCGCAGGTGGTAGGCCAGGCCAAGCACCTGCGCGACGGCCGGCACCAGGGGCGCCCCCTGAGCGACCTGCCCTAGCGGGGCCTACAGCAGAATATCAAACGTGAGGGCGGGCATCACGAGCAGCTTCCGGTGCGCGACGCGCATATCGCCGGCCTGGTAGTCGGCCACGAATCCATTGGCGAATAACACGTTGATGCCGGCCCGAAAGTCATTGCTAAAGCGCAGGTTCAGCCCCATACCGCCGCCCACGTTGAAGTCCGTCAGGGTGCCTTTATTATTGCTACTATAGGCATTGGGGCCCAGGTCCCAGTGGTACAGCGAATAAACGCCACCAATGCCCACCACCGGCTCCAGGCGCGGGTTTTTCAGTGGAATATAGTAAGTGAGCAAGCCGATGCCCCCGGCGCTAAATTCGTTCTGCCGATGCGAATCGAACACCTGCGTGGCCACCAGCCGCCCGCCAAAATGCTGCCCGAAACGACCCTCCGCCTGCACGCCCAGTACCTTCGGGTTGCCCAAAATGCCCAGGGCAACAGGGTATTTCCGATAGATAGCCGGCTTAACGGGCACCTCCTGCGCCGCCAGGCGCGAGACAGTCAGCGGAAACAACAGGAAGGGTAGCAGTTTTTGCATAATGACGTTGATTTAGCGTCTGCGAAGCTACTGCCCCGAACCCCACAAACGGAGCACGATAAAAAACTTCCTTCCTCAGGCAACCCTTCCCGCATTTTCCGCATCTGCCGCCCTAACTCACCATCCTTTCTGCTCCCGTGCCCACCCTTACCGTGACGACCGAAGCCGACCTCATCGCTGCTTGTGTGCGGGGCGAGCACCGGGCCCAGCGCCAGCTCTACGACCAGCTGGCCGGACTCATGCTCACCGTGTGCCGCCGCTACCTCAAGCGCCGCGAAGATGCCGAAGAAGCCCTGATACTAGGCTTTGCCAAGATGTTCCGGGCCCTGCCCAACTACCGGTTCGAAGGCAGCTTCGAGGGCTGGGTGCGCCGCATCATGGTCAACGAAGCCCTGATGCAGCTGCGCCAGCGCGAGCTGATGACCGTCTCGTTTGAGGACTTTGCCCAGCCCGAAAACCTCGCCACCACCGCCGCCACCGCCGACACCCAGCTCCAGGCCGAAGACCTGCTGAACCTGCTCGCCACCCTGCCCACCGGCTACCGCACCGTCTTCAACCTCTACGCCCTGGAAGGCTACGGCCACCAGGAAATTGCCGAGCTGCTGGGCATCAGCGAAGGCACCAGCAAATCGCAGCTCAGCAAGGCCCGCGCCATGCTCCAGCGGCGCGTTCAGTTTTCCGCCATCTCGGCGAATTAGCCCCTATCCCTATGCTTCCCGAAGATAATATCGACGATTTATTCCGCCGCCAGCTCGACGGCCACGCCACGCCCCCCGGCGACGACCTCTGGGCGCGCCTGCAAGCCAGCGCCCCCCAGCCCGAAGCCGAAGCCCCCGATCCGCGCCTCGACGAGCTGTTCCAAAAACGCCTCGCCGCCCACCCCACGCCCCCGCGCCGCGAGCTCTGGGAGCGCCTCGAAGACGAGCACCTGCGCCCCCGCCAGCGCCGCGCCGCCTGGTGGCCCGTGGCCATGGCCGCCGCCGTGCTCATCCTGCTGCTGGCCGGTGGGGCCGGCCTGTGGCTGGGCTTCCCATCCGGCACAATGGGTGGTAGCGAAGTAGCCGTTCAAGAAGGCAAAGGCACGAATACCAGCACTACGAAACCATCAACTGTAGCTACCGCGCCCAAAGTATCTACGGCTCCAACGGCAGCCAATCCGACAGCAACCATTCCGACCACGGCTGCCCCAATTTCGAAAGAAGCAGTAGCCGCTACTAATGCTCCTGCAACTACCAAGACCACTGTTTCTGCTCCTATTCAAAAAAACACCACGGCCCAGGCAACCCGCTCCCTGGCCCTCGCATCTACCGCATCAAAGGCCAGTCAATCGGCCCAGCGGCCATCGCCGCGCCACCCGCTGGGAAGCAACCGGCAGCCAGACGTGGCCGCCCCTTCGCCCACCCTCGTGGCCCGCATGCCCTCCATTACCCCGGCCCACAAATCCGCTGCTGACGAGCAACGGCCCGCCCCGACGGTAGCCGCCAACACCACGCCCACCCCAGCGCCCGCGACGGTAATCGACCCCGCCCGCCTGGTGCCCGCCCCCGAGCTTATCACGGTGGAGGTCCGCAACGGCGCAGCCCCCGCCCAGCCTGCCCGCGCCGTCGCCTCGGCCCTGGCCGCCAACCCCGAGCCGGCCGAGCGCCGGCGGCTGGGCGGCCGCCTCCTCCAGATGGGAGGCCAACTGGTGCGCGGCGAGCGGGTGAGCCTGGCCGAAGTCACGGGCCTGCCCGAAAACGTGACCATTCAGGCCACCGTGGCCGGCCACCGGGTCACGAAATCCATTCAATTATAATTCACCTTTTTGCTCTTAGAACCCATGCAACGCGCTTTTCTCCCCTTCTTTCTGCTAATGACCACGCTGGGCGGGCTAAACGCGGCCCGCGCCACGGCCCTGCGGCCCGCCGCCACCGTCAAGGACACCATCGTGGTGCGCCTGCCCAACAAGGCCACCCTGACCCTGACCGTGCGCAACGCCGCCCAGCTGCGCGACCTGAAAAACTACCACCTCGACTCGCTCACCTCGCGCCTGGCCACCTACATCAACCAGGCCGAAGCTGCCGCCAAAACCGGCACCACCGACCAGGTGACCATGCGCTTCTACCCCGACAAAGACCAGCCCAACCAGAACCTGCCCGAGGAAATCCGCATCACGGCCCACAAGCCTGGCACCAGCGAGCAAAGCGACAACAAGGTCCAGGTGTTTCTGAACAAGAAGTTCGGCATCACGACGACCAAGAACGAGGAAGGCAAAAACACCTTTAGCATTGGCACCGACGGCGAGGTGAAGTCCAAGTCCCGGGCCCAGGCCGACTCGCTGAAGTGGGAAAAGCGCCGCCGAAGCGCCACCGTGGAGCTGGGCTGGGACATCGGCCTGACCACGCTGGTGAACTCGACTTCGACGGCTGCCCTAAAAGTACCTTCGCTCAATAACTGGCGCTCCACATACATCAATTTCGGCCTCTACTACGTGCAGCCGCTGCACTACACCAAGAAGTCGAAAGTGGCCATCACCATCGGCCCCGAATTCAGCGGCAACTACATGACGCTGACGGGCAACGAGCAGTGGGCGCAGAATAACAACCTCACCTTCGTGGAAACGGCTCCCGACACCAAGCAGATTCAAGAGGCCACCCTCTACGTAGGCACCCTGAACCTACCCGTGATGCTGCGCATGAAGCTGCGAAATAAATACGACAAGCGCACGCTTTCGGCCGGCATTGGCGGCTTCGGCGGCACCCGGCTCACCAGCAACATCAAAACCGAATACCGGCTGGCCGGCTCCGACTACAACAGCAAGGATAAAACCACTGGTACCCTCAATCTCAACCCTTGGACGTACGGGTTGCAGGGCGAAATTGGCTTCCACGCCTTACAGCTCTTCGCCCGCTACAACATGAACGAGCTGTTTAAAGAAGGCCAGGGACCCAAAACCCACCTGCTCACCGTCGGCCTGAACGTTTTCGGCTTTTAATAGTCGTGGTTGATTGAGTAGAAAAGCGCCTCTGGAAATAATCCAGAGGCGCTTTTTTTGCACGACTGTCATCCTGAGCATTCTGCGATTACATATTACTCGTTCCGAAAGAAGTTATCCAATAAAATAGCCGCCGAAATGGCCACGTTCAAACTCTCCGCCTGGCCGCCGGCCCCGCGCGGAATGTGCAGCCGGCGCGTGAGGGCCGCCCCCACGCCCGGCGTGAGGCCGTGCGATTCGGAGCCCATCACGAGCACGCCCGCGGGGCGCAGGGTGAGGCGGTGCACGTTGTCGCCCGCCAAATCGGCCCCGAAGATGCCCACGGCGGGGCCCAGCGTGGGCAGCCACTCGGTCAGGTCGCGCTCCCAGACGCGCACCCGGGCGAAGGCCCCCATGCTGGCGGCCACGGTTTTGGGGGCGTAGGCATCGGCGCAGCCGGGGCTGAGCACCACGCCGGGCAGGCCGTACCAGTCGGCCAAGCGCAGCAGGGTGCCGAGGTTGCCGGGGTCGCGCACCTCATCCAGGGCCAGCAACAAAGCGGTTTCGGGCAGCGTTAGGGGCAGCGGAGTTTCGGCGGGCAGGCGCACCACGGCCAGGGCGGTGGTATTGGTGGCCAGCGTGCCGAGCTGAGTAAGCTCGGTTTCGGTGGCGGCGCTGAGCGGCAGCCGGGCGGGCAGGCTGGCCCGGTTTTGGTCGATGAATTCGGCCGTGGCCAGCACGTGTTCGACTTCCAGGTCGGAACTTAGCAGCTCCAACACGCTTTTGCCCCCCTCTACCAGGAACGCCCCGTGGCGGTGCCGGTACTTCTTCTGGTGCAGCGACTGCACGTATTTGCCAAGTGCTTTTGAAACCATTACTCGTTACTTATTTGCCAAAACTACGGCCTGCGCACCGGCTCGGGCCGCTGCTCGCGCTGCTGGGGCTGGCGGCGTGCTCGCCATTCAGCCTGTTGCGCCCCAACCAGCGCCTGCTCAGCCGCGTCGAAATCAAGGGCATTGAGCACGCCGACAAAGACCGCCTCACCGCGCTGGCCCAGCAAAAGACCAACACCAAGCTGCCCCCCAAGCTGGCCATCTACCACTTAGGCTTCAAGTTTTACGATTCGGTGCGCATCAAAAGCAAGCTGCGCGACATTGAAACCACCTACGCCGCCAAGATAAAAGCCGCCGGCACCGACTCGGCTGAGCTGGGCAAGCTGCTCGACCAGCGCGAGCGCAAAGTCAAGCGCAAGCAGCTGGCCCTCGACAAAGGCAACGCCATCATGCGCCTGGGCGAAGCGCCGGTCATCTACGACACGGCCCTGACCAAGAAATCGGTGGAGCAGATGACGACGTTTCTGCGGTCGCAGGGCTTTTTCCGGGCGCGGGTGTCGGCCACCGACACGGCCCGCTTTCGGCGCGGCATCGTGCTCCGGGCCCTGAGAGCCGTGGGCTCCATCATCCCAAGCAAGCCCGATTCGCTGGATGCCGCCAAGCAGTACCGCCGCGTCACGGTGACCTACAACATCAAGGAAGGCCCGCCGTTTCTTTACCGCCTCCAGGCCCC
Source organism: Hymenobacter sp. (assembly GCA_028288445.1). Lineage (GTDB taxonomy): Bacteria > Bacteroidota > Bacteroidia > Cytophagales > Hymenobacteraceae > Hymenobacter. The sequence goes on along the minus strand of JAQBNT010000082.1, from coordinate 2,961 downwards.
CAGCATTCCCGATTCGGCCGTGGCCGCCGTGGTGCGCCGGGGCCAGCCGGCCACGCTGCTGCGCGAAAACGACCGCTACAACGAGGACCTGATTGGCCAGGAGCGCACCCGCCTCGAAACCCTCATCAAGAACGCGGGCTACTTCGATTTCCGCCAGCAGTACATCACCCTCGAAGCCGACACCAGCTACGAGAAATTCACGGTGCGGCTGCGCACCTTCGTTGCCAACCCTGCGCCAGGCCAGGGCCACCGGTTGTACACGCTACGCCAGGTCCGCTTCATCACCGATGCCGGCGTGGGGCGCACCCTGCGCAGCGCCACCGGCGACACCCTGCGCCGCGCCGGCACGGCCGGTGCCCTGCGCGCCCGCCCCAGCCTGGGCGTGCGCACCGATACCGTGGTTACGGATTCGGTACGCTTTGCCGCCTACCAACAGAAATTCAGCACCGGCCTGCTGGCAAATAAAGTATTGGTGCGCCCCGAGCAGCACTACAGCCTGACCAACACCCTGCAAACCCAGCGCCAGCTGGCCGACCTGGACATGTTCCGGTTCAATACCGTGAACTACCGCAAGGTGCCCGACCCGCCCACCGCCGACAGCACCGGCCGCAACCCCACCACCGGCCAGCTGGTGGCCGTCATCAACGCCTCGCCCGCGCCCAAATTCTCCCAGACCGTGGAGGTGGGCGCGACCTACGTAGCCTACCTGCCGGGACCGTTTCTGAACTACCGCCTGAAAACCCGCAACCCCTTCGGCGGGGCAGAGGTGCTGGAATTTGGCGTGCGGGCCGGTTTTGAGGGCCAGCTCACCCGCGTGGCTACCGACAACACCACCGACAACGTGTATACCACGCAGCTGGGGGCCACGGCGGCGCTGGTGCTGCCGCAGTTTCTAGTGCCCTTCCGCACCAACTATTTCCTGACGCGCTACAACCCCAAAACCCGCTTTTCGCTCTCCGAAACCTACGTGAAGCGCCCGGAATACATCCGGTCCAACTTCGAGTTTGCCTGGGATTATATCTGGCAGCGCTCGCCGTTTCACCAGTATGTGTTTTCGCCGGTGGTCATCACGCTGGTGAATACGCCGTTCACCAGCGACTCTTTTAAGGTGCGCCTACAGCGCTTGCAGGACACGGAAGGCTCCTCGCTGTACCGCTCATTCAGCAAGCAGATTGAGCCCAGCTTCAGCTTCACCTCGCTCTATAATTCCAACGATTTCAACGAAACCCGCGACGCCTATTACCTGCGGCTTTTTGGCGAAATCGGCGGCCTCACGCGCGGGCTTTACCGCCAGGGGCTTTACGATAATACCGGCCTGAGCGTGTACGATTTCGCCCGCGTCAGCATCGATTACCGTCGCTACTATCATCTTACGCCCCAAACCTATTTTGTTTGGCGCCTCAACGGCGGCGCGGTGCACGCCCTGAGCCGCACCGACGACCCCACCACGCCCGAAAGCGACCCGCAGTACATTGTGCCCTACGATAAGTCGTTTTTTGCCGGCGGCTCCACCAGCCTGCGGGCCTGGCAGCCGCGCCGCCTGGGACCGGGCGGTTTCACGCCCACGCGCCCGAGCAACGGCCGGCTGGTGCGCGACTACCTCACCGAGCAGCCCGGCGAGCTGCTGCTGGAAGGCAGCGCCGAGTACCGCTTTCCGATTTACGGCTTCTTTAAAGGCGCGCTGTTCACCGATTTCGGCAACGTGTGGGGCCTGCAGGAAAAGAAAGACCCCGATACCGGCGAATACCTCCGCCCCGGCGCGCAGTTTCAGCTCAACACCTTCTACCGGCAGATTGCCGTGGGCTCGGGCTTCGGCCTGCGCTTCGATTTCACGTTCCTGATTCTGCGCCTCGACATCGCCACCAAAATCTACGACCCCACCGCCCCTACCAGCGCCGATAAATGGTCCCTGCGCAACTTCGACACCAGCGCCAACCCCATTTCCTTCAACCTGGGCATTGGGTATCCCTTCTAAAGAAGTGGGCTAATTGCCCCGCTTCGCCCGCGCCCCTCGGAGTTTCCCTGAGGCATGGAATTCGGATTCCGGACCAGCGGGAAACTCCCCGAGGCTCGGAATCCGAATTCCGAGCCTCGGGGAGTTTTTAATACCCCAGCAGTTCGCCCAGCGCCACGGCCACCTTGGCCGCGCTCGGCAGCATTTGCTTTTCCAGCTCCACGTTCAGGGCAATGGCCGGCAGGTTGGCCGCGCCGAGGGTGAACACCGGCGCATCCAGCGCCGTGAAGCAGTGGCGCTGGATGCGCCCGGCCAGGCTTTCGGCGAAGCTGTTCAGCAGCGGCTCTTCGGTGAGCACGAGCACCTTGCCGTGGCGGCGGGTGGCGGCCGTCACCGCATCAAAATCAATCGGGTTGAGGGTGCGTAGGTCGAGGATTTCGATTTGACCGGGGAAGTCGCGGCTGGCGGCTTTGGCCCAATGCACGCCCATGCCGTAGGTCACGACCAAGGCCGTATTGCCCCGGCGCAGCTGCTCGGCATCGGCGGCCTGCGCAATGGCGGCCACGCCCAATGGGATGACGTAGCCCGCCGCCGGCTCCACGGTTTTGGCTTCTTCGGTGCCGGGCACCTTACTCCAGTACAGGCCTTTGTGCTCCAGCATCACCACCGGGTTGGGGTCGAGGAAGGCGGCCCGCATGAGGCCCTTCATATCGGCCGCGTTGCTCGGGTACACCACTTTAATGCCCCGAATGGTGAGCAGCGTGCTCTCAATAGAACCCGAATGGTACGGCCCGCCCCCGCCATAGGCCCCAATGGGCACGCGGATAAGGGCCGGAATCGGAAACTTGCCCATCGTAAGGTAGCAGGATTTGGACAGCTCCTCCACCAGTTGGTTCAGGGCCGGCCAGATGTAGTCGGCAAACTGAATTTCGACAATGGGCCGCGCCCCCACGGCCGCCATACCGGCCGTGCTGCCCACAATGTAGGCCTCCTGAATGGGCGTGTTG